>JAFXNB010000075.1 GCA_017529935.1 Selenomonadaceae bacterium
ATAATTTCGCGACGGCTCGAAGTAAAAGCCCGACGCAACTTTGAACGAACGCTTTAATTTGCCGCACACTCCGCCGGAATAATTTCGCGGCGGCTCGAAGTAAAAGCCCGACGCAACTTTGAACGAACGATTTAATTTGCCGCACACTCCGCCGGAATAATTTCGCGGCGGCTCGAAGTAAAAGCCCGACGTAACTTTGAACGAACGATTTAATTTGCCGCACACTCCGCCGGAATAATTTCGCGGCGGCTCGAAGTAAAAGCCCGACGTAACTTTGAACGAACGCTTTAATTTGCCATAAAAAATAAGCCCCCGACCTTTTGCAGGCGGAGGCTTTTTAATTGGGGTTTTTATGAGTGGGGTGGGTTAAGTTGATTTCAAATTAGCTGTTGGAGTCGGTCTCGCCACTGATAATCTTCGACACTTCGCGGAAGGCCTCCTCGTTGCGTTCGCCCTTGATATTGAGCACGAGGCTTTTACCGGGCTGGATTGTGAGGTTGACGAGCGAGAGGATGCTTTTCGTCGTGCCATGTTTCTTGCCCGACGCAATGCTTATAGCGCAACCTGTCTCCTCGCCGACCTTGATGATGTGCGCACTCTCTCTGAAGCCGAGCACGCCCTTTGCAACCATAATGAACGAAACTTCCTTGGCACGCGTCGCCTTTGTCGGAACTTCGGCGCACGCTGCGATTTTATGATTTCTATTTTTGAAATTGTATGCACGTTTCATGTTGAACAACTCCTTTAAAATTCCTTTGGCACTGCTTTTGAACTTGTTTGCGCTTCCTTGCGTCGAGTGTATTGTAGCAAAGCCTTTAGGTTATGGCAACGGGCATTCATTATTGTTTCATATCCGATTCGTTCGTGTTTGGTAGGAATTTGTTCCGATTTGATAAAAAATGCCTCCCGAATTTGGAAGGCGATTATTTTTTTAAGAATTTTTGTAGCCGATAGCGCGGAGCTTTTTTATTGCGGCGGGCAAATTTTCCATAACGTCCGAGGCGATTAATCCCTCCGCTTTTTCCTGCGCGGCGAAATTTCCGGCGGTGCCTTGTAGCCAGACGCCCGTCAATGGCGCGAACGGCGTTTGTTTCATCAGACCGGCAATCGCGCCCGCCAACACGTCGCCGCAACCGCCCGATGCCATTGCGCTGTTGCCCAGCGGCGAGATAAAAATTTCTCCGTTCGGGTAGCCAACAACTGTGGTTTCGCATTTCGCCACGATTATTGCGCGATACTCCTGCGCGGCGCGACGAACTTCAGGGACGAGCGCGGGACGCAATTTTTCAACGGGAATATCCAACAGCGCGGAAAGTTCTCCGAGGTGCGGCGTGAGGATTGGAATTTGTTTGCAAGTCTTTAGCTCGTCCGCTTTGCCGTTGAACGGATAAATCGCGTCGGCGTCGAGTATCAGCGGCTTGTCGACTTCTGCGGCGATTTTCTTGACTAAAGCTTGAGTTTCGCGCTCACGACCCAGCCCCGGTCCCATTAAAATCGCGTCGACATTTTCCGCCAAGTCAAAAATTTTTTCCGAAGCTTTGTCGCCGCCGATTATCCCCTGCTTAATTTCGTCGAGCGGTGCCGTCATCACTTCGGTTAATTTCACTTCGTAAATAGGATTGAGACTTTCGGGCGTCGCCAAAGTTACAAGCCCCGCGCCGACTTTCATCGCGCTCATTGCCGCCAAGGACGCCGCGCCCGTCATGCCGCGTGAACCCGCCACGATTAAAATTTTCCCGCAAGTGCCTTTGTGCGAATCTTTCGGGCGGGCGGGCAGGAACGTCAATGCAAGTTCGTCGTCGACAAGCGTTTGATGAATTTCCTCGCTCAAAAGTTCGGCGGGCAATCCGATGTTGTCGATCAAAAGTTTTCCGACGTAGGACGCGCCAGGGCAAATGTAATGACCGACTTTTGGCAAGCCCAGCGCAACTGTACAATCCGCTTGCATGGCAGCTTCGCCGACCGCGCCCGTATCAGCCTCCACGCCCGACGGAATATCGATTGACACGGTAATTTTTTTTACGGCATTGACAAGACGAATCAAACGCAACGCGGCGGGGCGCAGTTGTCCGCTGAAGCCCGTGCCCAAAATCCCGTCAATGACCGCGTCGGAAAATCTCAGCGTGACTTGCAAACGTTCCCAAGCCCTGTCGCTTTCAAGTTGCTGAAGTTCGACGCCCATGCCGCGCAGAATTCTCATCTGGACGTTGAGCGACGCCGTGCGGTGGTCTTTATCGCCGAGCAAAAAAATTTTCACGCGCGCGCCCGCGTTCGATAAATATCTCGCCGCCGTCAATGCGTCGCCGCCGTTGTTGCCGCTGCCCGCCAAGATGCAAATGCTTTTCTTCGACACGCCGCCCAAAATATTTTTCGTCGCCTCGAAGACACGATGTCCCGCGCTCTCCATAAGCGACAATTCGGGCAAGCCGTATTCCTCGATTGCGCTCTTGTCTATCGCGTGCATTTGTTTCGCCAATGCTACCTTCATAAAAAATCCTCCAAAAAAATTTTCCGCCATTATAACAGAGCGCGTCGACTTTTACAAAAAATTTTCCGGAGACTAACCGAGCCGCGCCTCCTGCTTAGTCAAAGCCTCTTGCCAAACAGCTTTGAACGGCACGGAATTTTTTTCGGCAAGGCGGCGGCAGTCTTCGTATTCGGGCGTTATCGAAACAATTTTGCCGTCG
>JAFXNB010000076.1 GCA_017529935.1 Selenomonadaceae bacterium
CTACGTCCTGCCCGTCAAACTCGAATACAAATCGCAATTCGCCGGCATCGTTCACGACCAATCCGCGACCGGCGCGACGGTTTTTATTGAGCCGCTCGCCGTCGTCAATTTAAATAACAGCGTCAAGGAACTCGAAGCCGCCGAACGTCACGAAGTCATGAGGATTTTACGCAACCTAAGCGACGCCGTCAGAAAAAATCTCGAAGCCCTAACCAACAACATAAAAATTTTGGCGGACGTCGATTTGCTTTTCGCCAAGGCTAAACTCGCCCGCGATTTAAACGCCACGGAGCCGCAACTCGAAAATTTCACGGACTTAAAATCTGCGCGGCACCCGCTGATTAATCCCGCCGAAGTTGTCCCCGTCGACATTCAGCTCGGCGAAAATTTTTCAATGCTTTTGGTTACCGGACCGAACACCGGCGGCAAAACCGTTTCCATGAAAACTTTGGGCTTGCTGGCTTTGATGACGCAGGCGGGGCTTTACATTCCGGCGGCGGGCGGTTCAAGAATTGCGGTCTTCACGAATATTTTCGCGGACATCGGCGACGAACAATCCATTGAGCAGAGCCTGTCGACTTTTTCCGCGCACATGAAAAAAATCGTGGCGATTCTCGACGACGTGACGGCGACGGATTTAGTTCTGCTTGATGAAATCGGAGCGGGCACCGACCCCGACGAGGGCGCGGCGTTGGCTATGTCGATTCTCGAACGGCTGTTGCAAATCGGCGCGGCGACTATCGCCACCACGCACTACTCCGAGCTGAAAACTTTTGCTTACTCGACTGCCGGAATTGAAAATGCTTGCGTCGAATTCGATTCTGAAACGCTCCGCCCGACGTATCGGCTGCTGATTGGCATTCCCGGCGCGAGCAACGCCTTTGCAATCAGTCAACGCTTGGGCTTGCCGCAAAGTTTGATTCTCCGCGCTAAGCAACTCATAACCGCCGACCACGCCAACTTTGAGCAAGTCATCTCCGAACTTGAAAATCAGCGCATGGTCTTTGAACAGCGCAACGCAGAAATTTTTGAACGTCAACAGCAAGTCCTCAAGCACGAGAAAAAAATCGCCGAGATGCGCGACGAAATTGCTAAGACTAAGGGCGACATAATCCGCAAGGCAAAAGAAAAATCCGCCGCGCTGGTGCGCGAAACCAAACGCGAGGCGGAAGAAATTATCGCCGCGCTCAAGGAGCAATTCGACGACGCGGGAGTTAAACGTCGGCAACAAGTCATTCAGCAGGCGCGGGATAAATTGCGCGAGGCGGAAATTGATTCGGCGACGGGAATTATCGCGGAAAAGTTCGTCGGCACGCGCATTAACAAAAAAAATCTTTTCGTCGGCGACACCGTTTATATCAAGCCGCTCGACCAGAAGGGCACGATTCTTGCAATCGACGACGACGCCTTGAGCGTGCAAATCGGCGCAATGCGCACGACCGTAAAAATTTCTTCCTGCCGCTTCGTCAGCCACAATCAACAGGAAAATATTTCGCCGCCCGTCACGAATCAAAATCGCGACTCGGCGGGGCTTGTGCAGAAAATGGCGACGATTACGCGTAGCATTGATATTCGCGGCATGACTGTCGACGAGGCGGAAATTGTTTGCGGCAAATTCATCGACGACGCGCAACTTTCCGGACTTAAGCAGGTTTTGATTATTCACGGCAAGGGCACCGGCGCACTCCGCAAGGGCGTGCATGATTTCCTGCGCGGCAACAATTCCGTCGCAAATTTCCAATTCGCCGACCAAGACGAGGGCGGCACCGGCGCGACGTTCGTCACGATAAGATAAAGGAGCGATTTTTTTGGCGGATAAAAAATTTTTCGGCGCGGCGCAAGAACTCCGCATAAAACTTTCCGACATGATAAACGCGGGCAAGCAGCCGCTTGAAATTATTTTGGAGCTGGCAAAGTTGGTTGGCGAAATTTCCGGCGAAGATTCTTATTATCAAACGACGCGCGAACAAATTTTGGCAGTCTACGGCTTCGCGCTGAAGGAAAAATTTATTTTGGACGACGAACTCGCCGAAGTCAAAGCGCGGCTGGAGAAAATTTCTGCGGCGTATGAAAATCCCGATTTCACAGAGGAAGAACATATCCGAATCGGCTACGCGTTGGAAAGTCACAAGGAAGAAATTGCGCGGCTCGAAAGCCTGAAAAATGATTGACGACATTTTAACGATAATGTGGCGGCCGCTTTAAAAGCGGCGGAACAATGTGCGCGATTCAGCGTTACGAAAAATTTTATCAAATCGCCGCGCTCAAACAAAAAAATTTTTTACGGAGCTTATTTAATGTTTTTCTACGATATCGCAACAATCATGTGGCGCGATTGGATTGTCCTGCGGCGGCGGCTGAAAAAATTTATACTGTCGCGGCTGGTCACGCCCGTTTTATATCTGGTCGCGTTCGGCTGGGGTTTAGGCAAAAATATCAATCTCGCGTCGGGCAGCTACTTGGATTTTCTCGTGCCGGGCATCGTCGCGCTAAACACCATGAACGTCAGCTACATGAGTATAACTTCCGTCCATGCCGAGCGCGTCTATCATAAAAGTTTGGAAGAATATTTGAGCGCACCGATTGAGCCGGCGGCGTTCGTCTTCGGGAAAATTTTATCGGCGGTTGTGCGGGCGTTAATTTCAACCGCGCTGATTTTGGGCGTCGCGATAATTTTCGGCGCGAGTCTAAAATTTTTCTCCGAGCCGCTGAATTTTTTTTGCGTCGTCGTGCTCAATTCGATAATTTTCGCGGGCGTGTGCTTCTGCGCGGCGTTGAAAGTCCAAACGTATGAAGAACTTGCGCAAGTCAACACGTATCTTTTAATGCCGATGAGTTTTTTGTGCGGGACATTTTTTTCCACAACAGAATTGCCGCCGGTCGTGCGCGTCGTGATAGAAGTTTTGCCGCTCACACACACGAGCCACCTTTTGCGCGAGGGCTTCAATTTGCCGTCGATTTTAATTTTGGCGGCGTACGCACTTTTCGCGCTGTGGCTGGCGACGCGTTGGTTTAGGAGATTATCGACATGAAACACAATCAATCGAAACTTTGCACGACACAGATTGAAAATTTTTCCGTCAAAGTCGGCGAGCTGACGATTTTGGATAACGTGGATTTTACGGTTCACTGCGGCGAGCTGACTGCGCTAATCGGACCGAACGGCGCGGGCAAGTCCACGCTCCTAAAAGCCATCCTCGGCGAAGTCAAGCACGCGGGCAAGCTGAATTATTTCGACGCGAAGGGCGAACACCTGCGCCCGATTATCGGCTACGTTCCGCAAACTTTGAAATTCGACGCGACCAGCCCGACGACCGTTTTGGCTTTGTTCATGGCGTGTCTTACGTGGCGACCGGTTTGGCTTTGCAGTTCAAAATTTATTCGCGGGCGCGTGAGCAAAAATCTTCGGCGCGTCAAGGCAGAACATTTAATCGACCGGCGATTGGGCGCACTATCGGGCGGCGAACTGCAGAGAATTTTATTGGCCCTTGCACTCGACCCGTTGCCCGATTTGTTGCTTTTGGACGAACCGATTAGCGGCGTCGACAAAGCCGGCATGAGAATTTTTTATGAACTCGTCGCCGAATTAAAAACCGTGGAGGATATGGCAATCCTTTTGGTATCGCACGATTTGGACATGATTGAACGTTTCGCCGACAAAGTGATTTTGCTCAATCGGCGCGTGCTGACAATCGGCAAGGCGCGGGAAGTTTTTCAATCGGCGGAGATGCGTGAAGTCTTTACAAAAAAATAAAAGCCAAGCTTTGAACGGCTCGGCGGAAACGTGACGATTGTGGGAGTGATTGATAAAACTAACCGAGTTTGTTAAAATTTATTCATGACAATTTGAGAGAGGGGCGGGTGAATGTTTAGGCAAATTGGGCAAGTCGCTTTAAGAGTATCAATTAAAAAAAAGTTGCGCGACTTCATGCTCGACGTTGACTTTGCCGTCCGCGACGAAATTTTTGCGCTACTCGGTGCTTCAGGTTGCGGCAAGTCCATGCTGTTGAAATGTATCGCGGGAATTGAGACGCCCGACGCAGGAAAAATTATTTTGAACGGGCGCACGCTTTTTGATTCCGATAAAAAAATTAACCTGCCGCCGCAAGCTCGCCGCGCAGGTTATCTTTTTCAAAATTACGCGCTCTTCCCGAACATGACCGTCGCCGAAAATATTACATTCGCCGCCACGGGCGATAAACTTTCCAAGCTCAAGGAAAATATCGCGCGCTTCCAACTCGACGGGCTGGAAAATGCTTATCCCGCGCAACTTTCCGGTGGGCAACAACAGCGCGTCGCCTTCGCCAGGGTGCTGACTTCCCACGCAGAAATTTTGCTCCTCGACGAACCTTTCTCCGCGCTTGACAGTCACCTTAAATGGCAACTCGAACTCCAGCTCGCCGACATTTTTAAATTCTACGGCGCGGCGATTTTCGTCAGCCACGACAGGGGCGAAGTTTACCGCCTTGCTGATACCGTCGCCGTCATGCACAACGGAGTTATCGGCACGCTCGACAAAAAGCGCGAAGTCTTCCAAAATCCCAAAACTTTAGCCGCTGCCGTCCTTACCGGTTGCAAAAATATTTCGCCCGCAAAAAAAATCTCCGACGCTGAACTTTTCGCCGAAGATTGGAACCTCACCTTGACCGCCGAAAATATCCCCGACAATTTAAAATTTGTCGCCATCCGCGCTCACGATTTACAATTTCAAAACGCGGCGGGCGTCAATTCCTTCCGCTTGCAAATTAAAAAGGTCGTCGAAGATACCAGCTGCTTTATCGTCGTTTTTGACAATAACATTCGCGCTGAAATCGTCGAGAGACCCGACTCGGAAAAAATTTTTGTGCAATTCCCGCCCGATAGGATTATTCTGCTATGCCGTTAATCATCACTCTGAAAACTGCGACCGCCGCCACGCTGATAACATTTTTCGCGGGAATTTTTCTGGCGTATTTTGTCATCAAACTCAAGCGCGGCAAAACTTTTGTCGACGCCGTGATTATGTTGCCGATGGTCTTGCCGCCGACTGTCGTGGGTTTTTTCCTGTTGCTCATCTTCGGCAAACGCTCGCCCGTCGGACAATTTTTCCTGCAGTTCGATATAAACTTCGTGTTCACGTTCAAGGCTGCGGTTATCGCGGCGGTGGTCGTTTCGTTGCCGCTTATGTATCGCACGACGCGCGGCGCATTTGAACAGCTTGACCCGAACATAATTTACGCGGCGCAGACTTTGGGCGTTTCCGAGTGGAAAATTTTTTGGCGTATCCTTATCCCCAACGCTAAGCAGGGAATTTTGGCGGGGCTGGTGCTGAGTTTTACGCGTGCCATGGGCGAATTCGGCGCAACGATTATGTTCGCGGGCAACGTCCCTGGCAAAACTCAAACCATGTCGACCGCCATTTATGCCGCCGTCCAAGCCAACGATTACGATTCGGCGTTCAAGTGGGCGGCATTACTCGCGCTGTTCTCGCTGATTTTTATCTACGCGATGAATTTGTTCGTTCGGCGCAAGACTTAAGGCTCCATTCGCGTCAAGTCTTCAAAGCGCATGACATTTTTATCGAAGCGCAACCGTATAGAAGTCGTGGGACCGTTGCGATTTTTGGCGATTATCAGCTCGGCGATATTTTCGTTGCTCGTGTCGTCGCGGTTATAATATTCGTCGCGATAGAGAAACATAACAATATCGGCGTCCTGCTCCAAAGAGCCGGATTCTCTAAGGTCGCTAAGTTGCGGCTTTTTTTCTGCACGCATCTCCACACTGCGGCTTAGCTGACTTAGCGCGATTACAGGAACTTCCAATTCACGCGCCAAACCTTTAATCCCGCGGCTTATCTCCGAAATTTCCTGTTGACGATTCTCCGCGCGTCCGCCCTGCATCAGTTGCAAATAATCGATAATCACCATATCCAAGCCGCGTTCGTGCTTAAGCCGCCGCACCTTACTGCGCAATTCCAAAAGACCTATGCCCGCCGTGTCGTCTATGTAAAGTTTAAAGCCGCTCATTTCGTTCAAGGCGTCAATCAGCGCACGCATGTCGTTGTCGTTTATATTTCCCGTGTTCAGATATTGGCTGTTCACGCCGCTCCACGTCGATAAAATTCTGTTGCCCAGTTGCGTCTTGCTCATCTCCAACGAAAACACGCCGACAACTTTGCCGCGCTTCGCCGCATTAGTCGCGATATTCAACGCCAAAGCCGTCTTGCCCATGGAAGGACGCGCCGCCAAAATTATCATGTCCGACTTTTGAAAACCGTTGAGCACTCTGTCCAAATCGATAATCCCGCTCGGCACGCCCGCTATCTCGTTCGGGCGATTGAGTATTTCGTTTATCCGCTCGAATGAACGCAACATTACTTCCGACAAGCCTTCAAAGTTCGTGCGATTCTGCGCCGCGCTCACCGATAATATTTTCCGCTCCGCCGCCTCCAAGATCGTTTCGACGCTTTCGCGTTCGGCTTCGGCCTCGTCAGCTATTTCGCGCCCCGCCTCCGTCAGCCGCCGCAATATCGATTTCTCTTTGACGATCTTTGCGTAATATTCCGCCCGCGCCGTTGTATATTCCAGCGGCAACAGCCCGAATAAATATTGCCGAGTTACGCGCTTTATGTCGTCGTTTTTGCGCAGTTCATTTTCCACCAACAGCACGTCGATTGGCGCGCCTTGCCCGTACAAAAACTGCAACACCCGATAGATCAGCTTGTGTTCGGGACGATAAAAATCTTCCTCGTTGAGCAGCGTCGAAACTTGCGCGAGTGCCCGCCCCTCTTCCAACAGCAACGAACTTAAAAGTTTTTTTTCTATCTCGATTATCGCCAGAGCTTTTTCTTCCGTCACGTCACGCCGCTCCTTCGTCGATGATTTGCGCAAGGACGCGGCGCACTTCTTCCATATCGACGCGGGTGTTGTAGCAAGGTCCGTTCGGGCGAATGTTCAAAACTCCGACGGCGGGCAACGGATAAACGTCTTGAATGCCGCTCATCAAGTCGCGCTCGCAGGCAATCGCCAAAACTGCTTGCGGGCGATTTTTCATGACGACTTGCCGCGCCAACGTGCCGCCCGTCGCCACAAAAAAAGTAAAGCCCAATTCGTCAGCCAGCTTCATCAAGTCGCCGACATTGCACCCGCCGCAACGTTTGCAGTTATTCGGGTCGCGGGTGATTTTGTGCGGGCAAGTGGAAAGCTGCAGACAATGCGGGCTTAATACCAGCAGACGTTTCGCGGGAACTTTTATTCCGCTCTTCATGAAAATTAAATTGCTCACCGCCACGAACGAACCTTCTATCTGCCGCCGCTTGATGCCGAAAATTTTTCCGATACGCACCGCCAACGGAAATAAAAATTTTATGATTGCGAAGCTGTAGCGGTGGAATAATTTCAGCGTAGGAAATCCTTTCAATGCCAAGACCATATTGCAGACCGCGCCGAACGAGAAGGTAGAAATAAAAATTAAAAACGCGCCGACAATCGCGGGCAGGTACTCAAAAATATTTTCCAGCCCCGGACAGCAAATCAGCCACAGCCCGTAGAATGCCAGCGCAACAAAAAACTCCGACGCCAACAGCAAGCCCAAGAACAATCTTTTTTTCGGGCGCACCAATGCCAATGACTTCAACAAAATTTTTCACCTACCTCACGCGAATCGATTTAAATCTTTCAGAGCGAATTTTATCAGCTGTTCGGTCGAAGAATTTTTTGGAGCCTTGCTGAACGCCGCAGAAATTTCCGCCGCCGTGTAGCCCAATGCCTCCAGAGCCTCCGCCGCGTCGTCTTGTGCCGTCGTTTGAAGCTGCGCGGGCTGAAAATCTTCTTCGGCAAAATTTTCGGCGAGCGATTGAACTTTGCCTTTAAGCTCTAACAAAATTCTTTCGGCGGATTTTTTGCCTATGCCCGGTAAGCGCGTCAAAGTTTTCAAATCCTGCAACGCTACGGCACGCGCGAAATCTTTGGCAGAAATTTTCGAGACGACGGACAGGGCACTCTTCGCGCCGATACCGTTGACCGTCAACAGCAATTCAAACAGCGCGAACGCCGCTTGATTCTTCATGCCGAACAAAGTTATCGCGTCTTCGCGAACCGCCGTATGAATAAAAAATTCTTCCGCCGCGCCCAGTGTTAGTGCTTGCCGTGTCTGCGCGTCGACGAAAATTTTATAGCCGACGCCGTGCACGTCGAGGATACAGCTGTCGTCGAAGAGGAATTTAACGTTGCCGCTCAAGTAACCAATCATCGCTCAAGTCTCCAATAAATTTCTGCGTGCCAAAGAATTTGCCTCGTAGCCCGCCGCGATAGAAATTGCCAAAGCGTCAGCCGCGTCGTCGGGCGTGGGCGGAGCGGGCAAGTTTAAAATTTTCGTCACCATGTAGATAACTTGCTCCTTCGTCGCGCCGCCGTAGCCCGTGATAGATTGCTTGACTTCGTTGGGCGTTATCTCGATTATGTCAAGATTATTCTGCGCGGCGCACAACAGGACAACGCCCCGCGCTTGCGCAACCGTTATTGCCGTCGTGGAATTTTTGCCGAAAAAAAGTTTTTCAATGCCCATGACTTGCGGCTGAAAATTTTTAATCAGCGCGTCAAGCTCCGTGTGAATTTTTAAAAGTCTATCTTGCATGTGAGCTTGCGGGCTTGTAGTTATCACGCCGAATTCTTTAGCTATAAGTTGTCCGTTAATCAACTCGACGAAACCGTAGCCGCAAATCGCCGAGCCGGGGTCGATACCCAATGCCAACATTTAATCACCGTCAAATAAAGTTTGAATTCTTAAGCCGCCCCGTCCGTTTGTCGTCAAGCAACTGATTAATCGTCTGAATGACTTGCCGCGCAGAAATTTTTTTGGAACACTCGTAAGCGCGGTCGGTGCCTTTGTGGTGCGGGCAGTGTTCAAAATCCCCCCACTTTAGCGAAATGTCATTGTGGCAGCCGAAGCAGACAAGCCGATTGATGACGCGGTACGGCGTGGAAAATTCAAACCAAGCAGGAGTAATGCCGCTGATCATAATCACGGGACAATCTGCCGCCCAAGCCAGCCACGATAAGCCGCTACTCAATCCGATAAAAAATTCTGCGTAGGCAAGGAGATTGACGCGCTCACTGAGCGGAATGTTTCCCGTGAAATCTTCCGCGCCTTCGGGCATTTTAACCGTCATGCCGTGGTCAGTCTGTTCGCGGTTCTTATCA
>JAFXNB010000077.1 GCA_017529935.1 Selenomonadaceae bacterium
ACGGCGCGTTGACGTAGCCATTGGCAGTGACGCCGCGCAGATAATCGCCCATGCCGGGGAAAGATTTCGTCGGCTGAATCGGCTCGGTGTCCGCGTGGAAATACATCGGGCTGAAGGTTATGCCCTCGTAAGTTTTGGTGAAAAGTTTCTTCTCGAACGGCGCGCCTTTAAGCAGGGCGATACATGCCTCTTTCCACTCGTCGTAAGTGGGGATTGGAAAGTCCAGTTCGACTTCGGGGAAATTTTCTTGCGCTTCGGCTTTTTTTATCAGAGCCTGAAGGTCAAGTTCTGCATTGCTCATAAATTTTTTTCCTCCTGTAAAATTTTTTGATTGACTGCGAAAAGTTTTTCTCACTCCTCCAAAATTAAACACGTGATTATTGTTACCTATGGAAAATATAATACAAATCTATCATGGCGTCAACGGCGTAAATAAAAAATCATTAACGCAGGGCAGGTTGACAGAGCGCGGTTGCTGTGGTAAACTTTGGCGCGTTAAGCAGAAGCCCGGGCTTCTCACCCGCCGACCTTGAATGCGTTGGCGCGGTTTCAGCAGTTTTTTGGTGAGAATCGCGGGTGGCTTATAGGCCGCCTTTAATTTTTTTCGACGCGCCGCAGGAGGTGTATTTCAAATTAGCAGAGACACTTTGAGAATCAATGAGGAAATTCGTATTCGCGAGGTGCGAGTAACCGACGCGAACGGCGAACAGCTCGGCGTCATGCCCACCAGGGACGCGCTAAGACTTGCCGAGGAAAAACATCTTGACTTGGTCGAAGTCGCGCCCAAAGCCAGACCGCCCGTCTGCCGCATCATGGACTTCGGCAAATATCGTTATGAGCAGCAGAAGCGCGAAAAGGAAGTGCGCAAGAAGCAGAAAATCATCACGATTAAGGAAGTCAAGTTGCGCCCGAATATCGAACAACACGACTTTGAAGTTAAGCTCAAAAACGCGCAACGCTTAATCGAAGAGGGCAACAAAGTCAAGGTTACGATAATGTTTCGCGGACGGGAATTGTCGCACCCCGAATTGGGTAGCGAAGTTTTGGATAAGCTTGCCAAGGCTATGGAAGAAATCGTGACTATCGAGCGTGCCGCCAAACTTGAGGGCAAAAACATGACGATGATTCTCTCTCCCAAGGCACAAAAGGCGCAAAAGACAAAGAAGACAACTCAGACAAAAGGAGGGGACGGCGGTGCCCAAAATCAAGACACACCGCGCAACAGCTAAACGTTTCCACGTGACGGGCAGCGGCGAATTCAAGCGCAATAAGGCTTACAAGAGCACCATTCTGGAAAAGAAAACTCGCAAACGCAAGAGAAATCTCCGCAAAGCAACGCTCGCTTCGGCGGCGGACAAAGCTCGCGTGAGGAAAATGCTTCCCTACGCTTAAATTTTTTTGAACGGAGGAGATTATCTTGCCAAGAGTAAAAACCGGCGTCACCGCGCACAGACGCCATAAAAAAATCCTCAAGCTCGCCAAAGGTTACCGCGGCGCGAGGAGCAAACAATTCAAAAAAGCCAACGAATCAATCATGAAGGCGGGGCAGTACGCGCACCGCGACCGCCGAGTTAAGAAGCGCGAATTCCGTCGCCTGTGGATTGCCAGAATCAATGCGGCGGCTCGTATTAACGGCATTTCCTACAGCAAACTGATTTGCGGCTTGACCAAAGCGGGCGTCGCCGTAGATCGCAAAATGATGGCGGAGCTTGCAGTTTCCGACGCGCAGGCTTTTGCACAGCTTGTCGCCGTCGCCAAAGAAAATATTTGACACGTTACGAAAAAAATTAAGCCCTTCCATTCGTGGAGGGGCTTTTGTTAATTCTGCTTGACGAATCAAAGGGCGGTGCTTAAAATTTTCGGCAAAGGGGGGAATCCTTATGGCGATTTACGTGCCGCGCGTCTTGGTCTGCGGGAGCGTGGAGGACTTCAGAAAAAAAATCGGCAACAAGCCCGCTCAAGTTGTCGGGCAGATAATTTTCAAGATGACGGGTAGCGACGTGAAATTATTTTTCAGCGAACGGAGCTTGACGGCTGATGACATAAAAAATTTGCTTGACGGCGCGGCGGAGTATTTAATCTTCAACGACGCTTTGGATTTTTATTATTACTGCAGAAAATTTCCGCTGAATCGGCAAGCCATGACGGCTGAAACTTTTGCTAAAAAAATTCACGGCGGCTTTTTCACCACGGAAATTTTAATCCTCCTTGAAAGTTTGCTTGAAGCAAAAAATTTTTCCTGCGTGCTGGATTTCGATGCCTTTTTCGCCGAAAGTGATTTCCGCACGCCGACAAAAAATTTTCACGTCGCGGTTGATTGTCTCGCCGAAAAAATTTATCCGATTATGGAGCACGTTTACGGGAAAATTTATCGCACGTTCGACGAATGCAAATTTCATCACTTCGACGCGCTGATTCTTGCTAAGGAGAGGACGCCCGCCGAATTTATCGATGTGCTGATTAAAACCGACGCTTTGACGGAAAATATTTGGGCGTTCGTCAGGAAAAATTCTGCGCTTGAAAAGTTCTTGGCGGCTAACGAAAATATTTTCGCGAAGGTCGAATATTTCAAGGCTGTGAACGGCGGCTGGTTTCAAATAAAAAAAATCGCGCCGCCCGCCGATGTCGGAGTTTACGTCGTCACGCACAAGGACGCCAAACTTGCCGCGTTGCCCGCCGGCTACAAATTTATTCACGCCGGTCACACGCTCGCCAAAAAAGATTTCGGCTACACGGGCGACGATTCGGGCGACAATATCAGCGCGCTAAATCCTTTCCTCGACGAAGTGACCGCGCTCTATTGGATTTGGAAGAACACGCGCCACACGCACGCCGGTCTTGTCCACTACCGCAGATTTTTTACCGGCGACGCCAATCAAAAAACTTTCGACGCGGAAAAAATTTTAAGCGCGGCGGCGATTCTAAAAATTTTGCGCGAATACGACATAATCGTCAAGAGCGAGGGTTTTACCGATTACTCGCAACGCGACATGATGCTTTTGTCGACAGGGCAGCCCAATTTGATTAATATCGCCGAAAAAATTATTCGCGGTCATTTGAGTCGCACGCAACCCGATTATCTTGACGCCTTCGACGACGTTTTGAGCGGAATAACTTTGTTCCCGTACGGAATGTTTATCGCGCGCCGAAATATTTTTGACGCCTATTGCCAGTGGCTATTCTCGTTTATAATTGACGCTACGGAAGAAATTCGCGACAAAATTCAAATCGGCGACAAAACGCTTGCGGAAATGGGGCATGACTATTCGCGCGTCGTCGGTTTCTTCGCCGAAAGATTGTTGACAGTTTGGCTGATGAAAAATCATTTGCGGATAAAAGAATTGCCGGCGATTTACCGCGACGACGTGTAGGGAGGATAAATGTTACAGGACATAACGCTCGGACAATTTTTTCCGGGCAAATCGATATTGCACCGGCTTGACCCGCGCATGAAAATAATTTCGCTGTTCGCGCTGGTAATTTTAATTTTCGCGGCGCAAGGTTGGGCGGCATATCTCGCGCTGACGCTTCTGACGGCGGGATTAATTTTTTTGTCCGGAGTGCCTCCGCTGACAGTTTTAAAATCCGTCAAGCCGCTGGCGTGGATAATTTTGTTCACGCTGCTAATCCACTTCGTGAGCCACGACGGCGAAGTTTTGGCGAAATTTTACGTGTTCAAAGTGACGACGGAGGGAATAATTTACGGCGTGCAAATAAGCTTGCGGCTGGTGCTGTTGATTGTGCTGTCGAGCCTGTTGACGTTCACGACCTCGCCGCTGAAATTGACTGACGCCACGGAAAAACTTTTGTCGCCGCTAAGGAAAATTGGCGTGCCGAGCCACGAATTGGCGATGATGATGACGATAGCGATTAGATTCGTGCCGACGCTGATTGAAGAGACGGACAAAATTATCAAAGCGCAAAAATCGCGCGGGCTGGACTTCGAGGCGGGCGGCTTCATAAAAAAACTTAAGTCAATGGTGCCGATATTGGTGCCGCTGTTCCTGTCAAGTTTTCGACGGGCGGACGATTTAGCAATGGCAATGGAGGCGCGGTGCTATCGGGGCGGCGAAGGTCGCACGCACATGAAACAACTTTGCTTTACCAAAAAAGATTTCTGCGCGGCGTTGGCGGTGTTAATAATCTGCGCGGGCGTCGGAGGATTGAGCTATGCGGCAGGAAAATAAATTGGCAATGAAACTTCGGCGGCGGAATTTGGCGTTGACGGTCGCTTATGACGGAACGAATTACAACGGCTTTCAGTGGCAAAGTCCGCCGCGCCGTGCCGTTCAAAATGTTTTGGAGGAGCGGCTGGAAAAAATTTTCGGCGACAAAATTGAGTTGGCGGCGGCAGGGCGCACTGATGCAGGCGTTCACGCCTTCGGGCAGGTCGTCAACTTTTTCACGGACGGGCGCATTGACGTTGACAAAATCCCGATTGCCGCGCGAGGCGTCTTGCCCGCCGATATTGTCGTTCGCGAGGCGCGGGAAGTCGATAAAAATTTCAGCGCGTTGCACAGTGCGAAGAGCAAAATTTATCTCTACAGAATCCTGCGCGGCGCGGCGTCCAATCCGTTCGTGAATCGTTTCGCCTGGCACATTTTCCGCGAACTTGACGTTGAAGTTATGAGCGCGGCTTTGGAAATTTTAATCGGCACGCACGATTTTTCCAGCTTCAAGGCGGCGGGCGGCGCACCGAATATGAATCCCGTGCGAACAATTTTTGCGGCGGAGCTTTTCGAGGAAAAATTTTTCGGCGGCGATTGCTTAACGATAAAAATTCACGCGAGCGGCTTTTTGTATCACATGGCGAGAAATATCGTTGCATTGACCGTTGCCGCCGGCAGAAAAAAAATAACTCTTGCCGAGTTCCAAAAAATTTTCGACGCCCGCGACAGGAGCCTCGTCCCCGCGACTGCTCCCGCTTGCGGTCTCTGTTTGCAAGAAGTCTTCTATTAAAAAATTTCCGTCGTGAATCGCGGCGGTTTTTTTGTTGACTTTAACCGCGATAAAAAGTATATTCGGATTAATTGTAAATCTTCGTTCCAAGGAAAGGAATTCGGTGATAGGGATGGCAATGACGGTAAGGTACAACGGCTCGGCGAACCGCGCCTTGAATAATTACGACAAGAACAGCAAGGTGCGGTCAAAATCTCTCGCCAAAGTCGCAAGCGGCATGAAAATTAATTCAGCCCAAGACGACGCCGCAAGTTTCTCAATTAGCTCGCGCATGAGAGTTAAACTCCGTGCACTCGAACAAGACGCTCAAAACGTCCAAAACGGCAGTTCAATTTTGCGGACGGCGGAGGGCGGCATTCAAGGACAGATTGAAATTCTTAGGACGATTCGCGAAAAAGTTATCGACGCGGCAAACGACCACAACACCGACGAAGACCGCCAAACGATTCAGAAGGAACTCGTTCACCTTTACGACGAAATTGAAAGTTTAGCTTACGGCACAGATTTTAATTCCAAGAAGCCGTTGCTCGCTGACAAAATTATAAAATTGGACGAGGGCGACTTGGAGGAAATTAGGAAGACAAAATTAAATCTCATCACCAACGCCCAATACAAATATCTCGACAACGTTTATGGTCCGTTCGATATTTTTACGGAGTATTCTTCTACTATGGAAACTGTGCCATTTCAAAAGACGCAGGACTACCAAAGCGGCACGCTCCCGACTAAGTCGATAGATTTTTCCGGCTACAGCGACGTCAGCGACCTTAACAACGTCGGCATTAACATTGGCGGTTCATATTACGTTTTCACGGACGACACGAGCAAAAAATATCGTGCGTACAACGATTCAAGCGGAAAGCCCGTCGCCGCAACCGCTGTGCTACTCGGAGCGGACATCGACGAAACCATTAATAATTTGAAAAGCAAAGTTGGCGGCACTCTCACCGATAAAACACTGACGCTTCAAACTTCAGTTTCCGGCGTCAGCGGTACAGCTTACACACATAACGAATACGCTAAGGACACCCACGAAGTCACGAAAGCGGGCGTCAGTGGCACGACCAGCGGCGGCACATCCAATCCTCTAAACGACCCCGATTATCCTCCGGCGTTGCAAGCGACTTTGACGGTTGACTTGTCGGGCGCGGCTGATGATTCGGGCTTCGTCTTTAACCAAAGGCAATTTCGAGTTGTCGACTCCGGCTCAACGCCCGAAGGAGATTACAACGTAAAGCTCACGAAAGGGACATCTGCGAGCGGCTCTGCGGGCAACGGTTTCAGTTACTCGTTCGACGGCAGCAATTTAACTTTCACGGCGAACAACACCGGCGAAGGCTACAACGGCTACAGAATATTTGACCGCTACACTTACACAACTCAAGGTGCCCTAACCAGCACGACAAATTACACGGCGTACAACAGCTTCAACGCCAGCGCGATAACAACTGTCGACGCGGGCACACCTGCCACGCCCGCCATTTGGGAATACGACTTGACGGGCATGACCGTTGACGATTTCAGCAGCGAATATGCCGGAAAAACTTTTAATGGTTACAAGCTTTACGACTCTTACCTCACGCCCAAGGTTGGAAGTATTGTCGAGGACAGCGGCTCCCGCGAAATTTCAAGGACGCAAATTGACATCAACGACATTAGGCAAGCTGTCAATGGCGGAAAAAGTTTGGCGCAGGCTATCGCGGAAAGACTAACAGGCGGTACCGTCGACGGCGACAAGATAAAGTTCGAGAGATACAATAACTATACGTTGCAAATGAATATTCAAACGGAGACTTTGCGGCACTACGACATAGATTTTTCCAATCTCGGCGTAAAAATTCCCGACGATCTCTACGGCAAAGGTTTTCGGGCTTATTGCGCGACCGACAGCCGCGAGTGGTTCAATTTTATTTTCACCGACGGCACCGATTCTTACGACACGGACAAGGAAAATATCAAATACATAAACATTGACGTTTCCGCCGTCACGAACGCCACCCAACTTGTTAAGGCGATTTATACGCAGGGCAACGCTCTTTTGACGGGCGACGATCCGAAGTACAATCATCACATGCGCTTTGCCGTCGACCCCGATACTAAAATTGTCACGCTTTACGACCACCGCCGCGTTGATGTCAGCGGCTATCCGGATTATCAAGAAATGGGCGCGAAGATTGCCGACGGCATCTCCTTCAAAGAAGACTACGAGCGCGAGAAGAGAAATTTTTCCGTCAAAGATTTGGTGATTCAGCACACCGACAAGGCGGGCATGAATATCCACATACAAATTCCGCAGATGACGCTGGATCATATTTTTGATCCGTTGCCCGAAGCCGACAAAACTATTTTTGATTATCCCGTCACAGACAAGGACAGCCGCGACGCTCTGCTCGGCAAGCCCAAACCTCCGGGCATTCTCGACCACGGACTTAAATATCTCCTTGACGCAGTGACGACAGTCGGAGCGCAAAACAGGCGGCTTGAATTCACAGCGGAGAATATTTCTACGGAAACGGAAAACTTGACAGCCTCCGAATCGACAATCCGCGATGCCGACATGGCTAAAGAAATGACCGAGTACACGAAATACAATCTTTTGGCGCAAGCGTCACAATCAATGCTGGCACAGGCGAATCAATCTCAATCAATGGCGTTGTCGTTGCTTGAGTGATTGATTAATTCCAATGAGTTGCTTTCATTGACAGTAGCCGCGAAAAAAAATAAAATCGTTGCGGAAAATTTTAAGGAGGCGAGTCATTGGCGAATCAGAATAATTTCGGAGAAACGATAATAGTTTCGGCGAACGGCGTTCACATACAGCCCAAGAGCGCGGGGCAACAAAATTATATCGAGACGATGCGGCGGCACGTCGTGACGTTTGGAATTGGGGCGGCGGGCACAGGCAAAACTTTTTTGGCTGTGGCGGTTGCGGCGTATTATTTGCGCGTCAAGGAAGTTCGGAAAATAATTTTAACGCGGCCAGCAGTGGAGGCGGGCGAACGTTTGGGCTTTTTGCCGGGCGACATGCAGGAGAAAGTTGACCCGTATCTGCGGCCGCTTTACGACGCGCTGAAAGAAATTTGGGGCTTCGACCTTTACCAAAAATTTTTCAATCGCGGCGTGATAGAAATTGCACCTCTGGCGTACATGCGCGGACGAACTTTGAGCGACGCGTTTATAATTTTGGACGAGGCGCAGAACACGACGCCCAAGCAGATGAAAATGTTTTTGACGCGGCTGGGATTCGGCTCGCGCATGGTGATAACGGGCGATTTAAGTCAGATAGATTTGCCGCGCGGAATTCAATCGGGACTTGCCGAGGCGGTAGAAATTTTAAAAGGCGTTAAGGGCGTGGGCATAGCGGAATTGGGCACGGCGGACGTTGTGCGCCATGAAGTCGTTTCGCGGATTGTGGAGGCTTATGACAGGCATGAACACGGCAATCAGCTTTGAACCGGAGACGTTGACGGTTGAAGAAAATTTATTGGCGGAAATGTTGCGGGCGGCGGACGTGGTCGGAGAAATTTACGGCGTCGAAAATTCCGAGCTAAGCTTGACTTTAACCGACGACGAACATATCTACGCGCTGAACAAAAAATATCGTGGCGTGGACAGAGCAACGGACGTTTTATCATTTGCGTTCAGGGAAAGCGACGAGCCGGAAGTTGTCGACGCGGGCTTTGAGATTTTGGGCGACGTGATAATTTCATTGGAGCGGGCAAAAGTTCAAGCGGTGGAATATGGGCATTCGTTCCTGCGCGAAATTATTTTTTTGGAAGTGCACGGGCTACTACATTTGCTGGGCTACGACCACATGGACGACGACGAGCGGCGGGAAATGGAAGAGGAGCAACGTTTTATAATGGGCAAGCTGGGAATTTTAAGGGAGTGAGGCTTTGTATATATTGGGAATGACGGGCGGCATTTCTTGCGGGAAATCAGCCGTGGCGGAAACTTTGCGGCGTTATGCCGGCGCGACGACTCTAGACATAGATAAAGTTACGAGGTGGCTTTTGGAGCCGGGCGGCGAACTTTTTGAAATTTACGTGCGCCACTTCGGCAAATACATTCTCACGCGCGAAGGCTATCTTAATCGGCGGCTTGTCGGCGAAATAATTTTCAATCACCGTGACGAGCGCGAGTGGATAAACTCCGTGGCGCACCCGATACTTTTAAATAAGGCGCGGGATTTTTTAGTTGAGTGTTCGGAGATGGGAGCGGGGCTGGTCGTGTTGGAAGTGCCGCTTTTGTTTGAGGCGGGCTGGGAATTTTTATTCGACGAAATTTGGGCAGTCTACACGAAGCGGAAATTTCAAATACAGCGATTGATGGCTCGCGACAAATTGACGAATCAACAAGCCTTGACGAGAATCAACGCGCAAATGCCACGGGAGGAAGTTTGTGCGCGTGCAGACGTGGTGATAAGGAACGTTGGCAATTACGTAAAAGTTCGCCGACAAGTTTTTAGGGCACTGCGCGGCAGGAAATTTTAGCGATAAGTGGAAAGTTGATTGTAGAAAAAACTTTCTGGAGGCGACGAAATGAAACAGCGACTTAAAATAGCGGCGGGCATTGGCGTTACGGCGTTGGCAGTGGCGGTTGCGGGCGGCGGCTATTATCATTTCCACGTGAACAACGACACGCCCGAATACGCGATAAAGACGATTCAGCAGTCAATCGAGGAGCGCGACACGAAAAATTTCTACCGCGCGGTAAACGTGGACAGCGTGCTTGATTCGGGCTACGACGGCTTTGTTGCGGGGATTACTTCGCCGGAAAATGTCATGACGCCCGACGCCAGGGACGCGATTAGGAATTTTACGCAAATGTTGCGCGCCCCGATGATTCTCAGCTTGAAGGCGGCGATTGATTCTTACATTGCCACCGGCGACTTGAAGGCGGAAGAAAACGGCGGCGTGATTGAGTTGCTGGACAAGACCGGATTAAACGATGCCGAAATTCGCGACGTGAAAAATATCGAGATAAACGACGCCAACAAAAACGAAGCCTTTGCCGATTTGATAATTTATCAGCCGGAAATCGGGCAAGAATTTCCTCTGCAATTCATTTTGGCTCGCGGCGCGGATAATCAATGGCAAGTCGTTCGCGTGCAGAATTTCCAAGAATACGTCGAGCAAATCGGACAGGCGCGGCGGGCGCAAATTGACGAATACTTGACGAAGGCGGGCGAAATAAATGTTCGGCATGAAGCGACCATTCGCGAAGCGGAGCAGAAATACGGCATGATATTGGCGGTCGGCAACTTGAGCAACGACAAGACACGCGCCGATTTGAAAATTTTGATTAACGACGTGTTCAAAAAGGATTGGGAAGCGCGTAAGCAGGAGCTGTTCAGCTTGAAAGTTCCCAAGGGTGCCGAGCCTCTGCACAATCTTTACATGCGGATTTGCGACGTGGCGATAGCCGCCGCGCAGGATTATGCAAAGTGGATGGACGACAGGAATTCGGCGACGATTAAATCTGCAGAGGAAAAAATTCATCAAGTTCAAAGTCTCATGACGGAAGCCGCCGACCTTGCCAAACGCATGACATCTTGAAACTTTGCGCGTGGCGTGGTATTATTCGCCGCAGGAAATTTTTAGGAGGAGCTTGCAGGTGATGAAGCACGTTTTATCAGTCTACGTCGAAAATCAACCGGGCGTTCTCGTCCGCGTGGCGAGCATGTTCAGCCGCCGCGAATTTAACATAGATAGTTTATCAGTCGGAATCACGCAATCGCCGGAATTTTCGCGGATAACGGTTGTCGTTCACGGCGACGGAAATTTAATCGACCAGATGATTAAACAGTTGGAAAAAATGCCCGTCGTGCAAGCGGTTCAACGTCTGGATTCGGCAACGGCAGTTACACGCGGCATGACAATGATTAAAGTTTCCGCCGACGACAGCACGCGCCTTGACGTTTTAAAAATGGCGGAGCTTTTCCGCGCACATGTGGTGGACGTTCAGCCTACGACTTTAATTTTCGAGATAACCGGCAACGACGAGAAAGTCACGGCATTCACGCGGCTCCTCGCGCCCTATGGAATTTTGGAAGTCATCCGCACGGGGCTTATCGCCCTTGAGCGCGGTGAAAATACAATCAACGACTATAATCAAGTGAGGGAGTATTATGGCAAAAACTTACTATGACCAAGACGTTAATTGGGAAATCATGAACGGCAAGACCGTCGCGATTATCGGCTACGGCAGCCAGGGACACGCGCACGCGCTTAACCTCAAGGAGAGCGGCGTCAACGTCGTCGTCGGGCTTTATGAAGGGTCTAAATCCAAACCCGTCGCCGAAAAAGCCGGCTTGAAAGTTCTGACTGTCGCCGAGGCTGTCAAGGTCGCCGATATCACGATGATTCTTATCCCCGACGAAAAGCAAGCGGACGTTTACAAAAACGAAATCGCTCCGAATCTCAAGAGCGGTTCGGCATTGGCGTTCGCGCACGGCTTCAATATCCATTTCAAGCAAATCAATCCTGCCGCTGACATTGATGTATTCATGGTCGCGCCGAAGGGTCCGGGCCATCTCGTTCGCCGTACTTTCGTCGAGGGCGGCGGCGTACCGGATATCTTCGCCGTCGAGCAGGACGCTTCGGGCAACTGCTTCGACCTCGCTCTGGCTTATGCCCGCGGCATCGGCGGCACCCGTGCCGGCGTTCTGCAGACGACCTTCAAGGAAGAGACCGAGACCGACCTCTTCGGCGAGCAGGTCGTGCT
>JAFXNB010000010.1 GCA_017529935.1 Selenomonadaceae bacterium
GTTGTAGCTCAGATGGTTAGAGTGCCTCGTTGACATCGAGGAGGTCACAGATTCGAGTTCTGTCAGCCCCACCATTTAATTTCAGGGGCTCGCTTAGCTCAGTTGGTAGAGCATCTCCGTCACATGGAGGAGGTCGGGGGTTCGAGTCTCTCAGCGAGCACCACTTAATACGAAACCCAAAGTTGCCTTTCCGTGTGGGGAGGTAACTTTTTTTTGTGCTGTGAAGGATTTTTTCTACAGCGGCAGAATTTGAAAGCCAAACTTTTTTGGAGGAGAAAATTTTTATGATAAAAAAATTAGCCGCGCTGTTTATGGCAGGAATATTTTTTTTGAGTTCGCCGAGTTTCGCACAGGCGGAAGAATTTTACGGGACAAATGTGCCGACAAAACCGCCGGAAGGTGTGCCGCAGTCGATTGATGAAGACAATCCGCCGCCTTCAACCGCCGATAAGCCGGAAGAAAATGCTCACGGACTGGATCCTGAATATTATGACCCGCCGGTTTACGCGCCCGGTGAGGAACCGCCGCAAACTACAACGCCGCCGCCCGTCGATGACGGCGAGGGCTTGGAATTTTTGGTTTATCATCAAAACGGGGTGATGGCGTTCGCGATTATCGCCGACCACGAAAAATATCAGTTGCGCCCCGTGCTGGCTCGCGGACAAGTTCCTGGACGCGCGACCGTTTCGCAAATGAACGCGCCCGACGCAATCGCCACGATTAATGCAAGCTATTTCGCGCCGAACGGAATTATCTTGGGCAACACAAAAATCGACGGTCTTACGGTCGGCACGACTTACTTTATCCGCTCGGCGATAGGAATTCGGGCGGACGGCTCCACGATTTTTGCGCGGCAGACTTATCGCGGCGTCCTGCAATTCAACGGCGAGGAAGTTGTAGTTGCGGGCGTCGATTGCGAACGCAATGCAAATACCGTCGTTGTCTACAACGGCTGGTACGGCGCGACGACCGGCACAAATGATTTCGGCGTGGAGCTTGTCGTTCAAGACGGCGTTGTCGTAAATATTTTCCGTGACAAAGGCAACAACTACATTCCGCCGGACGGATTTATCGTCAGCGCGCACGGCACCGCCGCCGAAAATTTTAAGGACGTTTACGTTGGCGACACGATAATTTTCGACGAGGATTATATAAACGTGGAGCACGGCGAGGACTTCAACGAGGCGATTCACATTATCGGAGCTGGTCCCACGCTGGTTAAGGACGGCGAAATTTACGTGACGGCTGACGCGGAGCAATTTCCCTCCGATATTCGCGTCGGACGTGCGCCGCGTTCGGCTGTAGGTATCACGAAGTACGGCGATTATATTTTTGCTGTCGTCGACGGGCGGCAAGCGCACAGCAAAGGTTGCACGCTCACCGAATGGGCGCGGATTCTCAAAAATAATTTCGGCGCGGTCGAGGCGATTAACTTGGACGGCGGCGGCTCCACGGAATTATTTTTTAAAGGCAGTTTGGTAAACATGCCCAGCGACGGCAGAGAGCGACTTGTCGGCGACGCGCTGACTATTCTGCCCAAATAAATAATTTTATCTAAGCGCGATAGCGGCGGCAATTCGTCCGGTGCGGTCGCGATTTTTTTTCTGCGCGGCTCGGTAGGAGAAATACCAATCGCTCTTGCAACAAGTACATTCGCCCGCCACGTCGATATTTTTTTCGGGCACGCCAATCTCCAAAAGTTGCAGGACGTTCGTCCGCCATAAGTCGAGAAAAATTTTCCCGTCGCGTTCAATCAAAAGTTCGCCGTGATTTTTCGGGAACGCCGCCTTGCATTTGTCGACGACAGCCCCGCCAACTTCATAGCAACACGCCCCGATTGACGGCGCAATCCCAATCAGACAATTTTTAGGTTGAGTGCCAAACGCGGAATTCATCTTGCGCAAAGTTTTCGCGGCGATTTTTTTCAGCGTACCTTTCCAGCCGCCGTGCGCCAGCCCGATTGCGCGATTCTCCACGTCGACAAAAAAAATCGGCACGCAGTCGGCGAAGCACAATATCAGCGGCAAGCCGGGCGTGTCGGTTATCAGCGCGTCGGTTTCGGGTATCGCGTCGGCATAATTTGCACAGCCACAGCCGCGCCAATTTTCGTCTACGCGGAAAATTTTATCGCCGTGCACTTGGTTGGGCGTGACAATATCAGCTAAGCCAAAGCCCAGCGATTGAATAAATTTTTTCCGATTGATAAGAACATCAGCAGGCTCGTCGCCAACATGCAACGCCAAATTCAAACTGTCGAAGGGCGGCTTGCTCACTCCGCCGCGCCGTGTCGATACCGCGTGCACAATCAAATCTTCGGGGAAGGTAGAAAATTTCCCGTGCCAAAGATTATTTTCCGTCCGTTTTAAAAAGTAGCTCATAATTTCCTCCACAAAAAAATTCCCTAGATTTGCTTATTGTAGCGAATCAAGGGAATCATGGCAAGCAAGCTTAATCCTACTTGCTGACGATTATTTTATTCTGTAAGTCTTGTTGTTCACGTGGAAAGTCGTGGTCGTGGAGTTTTTCAAAGTTATAGTATCAGAGCCGAACTTGAAGAAGACATCGCCGCTGTTTTTATTATACGACGCGGAGAACGTGCCAGTTATTTGGAGCAAATCATTACTCCCGAAGCCGTGGATTGTGTCGGAGCCGTCGCCGGAGCCGTAGATAAAAGTATCTGCGCCGGAGCCGCCCCAGAGCGTATCGTTGCCCTTGCCGCCAATTAACGTGTCGTAACTCGCGCCGCCCGCTTTCAAAACGTCGTTGCCTTCTCCGCCGTTGAGCGTAGAATATTTTCCACTGCTCGTGTTCTCGATTGTGTCGCTACCTGCGCCGCCGAGGATTGAATTGTAGCTGCCGTAGTTGGTGACGCTATCATTGCCCGCGCCGCCGAGAATCGTCGAATAATTCGCGCTTGAGCCTGCATAAAAATAATCTGCGCCGTCGCCGCCGTCGAATTTAGTACGTGCGCTCCAACTTTGTAACGTGTCATTGCCCGCGCCGCCGATAAGTGTAACCTTCGAGCCGTCAGAAAAGGAAACAATTTTATCGTTGCCCGCCGCGCCGTTCATTGAAACGTTGCCGCCGTAATTATAGAGGGTATCTGCGCCGCTTGTGCCGCTTATTTTTTTATTGGAAGTTTTGTTAGTAATGTTTTTACTCGTGCTTGAGGAAGTTGTGGTTGTGGTTGAAGCTTTGGTGCCTTTAATGTTGAGGGTTTTGCCTTTGCCGCCGACGAGAGTAATTTTGCCACTGCCGACAGTGAGGACAACATCGGAGCCGACCGTCGAGCGCGTATAAGTGCCGCCCGTAATGCTGAGCGTGTCTTTCGAGCCGATATTATAAATTTTGTCGTTGCCGTCGCCGCTGGCGTATTGAATCACGTTTTTAATCGCGAAGCTATAGAGTGAGACGGTATCATTGCCCGCACCGGCATTAATCGTGCAGTAGTCGTTGTTACTATAGATAGAATCGTTGCCCGCGCCGGTGTCAATTTTGCAATATTTGCCCGAGTTGCTGACAGTGTCATTGCCCGCACCTGTCGTGATTGTCACATCATGTGCAGCATAATTATTAGAACAGGTGTTCATAAAAATTGAATAGTGATATAGTAGATACATTATGAGAAAAAAATACGAAACAGACTTAACGGACGAGCAATGGGACGTTATCGCGCCTTTGTTCGTCAACATGCGAAAACGCAAATGGGATAA
>JAFXNB010000078.1 GCA_017529935.1 Selenomonadaceae bacterium
AATCTGCGGCGCGTATCATTACTCCTACGCCCTTACTCCCGCCGACGCCATTATCGAAGCTCAATTCTGCAAGCGCATTATCGCCGAAGCGGGCGTCCTTCTCGAACTGCCCGTCTTCTTCGACATGGAAGACGACGACGGTTACAAAGCTCGTTACGGTTTCCGCTTCACGCGCCAGAACATCACCGACATTTGCGCGGCTTTTCTAGACGCTATTAAACCGCTAAACTGCGGCGTTTATGCCTCTCTGTCTTGGCTTGACGATTACATTGACTGGCGCAGTTTAGGTTGCCCAATTTGGAACGCGCAATGGGGCAAACGCGACGACTTCAAAGGCTACATGTGGCAGTTCACTGACTGCCTTAAAATCGGCAACGACTGCTTCGACGGTAATATCCTTTACGATTAAACAAAAACCCCTTCCATTTCGGAGGGGGCTTTTGTTGTCTGCACATTGTCTGCAAAGCTATCAATCTTCACTAAAATACAGTTGAGTACAGTTAGGTACAAAATCGGCTTTATTTCGCGTTACGTTACTAATCGTAAATATCGGATAAGTACGGTTGAGCAAATACAAGACTATGCATGTGGTAATCGAATCTCATAAAAACCTCCGTAAATATATTGCGTGTCGTGATGTTGAAGTTTTAAACGGAGTATAACATAGCGCAACATTCTTTTAAAGATTTAATCGCGGTGCTTGTGTTTTAAAAAATAAACTATGCTATAATAATTAAAACGTTTGAAATTATTTTGACAAGGGAGGCGGTCGTTGTGCGAAAATATTTTTTTCTCGCGCTATGTTTGGCGATTGCAACTGTGCTCTGGACGCAAGGCAAATCAGAATTTATGAGTGCAAGCGAAGTTAGCCAGATAGAACCATTGCAGAAAACAGCGGAGTTGAATTGGTGGGCAAATGAAACGCTGACGGCGGAAGGGCACGGTTCCATTCAAGCGAGCGAGAACGACATCAATCGGGCGAAAGTTTTTTCAAAGCGAGTGGCGATGATAGACGGCTACCGGAATTTGGCGCGGGCGGCGGGCAAAGTTCAGATTACGGCAAAAGATACTTTGCGGAAGGAAAGAATTGAAGCCTTGATACGGGGCGCAGATGTGATTTCCGAGACTTATGACGAGCGCGGAAATTGCACGGTGGTTTTGAGCGTTCCGATTTACGGCGTGACGAATTCGGTTGCGCAAGCGGCATTTACTCCCGTCGAAAAAGAAAATTTTCCCGCGCCGCAAAGTGCGGTAACGGCTACGGGCAAATACACGGGGCTGATAATCGATTGCGGCGACTTGGAATTGAATCCCG
This sequence comes from Selenomonadaceae bacterium, assembly GCA_017529935.1. Taxonomy (GTDB): domain Bacteria; phylum Bacillota; class Negativicutes; order Selenomonadales; family Selenomonadaceae; genus Quinella. The sequence continues at coordinate 1,316 of JAFXNB010000078.1, forward strand.
TGCTGTCTCCCGTCATTCGCGACGCGCAGAATCAATCCATTTACGCTTATGAAAAACTCGATTACAACAAAGTCATCGCGAAAGGCATGATTGGATACGTTGAAAAAAAATCGCTGAATTCCCGTGACGCAGGCGAAATTATGCTCCTGCGCGGCAGAACAGAAAATAAATTCGTGCAAATCGGCAGTGAATTGCTAGCGGAGGCGGATAAAAATTTGTTGCGTGCGGGAGCAAATCCGCTGATTATAAAGGCGGAAAGTCTCGGCGACGATAATTCTTGCCCGGTGATTTCTGCGGAGGACGCCGATAAAATTCTTGCGGAAAATTTGTCGACGCATTTCTTGGACGAAGGCTCCGTGGTGTTCACCAGCAACAGAATCAGAGGAATGCGGATGTGATAAGTAAAAAAAATTTTCTGCGACTGGCGGACGCGCTTTTAGTTGCGTTGCTAATCACGCTGGTGGCAAAAGTCGGTTGGCTCGACGAAATTGACTTGAGACTTTGCGACAAATTTTTTCAAGAAGAGGGTGCACGCAACGCGGATATAATTGTCCTCGGCATAGATAAAGCCACGTTGAATAAGCTCGGACCCAATTCTTCAATTCGCCGCAGGGATATGGCGCAGGCGATTTCTTATCTGAACAACCACGACCCCGACGCGCGACCTGCAGTTATCGGCATAGACGGACTTTTCACGGGCGAAAATTCCGCCGACCCCGAAGGCGACAAATTGCTCGCTCAAGCCGCCGCGCAGTTCGGAAACGTCGTTGTCGGCTCCGAAGCTGATTTGGACGATGAAGACATTGCCGAAGAGAGCGCGAATCCCTACGCGCCGTGGGATAAAACGTGGCCGTGGGTTCCGCCCTTCCCCGCGTTGAAAGAAAGTGCCGCCACCGGTCACCTTAACGCGCCCAACGAAGAGGACGGCATCACCCGCCACGATTTGTTGTATGTAAATGTTGAGGAGCGCGGGCAGCTGTATTCGTTCGCCAGAGTGATTTACGAAAAGTGGTGCGATTATAAAGGACTTGAACCGAAGCCGCCGCCGAAGACTGAGGGCAACGGAATTTATTATCTGACCTTCACGGCGAAAAGTTATTCGTGCGGAAAAAATTTCGGCGACTTGCTGGCGGGGACGATAAGCTCGGAGGTGTATCGCGATAAAATTGTCTTGATTGGACCCTATGCGCCGGGAATGCAAGACGCTTTCCCAACTTCGCTTGACCGGGCGGATTTGATGTACGGCGTCGACATTCACGCTAATGCAATCCAAGCGTTTCAAGGCGGGAAATTTTTATACGAGGCGGGGCAAAGCACGCAATTAATAATCCTTTTTATCGTGACGTGTCTAGCAGAATTTTTTTTCCGGCGCGGGAAAATGAAACACATGCTCGGCGGCTGGCTGATAATTTCGATTGGCTGGCTCGTGCTTTGTGAAATTTTCCGTCGGCAGGGAATAATTCTGCACGTTTCGTGGATTCCGCTGTCAGTGAGCGTGCTGTTTATCGGAGCCGTGGCAAGCAATTACATTTTGGCGCGCGAAGAAAAGGAACAAGTGACGGCGACTTTTGAACGCTACGTTGACCCCGCAGTCATGCGCCAACTCCTCGACGGCGGCTCAAAGTCGGTTAAATTAGGCGGCGAACTAAAAAATATCGCCGTGCTGTTCGTGGATATTCGCGGCTTCACAACCATGAGCGAGGAATTATCGCCCACAACGGTCGTGGAAATTCTCAATCGCTACTTGACATTAACGACGGCTTGCATACGGCGATACCACGGCACGCTGGATAAATTCGTCGGCGATTGCACGATGGCTTTTTGGAATGCACCGCTGGAGCAGGAAAGACCCGTAGAACTTGCCTGCCGCGCAGCACTCGACATGATTGCCGGTTCGGAAAAATTAGGCGCGGAACTTATGGAGCGTCACGGGCGGAAAATTTCCTTCGGCGTGGGAATTCACTGGGGGAGCGCGGTCGTCGGCAATATCGGCACGCCCTTCAGAATGGACTACACCGCCATTGGCGACACCGTCAACACGGCGGCACGGCTGGAGGCGAATGCTCGCGGAGGCACGATTTTAATTTCGCGGGCTGTGGCGGATATTTTAGGCGCACGCGGCAACGTCACTTCTCTCGGCAACAGCATTAAGTTAAAAGGCAAATCGGAGGACTTTGAAATTTTAAAGCTGAACTCGTTAAACGAAACGGAGGAGGAATAATTTTGAGCAATGAATTTGAGCTGAATGTTTTGGGGACGCGCGGCTCTATGCCCGTGAACGGAAAAAATTTTTTGACTTACGGCGGCGCGACTTCCTGCTACAGAATTTTAGCGGGCAATGAGGAAATATATCTGGACGCGGGCAACGGGATTCTCGACGCCAGACCGGAGCCGAATACGCGAATCACGATTTTATTAACGCACATGCATTTAGACCATATTATCGGAATGCCGTTTTTCGTCGCGCTCGGACAGGCGAATCGCCGCGTTGACATTTACGCTAAAGAGCGGGCGGGCTTGAACGTGACTGAAGCCCTTGACAGATTAATTTCGCCGCCGTTCTGGCCGCTCAAAGTCGGGCAATATCCCGCAGATGTCGCCTTCCACGAACTGCCGGCGGAAAATTTTTCGATAGGCGCGGTTGCCGTCGATGTGATGGAAGGCTCGCACCCGCTCGGCTCCACGATATATAAGCTGACTTATCGCGGTAAGTCGCTGGTTTACGCCACAGATTTTGAACACACGCCGGAAAGTTGCGCGGCATTGGCTGGCTTTGCTAAGGACTGCGACCTTTTACTTTACGACGCACAATACACGGCTGCGGAGTACGATAAATATCGCGGCTTCGGACACTCTACGCCGCAAATCGGTTTTGAAGTCGGCACCAAAGCCAACGCGGGAAAAATTTTATTTGTGCACCACGACCCACGCCGCACGGACGAGGAACTTTCAGCCATGGAGCGCGAATTTGCGGGGCGCACGGATAAAATTATGTTCGCTAAGACCGGCGATAAAATTCTGCTGTGAGGAGGCTTGAATATGGAAAATAAAACTTCGGCGCAACGGATTTTGGATAACATTTTTGACGTTATGCAACGCCTGTATGACGAAATGCGCCTGAATAAAAACGGCGCAGGACGAGGAACTTTCAGCTATGGAGCGCGAATTTGCGGGGCGCACGGATAAAATTATGTTCGCTAAGACCAGCGATAAAATTCTACTGTGAGGAGGCTTGAATATGGAAGATAACACTTCGGCGCAACGGATTTTGGATAACATTTTTGACGTTATGCAACGCCTGTATGACGAAATGCGCCTGAATAAAAACGGCGCGGGCGAACACTTGCGGGTATTTGAAATTTTCGCGGAGCTGGGCAGAACGCTGGCTGGAGCGGATAGAGCAAGTTTCTGGCGTTGGGATAAGCGCAAGGGCAAATTGCTGACGGCGGCGGCTACCGGCGAATCTCAAATAGTCATAGACGACACGACGGGAATCGTTGGGCGCGCCCTTGCCGAGAACCGGACGATTGTCACGAACGACCCCTATAATCACCCTGACTTCAACGCCGCAGTCGATAAAAAGACGGGCTACGTTACGAAATCCGTGCTGGTTATGCCCGTCGCAAATTGTCGCGGCGAAGTTATCGGCGCATTTCAAGTTATAAATAAGTTGGGCGACGCGGGCTTTGACGACGTGGAAGACACGAAGCGGCTTTCAATCGCGGCGTTTATCTGCGGCATGGCTCTTGAATCCGATTTATTCTTGGCGGCTTCTCAGCGCGACAAACTCACCGAACTGAAAAATCGTTTGGGCTTGCACAGCGATTATCAAAGTTATCGGCAGAAAATGTTGCAAATGCCCATGTCGATTATCATGTGCGACATTGATTTTTTCAAGCGCGTCAACGACACCTACGGGCACAACGCCGGCGATGCAATTCTCGTTCACATCGCGAAAATTTTGGCGGCACATATCCGCGATTGCGACGGCGCATATCGTTGGGGCGGCGAAGAATTTATCCTTATCCTAGAGGGCTTCACCCTTACCGAGGCGGCGGAATTGGCGGAGCGAATAAGGCTTGCGGTCGTGGATTCTACGTGCCACTTTAATGGCGAGGAGTTGCGCGTGACGATGAGTTTTGGTTGTGCTCAAATTTCAGCCGCGCTAGCCATGGAAGATAACGTTAAAGTTGCGGACAATCGCCTTTACCGAGCTAAAAAGACTGGCAGAAATAAAGTTATTTATCAGGACGAGTGAACTTGAAGGAGATGATTATCGTGCGAAAAATTTTTCAAATCGCGTTGGTGGTGTGTGCGCTGTCGATATTTTCTTTAGCGGCGGCAAATGTGGGCAACGGCTATATCGAGGCGGAGGGCGTGGTTTACTACGAAAAGGGCATGCAACCCAACGCCATGCGCCGGATAGCCGTCATGGACGCCTACAGATATTTGGCGGAGGAGGTGGACAATCTTCACGTGACGGCAGAATCGACGGTTAGGAATATGCGCGACTTGGACGACGTGATAAATACTAAGGTTGAGGCTCTGTTGCGCGGCGCGAAAGTAACTTCCGTGACCCGCGCAAGTGACGGTTCTTTCCACGCGTTAGTTCGTATGCCGATGTATGGCGGTTCGCAATCGCTGGCGAGTGCCGTCCTCCAAGAAAATATCCCCGTCGAAGATTTCCCTAAGCCCAAATTTACCAATATCAGCAGTGAAATTAATTATACCGGTCTCGTCATAGACTGCCGCAGCTTAAATCTTACGCCAGCCGTCGCGCCCACGATTAAAAGTGCCGCCGGTGTGGAGATTTACGCTTACAAAAATATCGGCTATCAAAATGCTGTCAGCAAAGGCGTCGTGGAATACGCCGACAGCTTGAACTCGCCCCGCGCAGGTGATTCGCCGCTGGTCGTTAAGGCGGTGAAAATTTCCGGCTCGTGCGATGTCGTCGTAAGTGAGGCGGACGCGGAAAAAATTTTGGCGGCAAATGTAGCGACGAATATCCTTGCAAATTGCGCCGTCGTGTTGGTGAGGTGATTTACCATGAAAAAAATTTTCGCGCTACTTGCGGCTTTTGTCGTAATGTTAAGTTGCGAAACTTCCTCGGCTGGCGCAAAGTTAATCGAGGCGTCTGGCAATTATACAATGGATTCGCGCCTTGACGAAACGCCTGCAAGTGCTACGGCGCGTGCCCGCGAAGAAGCTAAACGGGCGGCGGTCGAGAAAGCCGGCGTCTATCTGAAAAGCTACTCAAAAATGATTGATATGGAGCTGATCGAGGACGAGGTTGAAACTGTCGCGGCAAATCTTCTAAAAATTCAAGACGAAGAGAGCAACGTGGAAGTCGTAGGAAATAATTTGCTAAAGTTCACCGTGACAATTAAAGCTTTGGTCGACGATTTGGACGAAAATACTTTGAAGGGCTTAATGCAGGATAGGCAGACTTTGGAAGAACTTACGCGCGAAAACAAAGAACTTCGGGAAAAATACGACGAGCTGAATCGGCAAATGGCTAAATATCGCGGCGAATTTGATTCGGCTGATGACGCAAAGAAAGTCGAGATAAAAAAGAACGTCGCCCGCAACGGCGAAAAATTTTCTGCCGTAAATGAATTTGCTAACGGCAACCAGTTCACTTTTCGCAAGGACTACACGCGGGCTTTGGCGGCTTACGATACCGCAATCCGCTTAGACCCAAAGTTGGCTGAAGCTTATAACAATCGCGGCGTTATCAAATATGAACTCGGACAATTCGCGGCGGCTCTCGACGATTACTCAACGGCAATTAGTCTTAAAGCAAATTACGCCGACGCCCTGAATAATCGCGGCAATGCCTACGCTACTCTTGGGCAATTCCAAAATGCCGCTACCGATTTGCAAGCCGCGTTGAAACTCAACGATAAATCCGCCGCCGCTCATAATAATTTGGGCAGTGTCTACCTTTCCCAGAAAATGTTCGCGGAGGCTCTCAATGAATACACGCGCGCTATCCGAATTAATCCCAATTATGCCGAAGCCTATTACAATCGCGCGGCTACTTTTTACGCTATGCGAAACCGCGAAGACGCCTTGCGCGACATTCAAAAAGCACTTCAACTTAATCCGAACGACGTAGAGGCTAGGGAACTTTACGAGAAAATTAGTCGGTAGTGTTACTCCCTTTCGGCAACGATACGCTGGTTGTATCATTTCAGTATAGATTATCTTAAGCTCTGTGAGATGTTATTTATTCAGCACACCTACGAAAAATTTTATAAGCCGCAATCCCCGCAAGGGGCTTATTTTTTTTGCGTAGCTCGTTTACAATTCGGGCATGAAAAAATATTTTTTAGCGCGGCTCGTCCAGCTCGTGCCGATTCTGTTCGGAATAACTTTTCTGACGTTCGGCATGATGCAGTTCACGTCCGACGACGCCGTCGATATAATTTATGAACAATCGGGTAGCGTGGCAGAGGAAATCAAAGCCGCCAAACGCGCGGAGCTTGGACTCAATCAGCCGTTTCTGAT
>JAFXNB010000079.1 GCA_017529935.1 Selenomonadaceae bacterium
GTGGGACAAGGGCAAGGGCTACTTGATTAAAGCCGGCACGATTATCTTTGCGATGAGCGTAATAATTTGGTTCTTAAGCAACTTCAACTCCGACGGCATGACGGAGGACATGGACAACAGCTACCTTGCGAGTATCGGCTCGACGACTTCGGTGCTGTTCGCGCCGCAGGGCTTTGACACGTGGGAAGCTGGCGCGGCTGCCGTCACCGGTATTTTGGCTAAAGAGGCGGTCGTCTCGACGATGGGAATTCTCTACGGCGCGGACGAAGATTTTGTTGACACGGACGATGCGGAAGGCACTGCAGAAGTTTTAAATGCAACTTCCATGGGCGGCGCGTTTACTCCGCTGTCGGCGTTGGCGTTTATGATTTTCAGCTTGCTGTACTCGCCGTGCATGACCGCGCTTGGCACCGTCAAGAAAGAGGCGCAAAGCTTCAAGTGGATGGCGTTCGTATTTTTCTACACGACGGCGGTCGCTTGGGTAATTTCGCTGGTCGTCTATCAAGGCGGAAAACTTTTGGGGTTTGAATGATGATTGCGACGGTTATTCTCGGAATTTTAATCGCGGCGGCGTTCGGCTTCGGTGTGCGAAAAGCTTACAGGAGTTTTTTTAAGAGCGAGGCGGCGTGTTGTTCGGAGGAATGCGGCAGTTGTAGCGGCAGTTGCAATAAACAAAAACTTTTAGATGACAGCTACCGCGTCCGCGCCGAGAAGATTGAAAAGTTTCCGATTCACCGCGAAATTGACGTCGGCGGCATGACTTGCGAGAAGTGCATTTACAAAGTTGTGCGCGCGCTGGAAAAAGTCGACGGCGTGACGATAGCGGCGGCGAGTTTGGAGAAACAATCTGCGCTGGTCGGCTTGAAAGAAAATATTTCCGACGACGTGCTCCGCGAGGCGATTAATCGGGCGGGCTACACTGCGGGCGCAATCATGGCATAAAAAAAGCGGCGGGTTCAATCGAGCCTGCCGCTAAATTTTATTCCGCGTCGTAAATTTCTTTAAGCAAAGTTTCCTTGCGCAAATTCAAGCAGTCACAGGATTTTTCGGCGGGTTCAATCGAGCCTGCCGCTAAATTTTATTCCGCGTCGTAAATTTCTTTAAGCAAAGTTTCCTTGCGCAAGTTCAAGCAGTCACAAGATTTTTCGGCGGGAGTATTTTTAATCGTGTCAAGCAAAATGTTGCCGATAAGTTGCGCGTCGTCGAAGAAAATATTTTTCATGACTTCGTGCGACCAAACTTTAAGCCCCTCGCCGTAATTGACGACGAACGACAGATTTGCATAGCACGCGCCGATTTCCCGCGCCAAATAAACTTCAGGCGCAAGACTCTGCCCGACAATGTCCGCGTGCCCTTTGAGCATAGAAATTTCTGCGGGGCTTTCAAAGTGGCGACCGTCCGTCACGGCGTAAATCCCGCGCTCGAAAATTCTGCCCGTGAAAAACATCTTCGCCGCCGTCAAAAGTTTCCCGCGCAATTCGGGACAAAGGGCGTCGCGCATAATCAGCAAATATCGCCCGTCAAGTTGAACGTCTTTGCGCGTGGACAAGTCAAGATAATCATCGGGAATCATCAAATCGCGCGGATTGAGCAGGTGATTGACGGTGCCGACGCCGCCCTCCGATAAAATTCTTTTGACGCCCGCCGCTCTGAACGTCCAAAAAATTTGCCGCGAAGAATCAGCGCGGGTGACGCCGCTCCGCCAGCCGTGCATTTTGCAAGTCAGAAAATTTTTCCCGCCGACGGCGCACAGCCTGAACGCGGGACTTTTTCCGTAGGGCGTCTCGAAAAATAAATTCTCCGCCAAAATCTCCACGCCCGTAAAATTTTTCGGGAAGTTGCCGCTCAAAGTTCCAGACCCGCCTATAATCGCGAAGTCAACGCTTGGAATTTTCATTGCCTTTCTCCTTCAAATTGACGACACGCTGACGAAAATTGAGGCCGCCATGGACGGCGGCCTCGCCCGCGCAAAAAGCCGGAAGCTTTTTCAGCGGGCAACGAACGATTACGGGTTGCGAATCAGTTTGAATTGTGAATAACTGAACGCCCCCGCGAGGGGCCTTTTTCTTTTGTAACTTTTCTTTTGGGCAAGCAAAAGAAAAGTTTAAACTCGCGAAGTCAACGCTCGGAATTTTCATTTGCCTAAAACCATTTGGTCAAGCCGCTTGCCGCCCGGCACCATCGGGATAACGTTTTCTTCTTCGGGAACGTAGACATCGATAACCGCCGCGCCCTTCGAGAAAATAATTTCGACCAAATCGTCTTCAAGCTCTTCCGCCTTAGTCAGCCGATAGCCGCGCAAGCCCATGGCGTTGGCAATCTTGACGAAGTCGCGCTTGCATTTGAGTTCGGAGGCGGAATAGTGATGATTGTAGAAAAGTCTTTGCCATTGCCCGACCATGCCGAGAATAAAATTGTGGACGATGACAATTTTAACGTCAATGTTGTTGTCGGCGAGCGTTGCAAGTTCCTGAATGTTCATCATGATTGAGCCGTCGCCGGTGAAGAGTACGACGTTTTTATCGGGGCAAGCCAACTTCGCGCCCATAGCCGCCGGCAGACCGTAGCCCATGGTGCCCAGCCCGCCCGAAGTTAAAAATTGTCGCGGCTTGCGGGCTTTGAAGAATTGTGCCGCCCACATTTGGTGTTGACCGACATCGGTGACGGCGATTGTATTGTCGTCGCACACGCTGCTAATTTTGCTGATGAGCGCGCCAGGCTTAATCTCGTCGTTTTCCTCTTCCCAAGTGAACGGGTGCTCCAAACCTTTGTCGACGGCTTGAACTTTCCACGCGGAAAATTTTTCGGCAAAGTTCGTGCGCGATTCGTCAAGTTTTTCTCTGAACATCGGGAGCGATTGCCTCAAGTCGCCGATAACTTTCAAATCGGCTTGAACATTTTTATTGACTTCGGCGGGGTCAAGTTCAAAGTGGACAATTTTAGCGTTCGGAGCGAAATCTTTAACGCGCCCCGTAACTCTGTCGCTGAAACGCATTCCGATTGCCAACAGCAAGTCGCAAGCCTGAATCGCCATATTCGCGCCGTAGGAACCGTGCATGCCCGCGAAGCCCAAAAAGCCGTCAGTGTCCGCGTCGATACAGCCAAGCCCCATGAGCGTTGAAGTCGACGGGCAACCCAGCCGCGCCAAAATTTTTCTAAGCTCGTCGCTCGTCTCCGAACTAGTCACGCCGCCGCCACAGAAAATCAGCGGGCGCGAGCAAGCCTCGACAGCTTTAACGACTTCATCGACGGCAGCCACGTTCACGGGATTTTTTCCGCTGTAGCCGCGCAGATTAATTTCTTCGGGATATTCAAAATCGAATTCCGTGTTGAAAACGTCGGCGGCAATGTCAATCGACACAGGACCCGGACGCCCCGTCTTAGCAATGAAGAACGCCTCCTTGACCACGCGCGGCAAATCGTGCACGTCCTTGACAAGATAATTGTGCTTGGTTATCGGCGTAGTGATTCCGTAAACGTCGACCTCTTGAAACGAATCTTTGCCGATAGCGGGATTGGCGACCTGCCCCGTGATACAAACCAGCGGGATTGAATCCATGTTAGCGGTAGCAATGCCCGTGATTAAATTCGCCGCGCCAGGACCTGAAGTGGCAATGACGACGCCAACTTTGCCGCTCGCCCGCGCATAGCCGTCCGCCGCGTGAACTGCGCCTTGCTCGTGTCCCGTCAAAATGTTGGGGAAATTCATTTTATAAATTTCGTCGTAAAGTTTCAGCACGACGCCGCCGGGGTAGCCGAATACTAATTCCACGCCCTCATTCTTCAAACATTCTAGAAGAGCTTTTGCTCCGTTCATCTTCAAAATTTTTTCCCTCCCAAATTTTTCTGCCGCGATTATACAACGTTACCTTGCCTTTTGCCAAAAAAATTTTTCAAGGCTCGCGATTTTTTTTTGCATTTTGAAATACAGCTGGTATAATCAACGCCATAATGACTTATTGGGAGGAATTTTATATGCTCACGATTGAAAAGCTCCAAGAATACGGAGTGAACACCAAAGAAGGACTTGCACGTTGCATGAATATGGAAAAATTTTATTTCCGGATGTTGGGCATGGGGCTTAAGAATGACTCCTTCGACAAGCTTGAAAAGTTGTTGGCGGAGGGCAATTTGGAGGAGGCTTTCGAGCAGGCGCACGCGCTCAAAGGCGTCGTCGGCAACCTCGCCATCACTCCGATTTTCGCGCCCCTCAGCGACATCACGGAATCTCTCCGCGCCAAAAAAGATTTGGATTACGTTGCACTCTACCAGCCGATAAAGGAACTGCGCGATAAACTTGTGGCTGAACTCTAAGGATTGATTTTCATGCTGAACTTCAAGACGAGCTTTTACGAAAAAATTTTCGATTCGCTGGACAGTAACGCCGTCCTAATGCGCCTGCCCGCCGACGGAGAATATTTCCCCGTGTGGTGTTCGCGAGAATACGCCGATATGATGGAAGGCTCCGTCGAAGATTTCATCGAGCGCGAACAATACGAGCCTGGAAAAAATGTTCACCCCGACGACCGCCCCGAAGTCGAATATCTTTTCAAGCACCGGATAACGCGTTCGGGCAAAAACAGCTTGACGATTCGCCAGCGCACGCTCAAGGGGAATTGGCGTTGGGTTAATGTGCACTATGCCTTCGTCGAGGAGGACGGGCTGCAATACGTCTACTGCTCTTGCTCCGACTTCACAAAGATTAAGCGCGACGAGGAACGCGCCAGGCTGCTCTATGAGGGCGTGCGCAAGGAACTTGAAAATATTTCCAACGATACGCTCGTCTCGATTCGCCTCAACCTTACCAAAGATATTGTGGAAGATTGTCGCGGGCGCGAACTCTACGACATTGACCTGCGCGGCATGAAAATTTCCGAACGCTTTAATCAACGCGCAAATTATCTTCCGTTGGAGCGCGACCGCAAAAGATTTCTCGCCGAATTTAACACCGAACAGCTCCTGAAAAGTTTCGCGGAGGGGAAAAATAATCAATCCGCAGTCTTTTTCAGCCGCCGACCCGGTGGGCGCGAATGTTTTGTTAGCTATAACGTGACCTTGCGCCGCGACCCCGACACGGAGGATATTATCGCCTTCGCCACCGAGAAGGACTACAACGCCGAAATTGTCAGCAACACCGTCATGAGCAAAGCTCTTGCCGACCAATTCGATTTGATTGCTTACATCGTCGGCGGCAATTACGGCGTGGTTATCGGCGACAAAAGCAAAGTTGCGCGCGGCAGCATCTTCCCGAACAAATTAACCGGCACTTACGAAGACTACATCAACGAGCAAGTTGCGCCCGTCTTGAGCGGCACGGTTGAAGAACGCGACAAAGCTTTGAAGTCTCTGGGCTTGCAGAAAATCGAACACGCTTTGGAATTGCGCGAACCTTACGAAGTCAATCTCCATTGCTTCATCGACGGCGAAATTTATCATAAGCGTTTCGTCTTTTATCTTGTCGACAAGGAGGCAAAATTTTATATCCTCCTCAAAACCGACATGACGAAAATTCAGCGGGCGCACTTCGCCAAAAACGAACAACTTAAAACCGCGCTGGAAATCGCCAACCAAGCCAACGTCGCCAAAACCGCGTTCCTCTCCGCCATGAGCCACGAAATTCGCACGCCCATGAACGCGATTATCGGGCTGGACAGTATCGCGCTGAAGGAACCGAATCTTTCCCCGAATCTCCGCGAACACTTGGAAAAAATCGGCTCCAGTGCTCGTCACTTGCTCGGCATCATAAACGATATTTTGGACATGAGCCGGATTGAAAGCGGGCGCATGATTCTAAAGTACGAAGAATTTTCCTTCACGAACATGCTGGAGCAGATTAACAGCATTGTCAACGGTCAGTGCCGCGAAAAGGGCTTGCGATACGATTGCGCGATTCGCGGGCGCGTCGAGGATTTTTATATCGGCGACGAAATGAAACTTAAGCAGGTGCTGATTAATATCCTCGGCAACGCGATTAAATTCACGCACAAAGGCGGCGCGATTAACTTTACCGTCGAACAAATCGCCCACTTCGAGGACAAATCCACGCTCCGCTTTGTCGTCAAGGATACGGGCGTCGGCATTGACAAGGATTATCTGCCGAAAATTTTTGAGCCGTTCAGCCAGGAAGATTCCGGCAACTCCAACGCCTACGGCGGCACGGGGCTTGGCATGGCGATTACAAAAAATATCGTCGAGACCATGAACGGCAATATCTCCGTCAAGTCGGAAAAGGACGTCGGCTCGGAATTCACCGTCAACGTAACCTTGCGCAACTCGCCCAAAACTATCGATTCGGTTAAGGGCAGGAAAATCAACGTCCAAGACCTCAAAATTTTAATCGTTGACGACGACCCGATTGCTTGCGAACACGCAAAACTTGTGCTGGAGGAAGTCGGCATTTCGGCAGATATTTCGCTGAACGGGCGCGACGCAATAGAAAAAGTTCGTCTTCGGCAAGCGCGCCACGAACTTTACAACATCTTGCTGATTGATTTGCGTATGCCCGAAATGAACGGAATCGAAGTCACGCGGCAAATTCGCGACCTCGTCGGCAACGAATGCGCAATCATAATTTTCACTGCCTATAACTGGGATGACATCGTCGAAGAGGCAATGGCGGCGGGCGTCGATAGATTCATGGCAAAGCCGCTGTTCGCCTCCAACGTCGTCAGCGAATTTCATCAAGCCCTTGAACAAAGAAATTTCGACGAGCCGGAAAAGCAACTCGCCGAATTGGAAGGACGCAAAATTTTAATGGCGGAAGATATGCCCGTCAACGCGGAGATAATGATGATGGTCTTGTCAATGCGCGGCATGGAAGTCGAACACGCGCCCAACGGTCAAGAGGCAGTCAACGCGTTCACGAACTCGCCGCCAAATTATTTCGACGCGGTGCTCATGGATATTCGTATGCCGATAATGGACGGGCTGAAGGCAACGGAAACAATCCGCGCGCTCGACCGCCCCGACGCAAAAAAAGTTCCGATTATCGCCATGACCGCCAATGCTTTCGATGAGGACGTTCAACGGAGTTTGCAAGCCGGCATGAACGCGCATCTTTCCAAGCCCGTCGAACCCGAACATCTTTTCCAAACGTTGCAGGAACTTATCGAACCATGAAAAGTTATTCGTCGCGTGAAGTTATCGCCCTGCTCAATAAAGACGGCTGGTACGAATTTAACTGCGAGGGCGACCATCATCAGTTCAAACACCCGATTAAGAAAGGGCGTGTGACCGTTCCACACCCCAGAAAAGATATTCCGATTGGCACTTTGAAAAATATCTCGCGGCAAGCAGGAATTAAATTTGATTAAGGAGTTGATAAAATGGGGCTGGAGCGTTACACGTTCCCTGCAGTTTTCACTTGGGACGATAATGGCGTTTCGATTGATTTTCCCGATTTACCCGGCTGTTTCTCTTGCGCTGAAAATTTTCGTCAAGCAGTCAAAAATGCTCGCGAAGTTTTGCACTTGCATTTGGCGGGCATGATTATGGACGACGAGCAAATTCCCGAAGCAACTGACATCGAAAAGGTTCAGCGCACAAAAGAAGATTTGGTTGCTCTCATAGAAGTTCAACTTTAAATTTTCTGCGGCGTGATTATTGTCACCGTCAAAAGTTTTTGTACGTGTTAAAATTTCGACATTCTCCGAGCGAAAACGTCTAAAGCGCAAGCCATGACGTTGAGCCGGGGTGGCGCAGGAAACTGCGTCGCCTTCCCTGTTTGAAAAGGAGAAGTCCACAGTGCGCAAGTTTCTTTGTGTTGAAGTCTTGGGCTGTCCTTTGCAAACGCGGGATAGCCTTTAACTTTTATTGGAGGGATTTCACCATGAAAAAATTTTTTGCAACAATCTGCGCGGCTGGACTTTTGATGACGGGTTGCGGCGGCGGCAATGTGGAAAAATCTGAGCCGGTTGAATTGCACGTATCGGCGGCGGCAAGTTTAACCAACGCCATGAACGAACTCGCCGAACTTTACACCAAGGACAATCCCAACGTCAAAATTATTTTTAACTTCGGCTCCAGCGGCGCACTTCAGCAGGCGATTGAGAACGGCGGCGAAACCGATTTATTTTTTTCAGCCGCGCAGAAGCAGATGAACGCGCTCGACGAAGCGGGCGAACTCGCTGAGGGCACGCGCAAAGATTTACTCCGCAATGAAGTCGTCCTTATCGTCCCGATCGACAGCGACAAAAATATTTCCGACTTTAACGACGCGGCGACTGCTAAAGTTGAAAAAATCGCGCTCGGCGAACCTAAGGGCGTGCCCGTCGGTCAATACAGCGAAGAAATTTTCTCCGCGCTAAATATCCTCGACGCCGTCAAAGCTAAGGCGGTTTACGGCTCCGACGTGCGCCAAGTGCTGGCGTGGACGGAATCGGGCGAAGTTGATTGCGGTGTTGTCTACGCCACTGACGCCGCCATTAGCGACAAAGTCAAAGTTATCTGCGCGGCACCCGACGGCACTCACAAGCCCGTTATCTACCCCGCCGCCGCCATTAAATCTTCCAAAAATCTCGACGCCGCCAAAAAATTTTTAGACTTCACCGGCTCCGACGCCGCCAAGAAAGTTTTTGTCAAGTATGGATTTGATAAAATGAGTTTAAAATAAGTGAACGACTTATATCATTGACCTAAGGAGCGCGTTGGCGCGAAGTGGTAGTAAAAATACCAAAGTCCACGTTCTGCTAAACGAGAGAATGCAAGCCTTAAATGTAATATTGACCTACGTTCACGACAGCCAACCGGCTATCGCTTAGCCAATGCTTTCATTTCCGACAAAGTAAACTCCAGATAGAAATATACTTTCGACGCCGAGTTATCGTTGAAAGTTTTTTTTTCATCGGATAAATAGATTGATGACGCAGACGCGTTCGTTTACATGGTCTAGCGACCCGTGGTGCTCGAAATCAGGTAGACGATTGCGGCGGGTCTTGTTCGGAGGTGGTAAGGAGAGCAGTGTTATGAGTTCGTCGTGTTGAGGTTGTTCGGTCGGTTGATAAAAATAACTGAGTTTGTTAGAATTTGCGTAGGATAATTTTCAACCGCTTTAACTTTCAACGGAGGTTTTTTGATGGACATCGTGCCCATATTACTCAATTCGTTTCTCGTATTTTTCTTGATTGCCATGAACGGTTTCTTCGTCGCGGCGGAATTCTGTTGCGTGAAAATGCGCCCGTCGCGGCTCGAAACGCTGATTCAAGAGGGCAATACGCGGGCGAAGTATGCAAAGAAATTAATCGACGAACTCGACGAAGCTTTATCGGTTACACAGCTCGGAATAACTTTGGCGTCGCTGGGACTCGGCTGGGTCGGCGAACCGTTTGTAGCAAAATTAATTTCGCCGGCAATCCACGCGCTGGGCTTCAGCGAAACGCTGGGACATACAATCTCCTTTGCGCTGGCGTTCTCGCTGATAACTTCCATGCACATAATTTTGGGAGAGCTGACGCCAAAATCAATGGCAATCGCCGCGTCGGAAAAAATTTTGCTGACAATCGCGTTGCCCATGCTGATTTTTTGGAAAGTCATGTATCCGTTCGTGTGGCTGCTAAACAAGACGGCGGGCTTTGTAAGTCATCATTTGGGCTTAAGCATTTCGGAGGGCGAAGTCGCGCACAATCCCGAAGAAATTCGCCTGCTGATGAAGGAGAGCCGCAAGCAGGGACTTGTTGACGACACGGAAGTTGATTTCGTCGACAATGTCTTTGACTTCACGGAGCGCAACGTCCGCGAAATTATGGTGCCGCGCACCGATATGGTCTGCCTTTATCTCGAAAAAAGTTACGAGGAAAATCTCGCGACGATTTTGGAAGAGGAAATGACGCGCTACCCGATTTGCAACGAGGACAAAGATCATATCGTCGGCTTCTTGCACATTAAAGATTTGACTAAGTTGCTGATTCAGGGCAAGCGCAAACCGAGCTTGAAAAAGTTGGCGCGGAAAGTTTTTTTCGTGCCGGAAAGTATGGACGTGAGTGTTTTGCTTGAAACTATGCAAAAAAATCGTTCGCAGCTGGCAATCGTCGTCGACGAATACGGCGGGACGGCGGGCATGGTCACGATTGAAGATATTATCGAGGAGATTGTCGGCGAGATTCAAGACGAATTCGACGAGGAGCGACCTGACTCCGAGAAGCGCGACGATAATCTTTATTCAATCGACGCGAAGATGTTGCTTGAGGAGTTGGAAGACGAATTCGGCATTGAGATTGACGAAGAGGACGTTGACACGGTGGGCGGCTGGCTTAACGATAAGTTGGGCGGAGAGCCGCGCGTCGGACAATCGGCGGCGTTCGAGGGAAATACTTTCTACGTTGAAGAAGTCGACGGCTTGCGGATTACTCGCGTTTTGATTCGTCTCGCCAAAGATAAAGTTGACGACGATTAACAATTATAATTTTGGGAGAAATTCGCATGAACGACAAAGATTATTTCAACTTTAACTTGCTCAGCATGTACGATAAGCGCATGAAAAAGGCGTTTTGATGTCTATAATGGCACTTATGCTGGGCGAAGTTGACGTGGCGCGTGACGTTCATAAATTCGGGACGGTGCAAGTTCCGGAGGAACAGCTAGACGAATTAAAACGCAAAATTGAGGAGAACGCCGCGAAAAATTCTAACGAAGGGAAATGAACCGCCGCCATGAAAAATTACAAAGTGTCGGTTGTCACGCCGTTTGCACAACTGCGAGCCGCAATATCATCGCGCCGTTCACAAGTTGCTTGACCGTTATGAAAACGTCGTAATTAAATCGCTGAACAATGACGTGCGCAGTCCCTCCGCCCCGCGCAATCACGGCATGAAATTTGCCACCGCGCCTTATCTTGGCTTTCTGGACGCAGATGACAGCTATACGCCGCGTTGCCTAGAAAAGGCTCTGTTTCATATACAAAAGACAAATTCGCAAATGGTTATCTTCCGCCGCGAATACGAATTGGAGAGCGACGACCTTATCCCGTGGAGCGAAACTATCCTGTGGAATCAAACGCAGGAGGAAATTGTCATCGACCGCAATAATTGGGACGATCAAAAAATGTTCAGCGGCGTGTGGGGTATCGTGACTGGTCGCCTATACGACAGAAAATTTTTGGCGGAGAATAATATCACCTTCGACGAAACTGTTCCCTACGCCGAGGGCGCGTTGTTTTTGATTGAAGTTTGCGGTAAGCTGGAGCGCGTCTGCTATCTGCCGCAATTTATCGGCTACCATTACTTTATCAACGGCGGCTCGATTGTGCAGAACATGAAGAAAGTTTCCGGTGCCAAAATGATTTCCTACGCAGAAGGTTTCGTAAAAATTTTTGAGGCGACACTGCGCAACGGCTTCGCGCCGGAATGGACAATCGCCGTACTGCTTACGCTTTTTTCCAATGCAATGTTGCAGTCGAAAACTTTGACGCTGCCCGATCGCCAGCGAATCAAGGAAATTTTGGAGCCTTACGTCCGCATGATACCGATTTTGCCCGTCAGCAAGATTGATTCGGCGGAAGCTGTCAAGACTTATTACAGATTGCCCCGCGAAGTCATTTTGCACCCGGAAAATTTTGACAAGGGCGCGCACACGCAAAATCTTTGGAACGGGCAAAAAATCCTTAACGAAATTTTGACGGAGAACCGCGCGACGGATTACGGTCAGCAATATTATTTTTCGGCACTGCGGACGGCGGCGGGTTATCAAGCGCGTGTCCCGCTGTCAAATTACGCAACTTACGCGCCGTTGATTGAACTTCAAACCAAAGTCGGCGAACGGAGAATTTTTGTTGATGACGACGTAACGTGCTACCTGCTGACTTCGGGGACGACGGGCGAGCCGCGCCTGATTCCGTCAACCGATAAACACCTGCGCCCGTATCTTGACGCCTTTACAAAAATTGTTCGCGGCAAGTTGTCGTTCGTGCTGTTTGAAAGTTTGCCGCTGAAAAAACGCTACAACGACCGCGCGTTTCTGAATTCGGTATCGGGAATGGTGCTGTCGGAATTCTTCCGCTACGAACGCAACACCTTGAACAGCTCCGGCGCAAGATTCACTTCGCCCGAAGATTTGCTTTTCCCGAAAGAGGCAATGGACACGACCTATTTGCGTTTGCTCTTCGCGCTACGGGAACGCGGCGTGGAGCAAATAATTTCGCCGTTCACGTGGGGCATTGTCGAAGCGTTCAATTTCATGGAGGATAATTGGGCGGCACTTTGCAACGACATTGAATTTGGGAGAATTACTTTTGCCCTCGACGTGCCCGAAAAATTTTTGCACAAGATGAACGGTTTATTGACTGCCGAGCCTGAACGCGCTGACGAATTGCGAAAAATTTTCCGCGACGGATTCGACAAGCCCATTGCCAAACGCATTTGGACGAAACTCGACCGGATAATCGCGGCAGGTTCTGGAAGTTTCCGCATCTATACCGAACACATGAAACGCTACACGGGCGACTTGCCGCACTCGAACGGATTTTTTGCCTCGTCGGAAATGTTTATGGGCGCGGCTGTCGACGGCGACGATTACGAATTAATCAGCGACGTGAATTTTTATGAATTCCTGCCCGTCGACGCGGGGGAAAATTCGCGACCGCTTCTTTTGAGCCAAGTGGAGCCTAGCAAAGATTACGAAGTTATTTTGACGAATCGGGCGGGGCTTTATCGCTATCGCACAGAAGATATTATCCGCGTCAAGCACTGCGCTGAAGGGCGGCTGATTTTCTCTTACGTTGGGCGCAAAATCAGAGCGTGCAAATCGGAGCGGCGACGCTTTCCGAAAATGACATCTGCGCGGCGATTATTGCGGCGGAAAAAAGTTGCGACCTTGACATTGCCGACTTTGCCTTTTTCGTCACCGACGCGGAGTATCTCACAATTCTGTTGGAGCCGCGAGGAAGTTTTGAGCCGACGGCGCAGGACGAATCGAAAATTATTGAAGCGTTGGAGCGCGAACTTTGCCGCGAAAATATTTCCTACGCCGCCGCCCGTCAGAATGGTTTGCCCGCCTGTCGAATCAGCTGGAATCAGCCGCAAACACATTTGCTTTATCGCGACGCCGTTCGTTTCCGCAAAAAAACTGCGCCCGACCAAATTAAGTCGGCGCATTTTCTTAACCGCCCGACAGAATAAAATTTTTCCTGTCGAATGTGCAGGGCAAGGATTGAAGTTATTCCCGCCCGCCGTTTTTTTCTTTTCTGCCCTTGGTGATATTTTTGGCGATGTCGATAAAAAGTTGCCCGTCAAGGTGATCTAGTTCGTGTTGAATGCACCGCCCCAGCAAGCCTTCTGCCTCCAAAGTTTTTTTCTTGTTGAAGCGGCTGGTGTATTCGACGCGAATTTTTTCTGCGCGCTCCACGTCGCCGAAAAGGTCGGGGCAAGACAGGCAGCCCTCGTTATCGACAACGGTGCCTTCGCGATACGTTATGACTGGATTAATCATGTCGTAGCGATTTTTTTTGTCCACGTCGACGACAACGGCGCGAATCGATTTGCCGACTTGCGGCGCGGCAATCCCGACGCCCTCGCTGGCGTACATTGTCTCCGCCATGTCGTCCAAAAGTTTCCTCAAGCGTTTGTCAATCTTCTCAACCGGCGCACAAACTTTTTTCAAGACGGGGTCGCCCGCCTTTTTTATTTCAAGCAAAGACATTTCTCAGCCTCCATAAAAAATTTTTCCACTGAACATTTCGACGCCGCGCAGATTTTTTCCTTTGTTGCGCGTGCCTTGAACATTCAAGAAAAGAATCGCGCGGGCAGGGAAATTTTTCGGCGCGTGGAAAAAACTTTTGCGGAGGAATTAATCATGGAGAATAAAATAATCGTGGCGGGCATTGGTCCCGGCAGTGGCGAATACGTGACACCCGCCGCCCTAAATAAAATTCGTTTAGCTAAATTTCTCGTCGGCGGCAAGCGTGCGCTCGCTGAATTTTCTACGGCGAACCAAATAACTTGTGCGATAACCCGCGACTTAGACGCGCCGATTAATTTTGTCCGCGAAAAAATTCTGCTTGGCGAAGTCGTCGTAATGGTCAGCGGCGACCCAGGCTATTATTCTATGCTTGACTTGCTAAGAAAAAATTTTCCGCCGTCGATGATTGAAGTGATTCCGTCAATCAGCGCAATGCAGCTCGCCTTCGCGAAAATCGCCCTGCCTTGGCACGACGCGACGCTTTTAAGTTTTCACGGGCGACAACCTGCGCGGGCGGCTTTGGAATATTCTGCGGGAAAAATTTTGGGACTTTTAACTGACGCCGAATTTAACTCCGCGACGATCTCGAAAATTTTAATCGATTGCGGCTGGAGTGGAAATTCTTCCGTCACGATTTGCGCTCGCCTTTCCTATCCCGATGAAAAAATTTTCACGACGACACTTGAACACGCCGCGCAGAGTTTACCCGTCAAGCATTGCATTTTGATTGTCAAATAAATTTTTGGAGGTCTTTAAGATGAGTTATAAGCTGTGGGAATTTTTCAAGGAGTTGCAGACGGATTACGCGCTTGTCGACTTGACGCATCCGCTCGACAACGACAGCCCCTATTGGTCGGGCATTCCCGAAGGCTCCGTTGAACTGGGCAAAGTTTGTTTTGATTGGGGCAACCCCATGCTCGACTGCTTGATTCAAACGTTCAAGTTCCCCGGACAATTCGGCACGCATATCGACTTCCCCGGTCACTTTATAAAAAATGCGCCGCTTTCCGAAGATTACGGCGTGCAAAGCATGATTTATCCGTTGTGCGTCATTGACATTTCGGAGAAAGTTAAAGCTGACGTTCACTACGCGGTAACGGCGGCGGACATTCAAGCTTACGAAAAAAATTTTGGCGAAATTCCTGACGGCGCGTTTGTCGCACTTTACAGCGGCTGGTCTAAGCACTGGCCGAGCATGGACGCCATTTCGGGAATCGCGGACGACGGCAGCGAAAATTTCCCCGGCTGGTCACTCGACGCGCTCAAATACATTTACGAGACCCGAAACGCCGCCGCAAACGGTCACGAGACTTTGGACACCGACGCTTCAGCTGAGGCGGCTAAGGCGGGCGATTTGGCTTGCGAACGTTATCTGCTCTCGAAGGGCAAGCTCCAAGTCGAAGTCATGACGAACCTCGATAAAGTTGCTCCGGCTGGCGCGTTGCTGTTCGTCGGCTGGCCGAATATCAAGGGCGCAACGGGTTTGCCTGCGCGGCTGGTCGCAATCACTCCGCGCAAATGAATTAAAGTTTGATGATGATGCCGCGCCTGTAAAAAATTTCGGAAATCGGTAGCCACAGCAAAGCCCATATCGCGCAGAAAAGAGTTGCGCCAAATTCCGTGGAAATTAAGCCCTGCGTCGTGTTGTAGTAGGCTTGCAGATAAACGCCGCCGAAACTTTTTCCATCGGGGATAACGTACAGGAAAGTTAAAAGGGCATTGTTCATCACGTAGAAAAAAAGCGGATTGGTGCCGAGTGCGCCGAACGGGTGAGAAATTTTTTTCGCCACTGTCGAGCCGTCTAATATTTTCATGAACAGCGCGAGCAACAGGAAATCAAGTCCGGCGTTAATCAGCGCGTAGGGAGTTGTCCAAAGTTTTTTCGTGATGATGTCGAATTCACTCCACACGCCGCCCGCGATTAAAAGAATCACGCCCGCCGCGCAGAAGATAAAAATTTTGTCGCGAAGTGCCGCATTGTCGATAAGAATTTTTCCCGCCAAAAATCCGAACAGCACAGACGCCGTCCCCGCCAAACAACCGTAAAGACCTTCGGGGTCGTGCGTCGGTCGGTAAATGTGATTGACGCCGGGGAAAATGTAATCGACGGCTTGGCTGATGTTGTGCGCCTCGTCGAAGGGATTTTCGGGCGCGTAGAGATGATAGCCCGCCGAAGACACAATCAATAACACAATCGCCGCGAGTAAAATCCCGCGGTTATTTTTTATCGCCAACGCAATGAAAACTCCCAGCGCGTAAGTTATCGCCAGCCGCTGAATTATCCCGAAGAGCCGCCCGTGAATTATTGCCTTCTCTAAAAAATCTGCCGCCGTGAAGTCGCCGTCGAATATCATCAGCAAAATAAACGGCTCCAATTCCAAAAGCACGCCGATAGCGAACATGAACGCCGTGCGCTTGAGAATCCGTTTGATTGACGGTTCGCGCCGTGACATGGAAATTGCCGCGCCCGCGCCCATTGCAAAAGCGAACATCGGCAACGCCACGTCGGGCACCGTCAGCCCTGCCCACTGCGGGTGTTCGAGTATCGTGTAAATTTTATCGGGCGGTCCGTCCAAGAAAAGCATGATTGCTATCGCCACGCCGCGTAGCACGTCCAGCGAATAAATTCGTTTCGTCATGAAGTCTCCTCCACAAAAATTTTTTTGCGCTGAATTTTATCATAGAGCGGAAAAAAAATCTTCCCGCCGATTGATTGTACGCGAGAAATTTTTTTTGAGAAAATCACCCGTCAGGAATTGACAAAAAAAAACAATTATTATAATGACTATGAATGCACTACAAAAAATTTCTTAGAGGAGATGATAAAGTTGTTTAAACGAACGATTGTTGCCGTAACGATTCTTATGGCGACGCTGTGTTTTATGGTTAAAGCCGACGCCGCCAAGCCTGATAATTGGCTCATCTATTGGTACGTGTGCGGCACCGATATTGAAACCACGCGAATTGCTTTCGGAGCCGGCACAGATTTGATGTCGAACGACCCGAAGGCATTGATTCTTGCCGAACCGGACAGAGAACCCGGCGACGCGACACGTTGCATTAAGGAAGTCGAAAGAGCTACTCTATCGCCCAACGTGAAAATCTTCATGCAAGCGGGCGGCACTTACATTTGGGGGCACGAAAAACTTCGCAACCTCAACGCCAAAATTGACACGGGATTAGGAGAAGGCAATGTCATTGGTAAAGAAAACGCCTATTACAAACAGTGGCTGTTAAGGGAAGATGTAGTGACCGTAAAGGATAAAAAAGGCAAGGACGTTAAAGTTCGTCTGTACAGTCCGGAAGCTAAAGGCAAACTCGGTCGCTATGTCTACGACAAAGATCATCGCAACTGGCACGCTCGCGAAATTTTGCCGATAAGCGGCGCGAAAAATACCGAAACCGACATGGGCTCCAAGGCGGGCTTTAAAGACTTCTTGCAAGCAGGTCAAGAACTTGAACGCAGTCTTTATCCCGACGGCAACGTCTGTAGAATTTTGATTTTAAAAGATCACGGCAGCGGAATAAGAATTTGCTCTGATGAATACACCAAAAATATTATCCCCGTTAATGCAATTAAGGAAGCTTTTGCCGAAGTTCAAGGCAACTGGACAAATCCCGACGAAAAACCTTTTGAAGTAGTCGTATTCGATGCTTGCCTCATGTCGACCTATGAAACGGCGGTTGCTCTCGAAGACGCCGCCAATTACATGGTTGCCTCGCAGGAAACAACGATGGGCAAAGTTGGATTAGATTACACCGGCTTACTCAACGAGCTGTCGAAAAACCCTGCGATGAGCGGCAAAGAACTCGGCAAAGTCATTTGTGATACTCGCTGGGAAGATTCCAAAACCGTTGACAAAGATTTCGGATATAATACTGTCAGCATATTTACAGAATCGGTTATCGACCTTTCCGCGCAGAAAATGGAGGCGCTCAAGACGGCGTACGCAAACTTCAACGAACAGGCTACCAAAGTTGTTCAGGAAAACCCCAACGACATTGCCACTTTCGTAAAATTAAAAAACGCGGCGAACGTTGCAGAAAGGTATCCTTCCAGTAGTGATGTCTCAGAACAATGGTTGGTGGACTTGAAAAATTTTAGCGGCAATCTTGAAGCGACTTTTCCGGAGCTTAAAGAAGCCAGTCGCGATTTAGTAAAAGCACTCAATAACTCCGTCGTTTACAACAAACGCGGCGGCATTCTAAATCGCGGCGGCGGTCTTTCAGCGCAATTTCCGGGCTTTTACCGCACACTTCAAAATAACATGCAAAGAATATCCGTCGATCTTAGCGGGCTCAAAGACGAAATAGTTGAGGTTGACCCGGAAAAGAAAACTGCAAAAATTGAACTAAGCGAAGAAGATTTGGCGAACGTTGAGAGCGTCCGTTATCAACTCATCTATATCATACCGCGCAATGACGGCTCCGGAAAAATGGATGCGATGTCACTTGGCAGCGACAGCGACGTAGAAGAAAATCGGGAAACGGGCACAGTTACAATTTCCTTTGATAGCCAAAAATGGGTCATGCTTGACGGCAAGCCTTTGTTAGTGCTAGTCACTTCCGACGCAACGCAAAAAGGCAAGAACGGCAAAAAAGTACGCGGCAACGATATATGCGTGTCACCAATCTTGCTTAACGGCGAAGCACAAAGATTGTTTTTCTCTCGTAGCTATCCCAATGGAAAAGTGACTTTAATCGGCGCGGTTCCGATTCCAGAAAATGATAAAACTCCTTTAGCGTCGTTGCCGAGTGATGAACTTAAAAGCCTCAAAAAAGGTGACGTCGTGACGCCGCTGTATGTTTACTATAACGATGAATACAAAAAAGCCGAGTACGTACACGGCATACCGATAACAATCGGCGATAAGCCGAAACTTGAAATGAACACTCTCCCCGACGGTATATTCGGCTATGGGTTTGAGTTCGTCAATCCTGTCGGCTCCCAAAATACTTTTGCGCGTGAAGGTGTCATTTGCAAAATCAAGGACGGCAAAATAGTCAAAGCGATATCTTCCGACGACTTCGAAAGTCCCGGCGATTTGGAAGATTAAACTTCACCTCGAAAAAATTTTTTGCGCCGCCTGCTCTCGTTACTTTGCGGGGAGCGGGCGACGCCTTTTTTAAGGAGGCAATTCGCGTGAAAAAAATTATTGCTGTCTTGACGGTGCTCGTTGTTCTTGTCGCAGCTGTTCCGACTTTTGCCGCCATGCATGAGGTTACTTGCCGAAGCTGTTACGGTTCAGGAAAATGCCAAACTTGCCGCGGAACAGGTAAAGTTGCTGCATATAATTTTGAGCGTGATAAAAGAGGTAAAAAAGTTCGCGTTCCGCCGTATTATAGAAAATGTTATATATGCTTTGGGACGAAAAAATGCCAGCACTGTCGAGGAAAAGGAAAGATTAATGTTGTCAGTGTAAGATAATTATTTTAAGCTAAGGATAAAAAAATCCCGTCGCTCGAATTGAGTGGCGGGAAATTTTTTTTGTCCGAAAGATTTTTAAGCGCGTTCGATGTAAGCACCTGTGCGCGTGTCGATTCTGAGGACGTCGCCCTCGTTGATGAAAAGCGGCACACGAACAACATAGCCCGTTTCAAGCGTGGCGTTCTTAGTCGCGCCGGTTGCGGTGTTGCCCTTGACGGCAGGCTCGCATTCGGTGACTTTAAGTTCGACGCTGTTGGGCAGGTTGACGCCGATAATGCGCCCCTTGAACGTCTGCAGGTTGACTTCCATGTTTTCCATTAAGAAGTTGAGCGCGTTGCCGAGTTGATCTTTGTTGAGTTCGATTTGCTCGTAAGTCTCCACGTCCATGAAAGTATACTGCCCGTCGGATTCGTAGAGGAATTGCATTTTGCTGGTATCGAGGCGGGCGGGCGGCATTTTCTCGTTGGGGTTGAAGGTGCGCTCGACGACGGCTCCGGTCTCCACGTTTTTAATTTTCGTGCGGACGAACGCTGCGCCTTTGCCGGGCTTGACGTGCTGGAATTCGACGACCTGCCACGCCATGCCGTCAATCTCAATCGTTAAACCTGTCCTAAAATCGGTACTTGAAATCATTTTAAAACCTCCTAAAGTTCTATCAAATTTTTTTGTGCGAGCGTCAAAGGTTGCGCCCCGCCGCCCGTTACCAAAACTGTATCTTCAATTCTCACGCCGCCGAAATTTTCAATGTACAAGCCTGGCTCGTCAGTGACAATCATATTCGGCAAGAGACTTTCGCATTTGCTACGCTTGCTTAGGCGCGGCTCCTCGTGAATTTCCAATCCGACGCCGTGACCTAAACCGTGAACGAAAAATTTTTCGTAGCCCGCCGCCGTCAGCCGTTCGCGAACAGCTTCGTCAATTTCCTTGCCGCCCTTGCCCGCCGTGATAATTTCCAAACCGTAAAGTTGCGCGTCAAGCACGGCGTTGTAAATTTTTTTCTGTTCAGCTGACGCCCGCCCGACGCAAACAGTCCGCGTGATGTCCGAGCAGTAGCCGTTGTAAACCGCGCCGAAATCCATTGTGACGAGTTCGCCCGCGCAGATTTTTTTTTCGGTAGCGACGCCGTGCGGGAGACTGCCGCGCCAGCCCGAAGCTACAATCGTATCGAACGCCGCCTTTTCAGAGCCGAGCCGCCGCATAAAATATTCCAGCTCCGCCGCAACTTCAATCTCGCGCACGTTCGGCTTGAGGACGGCTAAAACTTTTTTAAAGGCGTCGTCGGCAATTTCGCACGCCACTTGAATTTGAGCAATCTCCGCCGCGTCCTTGACTTGCCGCAACGTATCCAGCGCAACGGATTTGAATTCAACGCCCGCAAGTTCTTTCTTCAAGTAGCTAAGTTCGGCGACCGTCATAACAAGCCCTTCAACGCCGATTTTTTTGCAACCCGAACTTTTTATCTCCGCGACGATTTTTTTATAAAGCCCCTCGGTTTGTTCGACAAGCGCGAAATTTTTTGTCTGTTGCCGCGCCTGATTGATGTATCGCCCGTCGGTTATCAGCTTGAGAAAATTTTTCCCGATGAATAAAGCGGTGCTGTCGCCGCGAAAGCCGCTAAAATATGTCACGTTGGGAATTTTTGTGACAAGGAGCGCGTCAATTTCCTCGGCAGAAATTTTTTCTTTAAGGCGGATTAATCGTTCGTTCATTCCGTATCCTTCCGAATTTTGCGGATGGCAATGTCAAGCGCGGCAATGTAGCTGTCGATGCCGAAGCCGCAGATTTGCCCCATGACGACGGGCGCGATAACCGACGTGCGGCGGAATTCTTCGCGGCGGTGAACGTTCGACAGATGAATTTCAATCACGGGGACGGGCACGGCGGCAATCGCGTCGCGCAGCGCAATGCTGTAGTGAGTGAGCGCGCCCGCGTTCAGCAGAATGAAATCGTATCGCCCGCGAGCTTTTTGAATCGCCTCGACAAGGTCGCCCTCAAAATTCGATTGCAGAAAATCTATCGTGTCGACGCCCGCCTCCTCCGCCCGTTCGCGCAAAAGTTCGTTTATATCGTTCAATGTCAGCCGCCCGTAAATTTCGGGTTCGCGCGTGCCCAGCAAGTTCAAATTCGGTCCGTTCAAAACCAGAATTCGCTTGACGTTCACGCCTTCAGTACCTGATTGCAAATTTATTCTCCCCTTCCACAACAGGCAAATCGCCGACTTCAAAATTCGTGACCTTAATCCAATCGTTGCCGCGCTTAATCTTGGCGATAAGCCGCTCGACAATCGCCGCCTCGCCTTGAAGTTCCATGGTGACGGAGCCGTCGCTCATATTCTTGACCCAGCCGGTTATGCCCATGGCTTTGGCGTTGCTTTGAACAAAAAATCTGAAGCCGACGCCTTGCACGCGACCTTCGGCACGACCCGCCTTGCGCACGCCGTTTTCAAGTTTGGCAGCGGCGACAGGTTCGGCGTCTTCCTCCGCGCCACCGAAAATATTTCTCCAGAAACTCATTTTATCAACTCCTCATCAATGACCAAATTTCTACGGGTTCGGCGACGGGAATTTTTACGATTTGTTGTGCGTGCGGTGCCGAAGAAATTTCCGCGCCGTCCGCGTCGTGCATTGAAGTTATCGTCTGCGAAAAAGTTTCTCCCGTCGGCTGAAAAAATTCCACGCGCTGATTGACTTCAAACTTGCCGCGCTGTTCAATCGTCGCCGTCATTGTCGCGGCGTCAAAGTCGCGAACAATCCCTAAAAAATTTGACGAACGGCTCGGCTTGGAAGTCGAATAAATTTCCGTCGGTTCGCCGTCGCTCAAAAAAAATCCCGTCGTATATGGTCGGTGCGCAACTTTGTCAAGCTCGGCAAGCCACTCGTCACGAACTTTAAAATTACCGGCAAAGTAAGAATCAATCGCCGTCCGATAAACTTTGACGACGCCCGCCACGTAATTAACGCTCTTCATGCGCCCTTCGATTTTCAGCGAGGCGACGCCGCTTTGAATCACCTTGTCAAGGAATGGCAGCAAGCACAAATCTTTTGAGTTCATGACGTAGGAGCCGCGCTCGTCTTCGCCGACAGGGAAAAATTCGTTCGGACGAGTTTCCTCCACCAGATTATATTTCCAGCGGCAAGAGTGAGTACACGCGCCCAAATTCGCGTCGCGCCCCGTCAAATATTTCGACAGCCAGCACCGCCCCGAATACGATATGCACATCGCGCCGTGGATAAAAATTTCCATCTCCGCCGCGCAGTTCTGCTTAATCTCCAAAATTTCTGCGCGGGTAAGTTCGCGGGCAAGGACAATTCGAGTTGCGCCCAGTTCGTGAAAAAATTTCGCCGCCCGCCAATTCGTGACGTTCGCTTGGGTGCTGACGTGGATTTTTAAATTCAGTTCCCGCGCCAAATTCAAAACGCCCAAATCGGAAACTAAAACCGCGTCAACGTTCGCCGCGCTCAAAAATTTTAAGTAGTCGGTGA
>JAFXNB010000080.1 GCA_017529935.1 Selenomonadaceae bacterium
AATCTGCGGCGCGTATCATTACTCCTACGCCCTTACTCCCGCCGACGCCATTATCGAAGCTCAATTCTGCAAGCGCATTATCGCCGAAGCGGGCGTCCTTCTCGAACTGCCCGTCTTCTTCGACATGGAAGACGACGACGGCTATAAAGCCCGTCACCGCTTCCACTTCACGCGCAGGAACATTACCGACATTTGCGCCGCTTTTCTCGACGCTATCAAGCCGCTCAACTGCGGCGTTTATGCTTCTCTGTCTTGGCTTGAAAAAAACCCCTTCCTTTTCGGAGGGGGCTTTTTTTGTCTGCGCCTTGTCTGCAGAGCGGTTTTTATCGGAGATTTTAAAGTTAGTTAAGGCTTGGCGAAAAACGTATTAATTTCGCGCTGTTGAGTTAATCGAAATGGAAAGTTTGATAAGATTAAAAAAAGTGTCGTAAAATTGTCGATTCATCAGTTAGTAATTCACTCTCCGAAAATTTAAGTAGTCTTTTGCATTTTGGCATTATAGTGTTATCAGTTATTTTTATCAATCGACTGCACGATTTTAGGGTGAATGCTTGAAATGCCACGTCGTGTCAGCAAAAACAATCGTGGCACTTTCAGCTTCGGAACTTTGTATCATGACACTACCGCCCGTTTTGAAGAAGAAAGTAATCTCGTCGTCGTTTTTCTCGATTTTCATTATATCATTGAGCGTTACATCGCTTAATTGAATTTCATCTGACGCGGACACATTTAGGAAAAAATCCTCCCCTTGATTCTTACTGCCGATGAAAATATCTTTGCCGCCGCCGCCGATTAGTGTATCGGAAACAAAACCGTTGCCGCCCCAAAGTTGCGAATTGCCGTCGCCGGCATAAATCTTGTCCGGACCGTCCGAGCCGTTGAGAATTTCAAAACCTTCAAGACCTCTGCCGTCAATAACGCCCGGAGTCGTCGCCGCATAAAATTTTAGGTAAGCATACGCGTTGCTATCGTTAATGCTGATAAATTTGTTCGTAGCATTTTCAATGACGAGTGTGCCTGTCGAGGAGTACGCAAAGAAGTTTCCTTTATCGTCGAAAGTCGCGCCGGTATACGTTTCGGCAAAGAGAATGTTTTCGCCCGATTGGTAATTTGAAATGACTTGGTCGTTGCCCCTATAAATATGATGAATGGGATATGGTTGTGAAGTTGTCGTTGATATTCTTGTTTCATCAAGCTCCATATCAGTCGATTGAGTATTGGAATTGGAATTTTGCGAAATCCATTCGGGTGCAGTATCTGAAGAATCTTTTTTTGTATAATTGCTGGAGCTGGAGCCGTTGCCGTTGGAAGCGTTGTTGTTTGAAGCCGCATTGCCCGATGAACCGCTGGACGATTTGCCGCCGGAAGCGTCGCTACCTTTGCCCTCGCTGGCAGACGTGCCGCCCGTCGTATTTCCGCCGTTGCCGCTACTATTTCCGTTGCCTGACGAACTGCCGCCGCCGCTACCGCCACTACTTCCGCTGCCTGAAGAACTGCCGCCGCCCGATGTGCCCGATTCGCCCTGAATGAAGCGCGGCATGATAGAATGGTCGACGTTCATGAGCGTTATCGAGCCGTATGCGGTATTCGAGTCACGGTTAGTATTTGAGCCGCCTTGTATCTCAACTACAATGTTATTGCCCACTCTGTGAATAGAATAAGGCGCATTGATTTTAATCGACGAATCTGCGCCCACGCCCCAGATTGTGTCGTGCCCGTCGCCCGCATTATATTCAATCAAATTATTTTTCGCGCCGCTTGACAGGCTGATTTGGTCGTTGCCTCTGCCGCTGATAATTGTGACGTTCGCGCCGCTGTTGCGTATCGTATCGTTGCCATTGCCGCCAAAAATTGTAACCAAATTTCCGTAGTTCCAAATGACATCATCACCCGCCGACCCTTTGACAGACACCGACGTTTTAAAATTAAAAA
The DNA here is from genome assembly GCA_017529935.1 of Selenomonadaceae bacterium. Lineage (GTDB taxonomy): Bacteria > Bacillota > Negativicutes > Selenomonadales > Selenomonadaceae > Quinella. The sequence continues at coordinate 1,933 of JAFXNB010000080.1, forward strand.
TATCTTTTTTGCGGCTGGACGGAACACTGGAAGACGATCTTTTATAATTTTGATTGTTAGTGCTAGTTTTAGATCCGACAACAGTAGAAGAAGCTTTGCCGTCCGAATCAATTAAACTGATTGTCTTGCCTATGGCGTTCTTGACGGTAAGAGTGCCAGTACCGATAGTAAAAATGACATCGGAACCGCTGAAAGAAGTCTTCGAGATTTTTCCTTTGGCGATTTTGATTGTGTCTTGACCGGCAGTGTAATCTTCAATAACGTCATTTCCGGCTTCATAAATAAAAAAGTCGTTACCAGCGTCGCCCCAGAGTGAATCATTGCCCGCGCCGCCCGTTAAAGTGTCGTTGCCCGCGCCGCCCATTACAGCCGCGTTATCAGCCGCAATGTTAACGGTGTCATCTTCGTCAGAGCCGCTGAAAGTTTTATTGTTCATGTCGCCGGTCAGCTCAACGATATATGCTCCGTCATTAGATTTAAGGGAAGTATTCGCGCCGAGGACAGTAGAATTGAGAGTTATAGCCTTATCAACGGGATTAGGCAGCGAAGCATTTTCAGCCACCCCGTTCAAAATAATTTGTGGCGAGCCAGTAATTTCTTCGCTGTAAACAATTTGATTGTTAATGACATTGTATCCTGCAGAACCCGACTCCGTTTTATAAATGGCAACATCTTTATTAAGAGTCCAGCCTGCCGCTGTCGTTAAAGTTTTTGTAACGTCATCGGCAAGTTCAAGCGTGTAGCCGTCGGAGATTGTTACCTTTTCTTTGTTTAGTGAGGCGTCGCCGACCGTGACTGTCTTGTCGTTCAAATTTAATCCGTCTAAACTTTTTACGCCGCTAACCGTCAATAAAGTTTCGCCGCCGCTGGAGGGAACATAATTAATTTTATTATCGTCGAGGGTGTAGCCTTCGGAAGTCGACGAATTTTTATAATAAGCAATCGCACCGTCGAGAATCCAGCCCGCCGCACTCGTTGAAGTTTTTGTAACGTCATTGCCCAATGCCAGCGTGTAGCCGTCGGAGATCGTCACCGTCGCTTTGTTAAGTGAATCATTGCCAACGGTGACTGTCTTGCCGTTCAAGCTCAATCCGTCGAGAGATTTAACGCCGCTGACCGTCGCTAAAGTTTCCCCGCCGCTGGAGGGAACATAATTAATTTGATTATCGTCAAGGGTGTAGCCTTCGGAAGTCGACGAATTTTTATAATAAGCAATCGCACCGTCGAGAATCCAGCCCGCCGCACTCGTTGAAGTTTTTGTAACGTCATTG
>JAFXNB010000081.1 GCA_017529935.1 Selenomonadaceae bacterium
AAACCGCCTTCAAGCAATTTCTGCCTCGCAAGAAAGTTTCGCGGGGCATTTTTGTTTTATTGCCGAGTAAATTATACTCGACGCGGAAAATTTTTGCAAGCTGTAAAAAAAATGAATATCACCTTGCAATTCGACGACTTATGATTTATAATCAGCGTGCTTGATGCCTTGCGGCAAAGGGCGGTTTGAATATAAATCGAAGCCCCCGGAAAGTGGGGTGAGATTATGCGCGTGATCAAATTCATTATCCGCGTGACATTGCTCAGCGGAGCGATTCTGCTCCTCCTTAGCAAAACAGCCGCCTAAGCCCTGACCCGGCTAAGCGACTGTTCACGATTTACCTTTAGTAAGTTTCGTAATTTAACTTTAAAACTAGACGAGGGGCTAAACCGCCTTCAAGCAACTTTCGCCTCGCGAGCTTCGCGGGGCATTTTTGTTTTACTGCCGAGTAAATTATACTCGACGCGGAAAATTTTTGCAAGCTGTAAAAAAAATGAATATCACCTTGCAATTCGACGACTTATGATTTATAATCAGTGTGCTTGATGCCTTGCGGCAAAGGGCGGTTTGAATCCAAAAGAAAGCCCCCAGAAAGGGGGTGGAGCTGATGTCGAAGATTATCGTTAGGGTTATAATCCTCGTGCCGATAATCCTCTTGGCACTTAGCAAGACAGCCGCCTAAGCCCTCCAACGGCTAACGACGGCTCACAAAGTTTCACTAAATTTCTAAGTTACGTTCTCAACATATGAGGGGCTAAACCGCCTTCAAGCAATTCTCGCCTCGCAAGAAAGTTTCGCGGGGTATTTTCTTTTGTTGCCGCCTAAGCCCATCCCCGGCTAACGACGGCTCGTAGTATCACTCACATTAACTCTTCATATACGAGGGGCTAAACCGCCTTCAAGCAACTTTCGCCTCGCAAACTTCGCGGGGCATTTTTGTTTTACTGCCGAACGAATTATATTCTACGTGGAAAATTTTTGCAAGGGGAATTTTTCTAACCGAAATTAAAATTGACAATCGCCGACGCAAAAATTACAATGGCGGCGGAGGTGCGTTAAGCATGAATTCAAAAAAATTTACTAAGATAATCTGCGCGGCAGCTGTGGTGGCGACGTTGACGCTGGGCGGGTGCAGTGGGCTGACGGGCATGGGTAGCCCCGACGAGGAAAATAAATCGGCGGGCGAGAAGACTGCGACTGTGACTCAAGCGGCGCACACGGAAGCCGCTCCAAAAAGTGTTAATCAGCCGGAAAGCTCCGCTAAAATTTCCGACGCCAGAAATACTCCCGCTGTGCGTGTGGCGCGGACGGTCGGTCCCGCTGTCGTCGGCATTACCAATAAAGCCATCGCGCGCGACTTCTTCGACAGGACTTTTGAAACTTCGGGCGTCGGCTCCGGCGTCATCTTCAAGAGCGACGGCTACATCATCACGAACAATCACGTTATCGCCGGCGCAAAAGAAATTATCGTTTCGCTGTCCGACGGCAACACGATTAACGGCACGCTTATCGGCACGGACGAGATGACTGACATCGCCGTTGTCAAAGTCGACGCAAAAGATTTGCCCGTCGCTGAACTCGGTGATTCTGATGAAGTCGTCGTTGGCGAACCGGCTATCGCTATCGGCAACCCCATGGGCTTGGAATTTCAAGGCTCCGTAACTGTCGGCGTTATCAGCGCGTTGAATCGTACACTTGACTTGAACGATAAGCGCGTTAAACTCCTCCAGACCGACGCGGCAATCAGCCCCGGCAATTCCGGCGGCGCACTCGTCAACGCTGACGGCGAAGTTATCGGCATTAACAGCGCGAAACTCGCAACCAACGGCGTCGAGGGCATGGGCTTTGCCATTCCGATTAACACAGTCAAGACGATTGTCAACGAGCTGATGGATAAAGGCTACGTCGCGCGTCCTTATCTCGGCGTCACGATTTTTGATAAGCCTACCGCCGCACGCTACGGCTATCAGCTCTCGATTGACAAAGGCGTTTATGTCTTCCAAGTCGCGATTGATTCGCCCGCCGGCCGCGCAGGTTTCCAACGCGGTGACATTATCCTCAGCATTGACGGCAATGAAGTCAACTCCGTAGCCGACGTTCGCAACGCAGTCGCCGCGCACAAAGTCGGCGATAAAGTCAAAGTGCTGTGCGATAGGGAAGGCAAGGAAGAAACCGTCGAAGTTACTTTGGAAGAAATGCCCCAGCCGTCGAATCAATGAAAATAAATTTAATCGTCGTCGGCAAGCTTAAAGAAAAATTTTTGGCTGACGGCGTCGCAGAATATCTTAGACGTATAAAAAAATTCGCAACGATTGAAGTGCGCGAGCTGCCCGAATGCCGCACAGTCGAGGAGGAAGGACAGAAAATTTTATCGCTCGTCCCGAAAGATTCTTGGCTGTGCGTGCTCGACGTGGCGGGCGCACCTTTAAGCTCCGTGGACTTCGCGAAAAAAATCGCCGCGCTGACTTTGGACGGCGTAAGCAATTTGACATTCGCAATCGGAGGGGCGTTCGGCTTGAGCGACGAACTCAGGCGGGCAGCGTCCTTCCGTTTATCTTTGTCCGAGATGACTTTTACTCATCAAATGGCGCGTTTGATTTTAGCCGAACAAATTTATCGCGCTTTCAAAATCAACCGCCACGAGCCGTATCATTGGTGAACTTTCTGCTTGAAAATTTTTTCCGCGTCGATTATAATTTATGCGCGGAATTGAAAACGCCCCGTCATAGAACGGAGCGCGGGCGAGTCGATGTTGCAGCGTCGACCCTCTCCCGTAGATAGAAACGTGATTTTTTGGAGAAGAGCTGTTTAGCGGCGGACAGCGCAAGATAAATTCATTCGTATTTCGTCATAAGCGTCACCGCCCCTCGTTGAGGAGAGTGCTGACTATCTATCGCTTACAATGAAAATAATCGTTGTAAAGCGGTTATTTTTTTGGAGGTGAACACCTTGCCCGAATTGTATTGGGAAGGCAAAAACGAGGCCGTCAACGCGGCGAAAAATATTCCTGCGCGGCTGTTGGAGTTTGATTCGGCGTCTAGCGTCGGCGACGACGATAATTTAATCGTGCACGGCGACAATCTCGACGCGCTTAAAGCTCTGTTGCCCTTCTATCGCGCCCGCGTCAAGTGCATTTACATCGACCCGCCCTACAACACGCACTCCGCCTTTGAACACTACGACGACAATTTTGAGCACGCCGAGTGGCTCTCCATGATGTATCCGCGCTTGGAACTTCTGCGCGAATTTTTATCGGACGACGGCGCGATTTTTATTTCTATCAACTTTCGCGACGAGTATCATCATCTGCGTTGCATTTGCGATGAAATTTTCGGCGTGAAAAATTATGTCGGAACTTTGACTTGGGAATCATTGACGCAACCGACAAATTCAGGCAGGGCGAAATTCGGTTTGCAAATAAAAACCGAACCGATTCTCTGTTATCGAAACAACGCCGCAGAAAATATTTTTGAGCTGACGCCCGCGCAGAGCAAAAAAAATTATCCGCACAAAGGAAAATTCGGCGCGTGTCGCTTTGAAGTCATCGAAAAATCTGACGCGGGAACTTTCAGCCGTCCAACAATGAAATTCAAAATTCTTGGGCAATATCCGCGCGAAGGCAAGCGTTGGCAAATTGGCGAAGAAACTGCGCGGCAACTTGAAGCGGCGGGGCGCGTCGAAATCGTCGACGGAATTGTCAAGAAAGCAATTTATCCCGAAGACGAAGCTGACAACGTCACGTTCAAACCTTTTTGGTCACATTTACGAGCGGCGGACGTCGGCACGGCACAGAGCGGCAAAGAAATTTTAAATTCGATTATGGGCGAGGCAATCGGTTTCGACACCGTTAAGCCGCCCGCGCTGATTGAAGAATTGATTCGCCACCTTGACAAAAATTCTCTGGTGCTGGACGCCTTCGCGGGCAGCGGCACGACGGCGCACGCAGTGATAAATCTGAACGCGGCGGACGGCGGCAATCGCAAATTCATCTTGATAGAGGAAAAAGAATATTGCAAGACGATAACGGCGGAGCGAGTGCGGCGCGTGGGCGGCAAGTTCAAATTCTGTCGAGTGGGCGCAAAACTTTTCGAGGAGACGGGCGCGCTAAATCCCGCAGTGACGGCGGCGGAGCTGGCGGCGCATATCTGGTTCAAGTTCACGGGACAAGCCTACACGACGGCGGCGACCTTGCCGCTGATAGGAACACACAACGGCGCGGCGTATTACCTGTTGGACGGCATGTTGACGAAAAAAATTTTGGAGACGTTGCCGGCGCAGACGGGCGCGAAAATAATTTTCGGGACGGCGTGCCGTTTGAGCGCGGACTTCCTTTCAGCGAACAAAATTATCTTCAAACAGTTGCCGGCGGAAATTAAAGCTTGAAAATTTTTTCCGCGTCAAGTATAATTTATGCGCAGAATTGAAAACGCCCCGTCATAGAACGGAGCGCGGGCGAGTCGATATCCTAGCGTCGGCTCCCTCCAAGAATAAGTGATAGAAGTTTTTCGGAAAAAGCCGTTTCGCGGCGGCAAACCCGCTACCCCGATTAGTCGAGATAAGCGAGAATTGACACAACTATTAATCGTCGTGAGGCGATATTTTTTTTTGCAGGAATTTAAATCGTTCGATAGAAAAATGTTCGCGGAGGTGAAAATTTTGCAACTGAAAACTTATCAGCAAGAGACGCTTTCGACGCTGGAAAAATTCTTGAGCACGGCAAGGCTAATCGGGAGCGCGGCGGCGTTCGCGGAAAATAGAAATGCGCCGAGCTATCCGCCGGAATATTTCCCGTTGCCGAAGCTGGAGGACGCGCCGTATATCTGCTTGCGGTTGCCGACGGGCGGCGGAAAAACTTTGCTGGGCGCGTATGCAATCCCTTTGGCGGCGGAAAATTTTTTGGCGCGGGAAAATCCGCTGGTGCTGTGGCTGGTGCCGACGGACACGATTAGACAGCAGACGTTGAAACTTTTGCGCGAACCGCGAAATTTTTATCGGCAAGTATTGGACGCGGCGTTTAAATCGGTAAAAATTTTTGACGTGACGGAGTTTAGGGAACTGCGCCCGCAAGACTTAACGCAATCGCTAAATATTTTCGTGGCAACGTTCCAATCCTTCCGCGTAGAAAAATCCGAGGGACGCAAAGTTTATCAGGCGAACGAATTTTTGGAGCCGTGCTTCCGCAACATTTCCCAACAAGAATATTTCGAGGTCGGGGAACGCGGCGGCTATAAATCGTTCGGAAATTTAATCGCGTATCTTCGCCCGCTGATGATAATCGACGAGGCGCACAACTATTCCAGCCCGTTGAGCTTGGAGATAATGCAAAAGTTGCGCCCGTCGGCAGTGATAGAGTTGACGGCGACGCCCGCGCAAAATTCCAACGTGCTATATCAAGTGAGCGCGTCGGAGCTGAAGGCGGAAGAAATGATAAAGTTGCCGATAGAGCTGACGGAAAATCAGTCGTGGGAAATGACAATCGATAGCGCGGTACAGAAACGGACGGCGTTAGAAAAATTAGCGGCGCGGGAGGCGGAGTACGTCAGACCGATCGCGCTTTTTCAGGCGGAGAACAAAGACAAGGAAGTTACGGTTGCGGTCGTGAAAAAATATTTGATAGACGGCGCGAAAGTTCCGGAAAGTCAAATAGCGGTGCAGACGGGCGAGCGGCACGAATTAGACGGCGTGAATTTATCTGCGCGTGATTGCCCGATACGCTACGTCATCACGGTGCAAGCCCTCAAGGAAGGTTGGGATTGCCCGTTCGCGTATGTGTTCTGTTCGCTGGCGAAAATTCATTCGCCGAAAGACGCGGAGCAACTTTTGGGTCGTGTACTAAGAATGCCCTACGCGGCGCGCAGAGAGTCGCCCGAATTGAACAGAGCTTATGCGTTCGTGGCGGTGGAAAGTTGGATGTCGGCGGTGGAAAAAATTCGTGACAACTTGTTAAGCATGGGCTTTGAAGACGCGGAGGCGAACGTCGCGCTAAAAATTCAGCCGAAACTTTTCGACGAGCCGCGCACGATAAAAATTTCTACGACGGAAAAGCCGCAGTTGGGCACGCTGAATTTATTTTTACAGGGAGCGGCGGTCGTGGAGAAAACTTCGGACGGCTACGAATTGACGCTGGAAAATCTTTCGGCGGCGGACGTTAAGGAAGTCGAGACCAACGCGAACAAAATTTTCCGTGGCAAGGCGGCACGCGAGGAACTTTTAAAGGTGATTCGGCGCGAAGAATTCATACCGCGCAAAGAAACTTCACCGGCGGAGCGCGGCGTTAAGTTTGAAATCCCGATGTTGTGCTTGGATTTTGGCGACGGCGCAGAAATTGCCGAGCGCGAAAATTTTCTGCCGACAACGTGGCGGCTGACGGGCAATTACGATACGGACTTGCCGAACTTTAGCAGGAACGTCGAGGCGCAAACTTACGAATTCGACGTGGCGGGGCACAAGCTCACGGAAAAATATTTAGGCGACGGCATGGGCGATTTATTTTTCGGCGAGACGAACTGGACGCTTGCCGAGCTGATTCGCTGGTTCGCGGAAAAAATTTTGTCGCCCGATTTAATTTTTGAAGATGTCCTAGAGTTCATTCGCAGGATTTTAAATCGCTTGTCGGCGGAGCAAAATATTCCGCTTGAAGAATTCGTTCGCTTGCGTTTTTCCCTGCTGAAAGTTTTGGAGGAGAAAATTAAAAGCTGTCGTGTGGAAGCGTACAAGGCGGGCTGGGAGGAAAAACTTTTCGGCGACGGAAAATCTGTGCGGGTTCGTTCGGACATCAAAAAAATCTTTGAGCCGGAAAATTATCCCGCGAAGAGTTTTTACAATGGGCGCGTTCAATTCCAAAAACATTTTTATTCGACGGTCGGCGACATGAACAACGAGGAAATTTTTTGCGCACAGCTGATTGACGCGAACAAAAATGTTGAGACGTGGATAAGAAACGTGGAGCACGAGCCGCTGTATTCGTTTTGGTTGCCGACGCACGCCGATAAATTTTATCCCGATTTTGTCGTCAAGCTGATGGACGGGACTTATGCGGCGGTTGAGTACAAGGGCGAACACTTAGCGACATCTTCTGACAGCGAGGAGAAAAATTTGATTGGCGAGCTGTGGGCGCAGGAGAGCGGCGGCTTGTGCAAATTTTTAATGGCAACAAAAAATTCTGATGGGCGCAGTCTTCAAACGCAGCTCAAAGAAATTTTGCAATAAAAAAACGACTGCCTTTGATGACAGCCGTTTTTTTTTATCTATCGACGCGCTTAATGTCCGCGCCGAGGCTTACAAGTTTTTGAACTAAGTTATCGTAGCCGCGGTCGATGTGGTGAATGTAGCCAACTTGAGTTTCACCCTCTGCGACGAGAGCCGCCAGCACAATCGCCGCGCCCGCACGCAAGTCCGTCGCCTTGACTTGACAGCCCGTCAACTTTTCCGTGCCTTCAACGACGGAGGTGCGCCCGTCAATTTTAATTCTTGCGCCCATGCGCCGCAGTTCGTCGACGTGCATAAATCGATTTTCAAAAACCGTTTCGGTGACCATGCTCGTGCCCTGCGAAATCGTCAGCATCGCCATAAATTGCGCTTGCATATCGGTCGGGAAGCCCGGGTAGGGCAAAGTTTTAATGTCGACGGCTTTGGGGCGGCGGTCGCAGATAACGCGAATTCCGTCCACGTCCTCGATAACTTTGACGCCCGCCTCCTTGAGCTTGGCGATAACGGGCTTTAAGTGTTCGCTGATTGCGTTGGCAATGTAGACGTCGCCGCGCGTCATGGCGGCGGCAATCATGTAGGTGCCCGCCTCGATTCGGTCGGGAATAATCGTGTAGTCGCGGGCGATTAATTTTTTTGCGCCCTCAACTTTGATGACATTGGTGCCCGCGCCGCGAATTTTCGCGCCCATGATGTTCAGATAATTTGCCAAGTCGACAATCTCCGGTTCCTGCGCGGGGTTCTCGATAATCGTCTGCCCTTGCGCCATCGACGCCGCCATTAAAATATTTTCCGTTGCGCCGACGCTGGGGAAGTCAAGATAAATCTGCGCACCCTTCAAGCCTTCGGGAGCGACCGCCTCAATGTAGCCGTGCCCGATTGAAATTTTCGCGCCGAGAGCCTCGAAGCCTTTCAAGTGTAAATCAATCGGACGAGTGCCAATCGCGCAACCGCCCGGCAATGAAATTTTCGCGGAACCTAAACGCGCCAAGAGCGGACCCATTATCAGAAACGACGCACGCATTCTGCGAACTAAATCATACGGCGCAGTTATATTTTCAATCGACGAAGCATCGACGTAGAGTTTATTATTTTCCGGCTCGTGACGAACTTTAACGCCGAGCGTGCGCAAAACTTCGCTGATTGTGCGCACGTCGTCAAGGTTGGGCACTTCGTCCAAACAAGTCTCCCTGTCCTGACCGAGGAGCGTCGCCGCAATGACGGGGAGCACGGCATTTTTCGCGCCGCTGATTTTTACGGTGCCGCTCAATCGGTTGCCGCCTTTTATTATCAATCTCTCCAAAATCTCAATCCTCCCCGCTTAAACTTTCTCGACGCTGAGAGTTGTGCGCACGACGTTATCGATTATGTAGTTCGTGTCAACTTTGCTGTCAGCTTTTTGGGAAGACTTGCCTTCCTTTTTGAGGCGAGCCTGTGCGCGTTTAGCTTGTTCGATTTCGCGGCGGATTTGTTTTTCGGTCTTGGGTTCGTTGGAGCCGCCGACTTCGACGACCAGCTGATTATTTTTGCCGGTCTTGAGGAAATCTTTTATCTTGTCCTCGTAGCTTTTGTTTGAATCAGCCGTGATAATTCCCGCGTTCGCCATCGCTTGATTGACGGGAACGAGTGCGCCGCCGTGAATTTCCAAAGCCAAACTACCTTGCCGCGCCGTCAACGGCACCGTGTAGGGCATGATAACTTTTTCCGTCGGCTTGCGATAGGGTTGCAATTCGACGGTCAAGTTAATCGTTTCGCCGGGCTTAACTTTTTTCTTATCGGGTGTGACGGAAATGATTGACGCCGTGCGCCGTTCCGTGTCGAAAGAAATATTCACGTCGACGCCGAAAATATTCGACTCCTCTTTAGTGTTGGAGCAGACGAGATTAAGGGCTTGCATGAGTTCAAGAACAGCAACTTGCCCGACATCCGAGGGATTGTAGAACATATTTTTGCGCGTGAGTTCGCCGCCGTCAACCACATTAGTTTTAACGTTAAAATCAACTTCGACGGTGCTTTCCGCGAGCGAATCAGCCATTTTGCTAAGCGCGGTGTAAGCAATCGACGCGCCGAGTTTCGGAACGAGATTTTCATTGTAAGCAATCGTCGCGCTGTAAGTTTCCTCTTTGTTAAGGGCGTTATCGTGGATTGTCACGGTGATTGGCACGACGGCGGGGAAAGTTCCCAAAATGCCCGCAATGCCCGATTCGCGGTCTTGATTGACGCGCCCGATAATGTTACCGATACCCGCCAGCTTGACGCCGTTACCCGTCGCGCCGCTGACAGCACCGATAACCGAGGCGTCCGTCATGAAATAATTTACGTTGCCGCCGTGCGTGAAAGAATGTCCGAACGCCAAAACGCGCTTGCCGTCGACAGCGGTAACCGTGCCCGTCGCGCCCAGCGAAAAATCGCCGTAGATAATCGCGACGCCCAAAGCCGAGCCGGGTTCAAGGGTTGCGTTAAGGTCAAGTCCGCGTTCAAATTTCGTCGGAGCCGTCTGCACATCATTCAAACCCAAAGTTTGCCGCAAAAATTTCTCGCCGTTAGCGTCGAAGCCGCGCAGATATAACGCGCTCATTTCCTCGACTTCGGGAGCCTCTTCGACGCCTTCGGATTTGGCGGTGTCTTCGGCAGGTTCGGCGGATTCATTTTTAGTTTCGGGTTCGTCGGATTTATTTTCCTCCTCCGCCGCCTTAGCAACTTTAAAACGGTTCACTTGCGCCTTAGGGTCGGGCAGTGTCCAAAGTTCCATCATGCTTTCAATCGGCGTGATAAAAACGGTGTACGGATCCATTTCCTTAAGCGTTGAGGCGAGTGCGCCAATCAATTTGCCGTCTATGTAAACGGGGCTGCCGCTCATGCCCTGCAAAATGCCGCCCGTGCGCTTGATGACTTCGCCCGACGCCTGCGCCATAATCATGCGCTTGGAGCCTTTGCCTTCGTCCGTCAAGCCGATTATGTTCACGTCAAAGTTTTCAATCTTGCCTGAGCCGTCCACGACCGTATAAGCTTTGCCGGTCATGCCGCTGCGCAGTTGGTCAAAGGGTAAAATTTCGGGCATTGCCGAAGTCGTGCGCGGTGCGACCAAAAACATCAGCACGATAATCAAAAATAATTTCGCAAACAATCTTTGCAAGTCTTTCAACTCCATTCGTGAAAGCTTTAAAAGTTTTTAATCCTCTTTCAGGGAATAATAAATCATTTTTTCAGAATCGTCAATGTGGCGTTTCCAATTCTGCCGACGCCAATAAATTCCTTCATGCCTCTGTGGGGAAAAAATTTAAATCATATCATCGGCGTCGACGAAAAATGACGAGCTTTCGATTCGTCCATAAAAAGTCATCTATCCCAAAAAAATTCCGCCCACCGAGGAGCGGTTCGTTATCTTCTGTTAAGTTGTCGCCGTGTCATTTCTTGAATCAATTCAATCGCGCCGCGTCCAAGCCCCGTTTCCCGCGATATGTCTTCGATTGACATGCCCGCCAGCAACATTTCTTTGATTACTGATGAATCTGTCGTTGCGAGTTTAAGGTCGCGGCGTTCGGGGAGCAATTCTTTTTCGGGCGGAGGTTTCTGTTGTGGCTTTTCGGCAATGGGACTGCTTTGCTCCGCCGCCTTTATCGCTTCGAGTGCCGCCTTGCGCACGTCGCGCGCCGAACGTGAACCGCGCCGTTTCTTTTGCAAGTTCTGCGCTTGATTTGCGTTTGATTCTTCCGCTGAAGTTTTTGCCAGCTCCGCCGACGCCTCATTTAATTTTTTACGCGTCGCTTCGATTTTCACTGGGTCAGCCTCGACGACCGCGACGGGTTTTTTATTTTCCGGCGACAAGACGATTGACTTTCGCGGCGGCGGCGGTTCTTCGGGCTTCGGAGTTTCGGCGATTGATTCTTCCAAAATTTTGTCGAAGTCTTTGCCTGCGGTATTTGTCGGGCGGATAATCGGCGGCACCGTTATCGGTCCGAGCGGATTAATTTTTTCTGGCGGCGGCGTCGTTACGGTTGCGGCGGGAGTCGGAGTCCTCGGCACAATCGGCGGCGGCGTTATCGGCGACGGGATTATCGGCGGGACAAGCGGCGTTGGCATTTGCGGGATTGAAACGGGCTGTTGTACCGGCAACGGCGTTGTCATCGCAAAATTCAATTTCCGCTCGACGACGTCCATTTTCCGTTGCATTGAGTTGACTTCTTCGCCCGCGTCGTCAAGCCGCGCCAGCAAGTCGCGTATTTCGCCCGATTGCCCCTCGCTTTTCTTGAGCAATTTTTTCAGCTCGGTGACGCGCCCTTCAAGTTGTGTGCGATTGCGCTCCGATTCGTCCAAGACGTTTTCCAGATGCGTGACGTGATTTTCCATGCGCCCGATTATTTCGTTCGCCGTCCGCTCCAGTTCCTGCTTAAGTTTGCCCGTCGAATCTTCAACTTCTCTGCGCTCCAGGGCGTCTTGTCTGCGCCGGCGCGTATTTGACCACGCCACGAAGACTATTCCCGCGCCGAGCACAATCATCAGCAACATTAATTCGATAATCATAACTTTTTACAGGGAAATATCCAAGAAATATCCGCGCTGAGGGTCGACGGCGTAATTGTCGTCCGGAGCTTCCAATTCTTCTTCGCGCGGCTGGCTACGGTAATAATAGCCGCCCTGCCTGTTTCTGCGGTCGGGGTCGTCTTTAATCAAACGCCCTTCCGCCTCTTCCTTGTTGCGAACTTGTTTTTGCTTAAGTTGAGCGTCCTCTTTCTCGCGCACTGTCTGAAAGGCGTGTTGCAATGCCGAGGCGTTATTCATGTCGTGCTGAACTTGAGCCGCGTTATTTGCGTTCGCATACGTCATTTGTACTCCAACCGGTGCAAGTTCCATTTTTCCTTCCTCCAATCAATAAGTTCCGACCTCGACTTCGCCCTCGTCATTTAGGAAAATGCTGCAGTGTTTGTACTCCGATTGAATGCTTTTCAAAATGCTGTTGACTGAGAGGCGCGTGCCGGGGTAAATTGTGCCGCTCACTCGAATCTTGCCGTTCTTCATGTTCGTCAACTGTGCTTCGATTTCCAAAATTCTTTTCTCGTCGCGCTTAATTTGCCCTGCCAGCGGAAATTGCGAACGAGTCAGCGCGTTTATCGATTCGACGCGGCTTTTAGGCAACTTGTTAATGTCAATCTTCGACAACGTGTTGAGCGTCTGCGTTATGTGCGTCAAGCGGCGTTTGGATTCTTTGTAACTTTTGCGCAACGCTTGATACTCTTTTTGCAAGTTCGGGTCGACGCCTACGGAAACTTTCGTGACGACAAAGGACGTGTTGCCGATAGTTTTGACGCTGATCATTTCGCCCGCGACGGCGTGCCCGCCCGTTATCTGCCCGTGCTTGTCCTCCATGATAAGACGTTTGCCCGCGCGAATTTGCGAATGGAGCGCGATGTCGGCGATAAAAACGTCGTTGCCCGCCTCAATCAGCGCGTTCTCCGCAAAGGCGGTTCTAACGTCGTGTTCAGCGAAAACTTTGGCTCTGTCCGCGCCCGTGATTCCGCCGCTTATGTAGACGTTGCGCCCCGTGACTTCCGCGCCGTTAATGGAGCCTTTAATCTCAATGTCGCCCGTCGCCTTGACTTTGAAGCCCTGCTCCACGTCGCCTTTAATCTGAACTGTGCCGTCAAATTCAATATCGCCCGTCTGCACGCCGACGCCGCCTTTAATTTCTAGCCGCGGGTCTACGCTGATTCGCGAGCCTTTGTCAACGATTTGCCCGTTCACCGTGGCTATCAAGCGGTGTTCGCCGACGACTTTAGTATTTTTGCCTTCGGGCATGGGGCAAGGTCTGCCGTTCTGCGCGGGGACAGGTTCGCCCAAAATATTTTTGCCCGGCGTGCCCTTCGTCTGCGGTATGCGAATTGCCAGCGTTTGATTTTCCTTGGCGAGCACGAAAAGATTCAAGTCCTTGTAATCCGCCCGCCCGGCTTCGTCGATAATCGGCTTGCCTTGCACGCCCAAATTAAATTTCCTGTCGATGTAAGCATTTTCGCCGGGGATTGGCGGCAGACCTTCGGCGGCAACAAACGGCGTCAAGCTCCTGATACCGATTTCAATCGCGTCGTCGTTTATGCCGTAGACAACGCCCGCCTCCGCCAAAGTTGCCATAACCATTTCTTTAGTCGGAAGACGTGCGCCCTCCCGCGTGTCGTAACGTATGGTCGCCTTCATTCTGTCGCGGGTCATTTCGACAACAAGGCGCGCATAAGGCTCGTCCTCCTCGTTTCCCGCGAAAATATCTTCGTCGCCCACCGCCGCCTTTAAAGCCGCCTCGCTGATTTGCACGGGTTCGGCAATCTTCTGCGGTCTGCCGTTCGCCTCGCGCATTGTCCGCGATAGAGTTCCCACGTCATAATCCAAAACTTTGCAATCACGCAGAATTTGGCGCATATCGGACAGCTCAAAAAGCCGTTCGCCGTCCACGTTGGGATAAACCGTCAGATAAACGCCGTCCGGTCGGAATTCGTATTTGTAACCGGAGGCAGGGCCGCCCAAGATAAGATTTTCACTCATGCCGCGACCTCCTTTCCTAAACCAAATCTTCTTTGCTTTGCGCCAAATAACCGCGCATTCTCATTATCGCCTTTGTGTGCAGTTGGGAAATTCGCGCCTCCGTCAGGTGCAATACCAAACTGATTTCCTTTAGCGTCATTTCCTCGTAATAATAAAGTGACACGACGATTCGCTCCCGTTCGGGCAGCCGTTCTATCGCCTTTGCCAACGTTTCTTTCAACTCAAAAAGTTCCGTCGAGTTCGCGGGGTTCGTGTCGATTGCCTCGGCGGCGTCCGTTTTTAAATAATCTTCGAGCGGAATAACTGTTGCCGAATTGCACTGATTGACCAGCGTTTGAAGTTCCTCAAGCGAAATTTCCAACGCCGCCGCAAGCTCCTCGTCCGTCGCCGCCCGCCCCAATTCATTTTCCAGCCGGCAAACTGTCTGCTCATATTTGCGAATTCTTTGGCGCATGGAAACGGGTATCCAATCCTTCGAGCGCAGATAGTCAATCATCGCGCCGCGTATCCGCACGCCCGCATAAGTTTCAAACTTTATGTTCCGCGTAACGTCGAAACGGTCAATCGCGTCGAGCAAGCCGAAAAAGCCGCTGCTCAAAAGGTCGTCCTTGTCCAAATGTGGCGGCAAACTGACTGCCAGCCGCCCGCACACAATCCGAACCAGCGGCAGATAATATTCGGCGATTTCGTTGCGAAGTTCCACGGTTTTATTTTCCCGATACTTCAGCCACAACGCCGTCATGTCTTTCGCGTCACTTTCCATAGTCGATTCACCGTCCTTCGCGCCCGCTTTACACTTGCTTTAGCCATTAACCACCGTTTTAAAGTCCATCGGGCGGAAAGAATTTTCCTCCGCCACGGCTTCAGGCTCCGGTGCAGGCTCTTCTTCTTCGTGGAGATATTCCGCGCGGTTGAAGTCTTCGCCCGTCTCCTCAAGCGGCGCGTCGTCCACGAAACTTTCCAATTCGCGTTTGGTCTTGAATATCGCGTATTCCTCGCAACTCATCAAAAAAATAAAACTCACCAGACTTGTAAAAGAAAAGGCTGAAAAAGTTCGTGACGCAACAGTTGCCCCGCGCACAAAATCGCTTGTCAGCCCCGATATAAGTACGATAAACAATGAGACCATGCCCACCGCCAATGATATTACAATCTGTCTGATTGGCATGACGCTTTCAAGATAGCCGTAAAATCCTGTCAAAGTTTTTCACCACTGTTAATCAAAACTCTGTTGTCAATTCAAATATTT
>JAFXNB010000082.1 GCA_017529935.1 Selenomonadaceae bacterium
CAAGTTTTAAACGTTCGACTTCACTTTTGGGCAATTCGAGCGCGTTTTTTGCTTTACAAATCTACATTGCGCTGAAATTTTTGCCCGACGACAAGTTTTAAACGTTCAGCTTCGCCGCTGGGCAATTCGAGTGCGTTTTTTGCTTTATAAATCTACATTGCGCTGAAATTTTTGCCCGACGGCAAGTTTTAAACGTTCAGCTTCGCCGCTGGGCAATTCGAGTGCGTTTTTTGCTTTACAAATCTACATTGCGCTGAAATTTTTGCCCGACGACAAGTTTTAAACAATTTGAGTGCGTTTTTTGCTTTACAAATCTACATTGCGCTGAAATTTTTGCCCGACGGCAAGTTTTAAGCGTTCAACTTCGCCGCTGGGCAATTCGAGTGCGTTTTTTGCTTTACAAATCTACATTGCGCTGAAATTTTTGCCCGACGGCAAGTTTTAAGCGTTCGACTTCGCCGCTGGGCAATTCGAGTGCGTTTTTTGCTTTACAAATCTACATTGCGCTGAAATTTTTGCCCGACGACAAGTTTTAAACGTTCAGCTTCGCCGCTGGGCAATTCAAGTGCGCCCCACGCTCCAAAACAAACGCTCAGCCCAAGCCACGGAGTCAAATCGCGCACAATTTTTTTTATGCAAAAGTTTTCGTCGAGATAAACCACGTCAATCGAAAAGCGCATGAACATCATATGAACGCTATTGCACGGCACGAGCAACAGCCCAGAACCTTTTTTTAGTCGCCGCCGAAACATCAGCCCGCAAAATCGCTTAAAAAAACTTTCCGCAACTTCAATTTCAAGCGTCGAGCCGTTTATAAAAAATTTTTCCACGCTCAATCACCTGAAATTGTTAAGCAGGGCAAAAATCACGATGCCCGCCGCCAAAATGAAAAAGAAAATCGGGAGTGCAACGAAAATCATCAGCGCGGCGAACGCCAAGCCGATTAAAAGTGCCGCAAGTCGCGCCAGACGATTGCCGCCCAGTACACCTTTGATAAAGGAACCGATAAGCCGCGAAAAAATCCCCGGATTGCCGTAGCTGACGTAAACTCTGTGCGTTCGGGAATTTTGCTCGCGAAAATTTTCCTCGGAAGAGTTGCCCTCCGTAGAATTCGCGTCAATCGTCACGCCTTTATAAAAAACTTTTTCCGTGCGCGTCATTTCGCGGACGTTGCCTTCGTTGTCTTGCATTTTAATTGTCCTCCTCAACGAATCTTTTTTATCGCGTCCTGTTCGGAATATTCCACGGGCGGCAATTCAAGTTTGTAGCCGTCCACCAAAGCCTGCGCCATCGTTACGTAATATTTTTTTAAAGTCTCAAATTCCGCGCCGTAATAATTTCTGGTGACCGAAGCTAAAAAGCCTGATAAGCCAGGACCTTTAAACCAACTGATAATGGAATCGTAAACATCTTTCTGCGTCTTCAAAAAAATTTTTCTCTCCCACGCGGATTTTATCAATTTCGCTAACTGAATCGCCACGAGTGGTGCAGTGTACTTCCAAACAGAAGCCGTTTCATTATGCGCACGATAACAACTTAAGATTTCGTTAAAGAAAAACAAATTTCCTTGGCTCAAAAGTTGGCACCAAGTCGACACGTCCACCAGATTAAAAAAGCCGCGCTCGTCGTCGTGCCAGCAGAGGTCGCCGTTGCGCAGAAATTTTTTCCGAATCAAAACCGTTGTTGGCTCGCCGATATAATTCTCAAAATTACTGAAGAAAATTTTTCCTGCTTTCTCGCCGTCAATTTTTACCGAAGACTCAAAAGGCGTTCTTGTTTCGCTGGTAACTTTTCCGTCCGCGTTGATAAGGTGCCGCTTTGAAGTGACGAGCGACACGTCGGGATTGTTGCGATAAACTTCAACCATCTTTTCAAGTTTCGGCGGGTAGAAAATGTCGTCGTCCATGAGCCAGTTGACGAATTCGGCGGCGGGATTGTTATAGTCGCGCGCAAAATTCCAGTTGTCGTGCGCGTCAAAGTTTTTGTGGTGAAAATATTTTATCCGCGCGTCGTCGTAAGTTTCAATCAGGCGTTCGGTCGCGTCGTCGGTCGAGTTGTCGCTTATAAAAATTTCAATGTTGCGGTAAGTTTGATTGAGCGCGCTGTCGAGAGCCTCTTTAAAATATTTCGGGCGATTGAACGTCGGAATTATCACGCTGACAAGCGGAAATAAATCTTTGGAGTATTCGTCCAAGAAAATATTCCGCGCGTCGACATCGAGCGCAAAGTTTTTATCGTCTAAGGAAATCCAATCGCCGCCGATAAAAATTTTGTAGCCTGCCCGCTTGAATTCGACGCATTGAGCTTGCCCGCCGAAAAAATTATCCTTGAACAGGTCGTGACGCCACGGCAAATCATATTGCGTCGCGAAGAAAAATCCGTCGGCAATCTCCGCGTAGTCATAAAAATTTTTCGGAGCGCGTTTGGCAGAATTCAAAGCTACTCCGTGCGTGGAAAGTTTAATCGCGCCGCTCGTGCCAACCGCCCCGATTTTTTTATCGGCATTGAAAATCTTCAGCAACTCAAGCAAAAAATTTTCGTTCACGATTGTTGCGCGTTCGTCCAGGTAAATTTTATATTTGGCGTCGCTCGCCCGCATTGCCGTATCATACGCGAAATATTTTTCCGCGCCCTCGACGAGTTGAATCTCCGCCGTGAAATTTTCGGGCACGATAACTTTCTGCAAGGAATTTATCAGACGATTACAAGTCGCCGCGCCCGTCGCGTGGATTATGATTTCAAATTTTCGTTCGTTCAAAGCCGCACCTCCAATTTTTTTATGTAAAGCTCGCGGAAATTTTTAAAACTCCCTAGCCCGTCGCGAATCACGCG
>JAFXNB010000083.1 GCA_017529935.1 Selenomonadaceae bacterium
GCCCTTCTATCGCATAGTCGTTGCGGACAGTCGTTCGCCGCGTGACGGCCGCTTTATCGAAATAGTCGGCAACTACGACCCGACCAAGAACCCCGCCATTGTCAATGTCGACGAAGAAAAAGTTATCGGCTGGATTAAAAACGGCGCACAGCCTACAGATACCGTTCGCTCGCTCCTTAGCAAAAAGGGCATTATGAAAAAACTCCACGAAGAGCGCAAGGCGGCTAAGGCTGCAAAGTAATTATCGAACAAATTAGTTGAGGTAGAGGACAATGCAAGAACTTGTAACTGTGCTGGCAAAGGCACTTGTCGAAAAACCCGAAGCGGTGCAAGTCGAGGCGGTCGAAGAAGAAGATCGCACAGTTTTAAAACTGCACGTCGCGCAAGAAGACATGGGCAGGGTTATTGGCAAACAAGGGCGTATCGCCAAGGCGATTCGTACCATAGTCAAATCCGCCGCAACACGCGAAAAGAAAAAAGTTTCGGTTGACATTGAATAACACAATCGGCGCGGTGAGCACATGGCTTGCCGCCTTTTTGTTGCCAAGCATTGACATTGCGCGAAGTTTTTGTTATTATCGCGGCGTTTAGGAGAGGTGTCCGAGCGGTTTAAGGAGCCGGTCTTGAAAACCGGTGATGCTGAAAGGCACCGTGGGTTCGAATCCCACCCTCTCCGCCACGACGAAATTTAAGTTCCGCAAGATATATCTTCGCCTTCGGGCGATTATTTTTAGGGAGGCGACGGCTTTCATGGAAAATAGCGAGCAGGAAAAGTTGCGCGTGCTGATAACCGACGATTCGCGGCTCCTGCGCAAAAAACTGCGCGAGGAACTTGAACGGCTTGATTGCGAAGTAATCGAGGCGGTAAACGGCAAAGAGGCGATAACTCTCGTCTTGGAGCAGGAACCTGACGGCGTCATTTTGGATATTGTCATGCCGGTCGTCGGCGGGATTGAGGCTCTGGAATTTATCCGCGAAGTCGCCCCGGATGTTCCCGTCGTCATGCTCAGTTCAATGGACACGCCGCAAAAATTGATGCAGTGTCTGAAAATGGGCGCGATAGATTTCATTCACAAGCCGTATAAAAAGGAGCAAATCGCGCACGCAGTCAGCTCTATGCGCAAAATCAAAGCTAAGCGGCTCGCCAAAGAATCGGACGACGACGATATTTAAGGAGGGTTTGACATGCCGATTATTGAGCAGAATACGGTAGCGGCGCAAAAGGGCAAGGGTACGATGTATATCACGCACCTTTTGACGCCCAAAGAAATGGTTGGCAAATGCGAAATGTTCGCGCGCGTGAAAATTCCCGTCGGCGCGGCACTGGGCGTCCATCAGCACGTCGGCAACAACGAAACTTATCACATTATCCAAGGCAAAGGGCTTTACACTGATAACGGCGAGACTTACGAGGTTAAAGCGGGCGATACAACTTTCTGCGCGGACGGTGACTTTCACGGCATTGAAACCGTTGGCGACGAAGATTTAATTTTTATCGCGCTGATTATCAGCACCAAATGATATTGCAACGGCAAGCGTCCTGTGCTAAGATAGCGGCGACTAAGGAAAGGAGCTGTTAACAATGGATATGGCAATCGCGGCACTGTCGGTGGATATGAACATGGCGAAGACTCAGCAGGAGCTGGGCATTTCGGTTTTGAAAATGGCAATGGCGGCGGATAATTCCGCAGTCGAGGAAGCGTTGGAGGTCGTCGAAAGCCTTGACCCCGCGCTCGGAAACAATCTTGACGTTACGGCGTAAAAAGTACTTGATTTTTTTATGACATTCTGCTAAATTCTGCAGGTAATTTTTAAGGAGGAGGAACTCTTTTTATGACGAGAGCTGAATTGATAGTAAACGTTGCCGAAAAGGCGCGCCTCGACCGTAAAACGGCAGAGAGAGCAGTCGCGGCAACTTTTGAGACGATTAAAGCGGCATTGGTTGAAGGCGATAAGGTTCAAGTTTTGGGCTTCGGCACATTCGAGAATCGCACGCGGGCAGCTCGCAAGGGTCGCAACCCCCGCACCGGCGAAGAGATTGAAATCAAATCGTCGAAGCTGCCGTCCTTCAAAGCGGGCAAAAGCCTGAAAGAAGCAGTCAATCCCTAAGCAAATTTTTCGCAGAGTCGGGCATTCAGCTCGGCTCTGTTTTTGTTAGCGGAGGAAAATCTTTGAAGACGGCGATAATCACGGGCGGCACGTCGGGCATCGGGCTTGCGGCTACAAAAATTTTTTTGGCGAACGATTATAATTGCGTGGTCGTCGGCAGAAGTCGTGAGCGGTTCAATAAAATTAAATCGGAGCTGGGCGGGCGCGTTGAATTTGTTTCGGCGGACGTGCGCAAGGTTGAAGATTGCGGGAAAATTATTTCGCGGGCGGTTGAAATTTTCGGCGGCGTCAACGTGCTTGTAAACAGCGCGGGCATTTATCACGAGGGCGCGATAACTTTCACGGACGAGGAAATTTTCGACGACATCTTTGCCACGAACGTCAAGGGAACTTTTTTTGTGACGCGGGCGGCGGTTGGCGAGCTGATTA
>JAFXNB010000084.1 GCA_017529935.1 Selenomonadaceae bacterium
ATGGACAGCTGAAACGTTTGGGCGTGGCAATAACGTTTGAATCGTCGAAACGTCGCGGGGCATACCCGTTGTTCCGCCGCTTTTAAAGCGGTCGCCCGCCGCTACAAATTTTCTCAGCTCGTCGAAGTGAGCGCAATCATCGACAAAAATTTTTTCGTATTCGCAGACTGTTTTCATAGCGCGTAACTTTCTGCGACGTTAAGGGCGGCGGCGTTGACGCTGTAGCGAAATTTTTCGTCATTCAATCGTTCGCGCGTGATAATTTTTTCGCCGAGGACTTTTTGAATCTGTTCGTAGTCGTCAAAAAAATATTCTTGCAGGAGCGGAATGATTTTGTTGCGGAAAACTTTAGCAACGTCGGCGAGCGTCTTGCAGTTGATAAAATAGGCGTGCCCGATTGTGCGTTCGCGGTCGTAAAGCATTTCGATTTGCGCGTTGATTTTTTCCAACAGCCCGCGCAGGTTCACGCCGTCAATCGTCTGCAAAAGTTCGGGGCGCGGCAGCATCTCCACGAAATTAAATCGGCGGCGTAACGCGGTATCAAGCAGGGCGATTGCGCGGTCGGCGGTGTTCATCGTGCCCAAGACGTAAACATTTTTCGGGACGGTGAATTCTTCTTGCGAATAGGGCAACGTCACAAAAAGTTCCTCGCGCTTGTCGTCCTCAATCAAAGTTATCAGCTCGCCGAAAATTTTTGAAACGTTCCCGCGATTTATTTCGTCGATTATGAAAACAAAATTCCCCGATTCGTAGCGCGCCTCGTCGCAAAATTTTTTGAAGACGCCCGCCTTGACCTCGTAGGAAATATTTCCGTTCGTGACGGTCGGCTTGATTCCTTCGATAAAATCTTCGTAGCCGTAGCTCTGATGAAACGTCACGAATTTAATTCTGCCGGCGGCGCGGAGTTCGTCGTATCTTTTTTTGTTGGGCGTCGCGCTGAGCGGTTGATTGTCGCAAATCGCCACGGCGTAGGCGGCGGTTAGAAAAGTTTTGCCGGTGCCGGGCGGTCCGAAAAGAATTTGATTAAGCGGGAAAATTTTCGGCGATTGCTCGACGACGGGCGGCGGCGGTGCCTCCGAACTCCACAAGCCCGTTAAATTTTTTATCTTAATGTTAAAAAGTGGACGAAGAATATCGTTTTCCAACTGGCTTGATTCGGTTTTTCCTATCTCGTAAATAATTTTTGAACTAATCAGCGCATAATCGCCTTCGTAACGCACGCCTTTGGGGATTTTACTTGAAGGTTTGCGCAGTTTTTCATAATGTCTTTGAAACCAACCGCGTTTATTCGGATAAGGTTCGGGCGCGTCGTCGATAATTTTTCCAAGCAATTTTACCGCGTTCGTATTGCCATGATGAAGATAAAAATAATCTTCTCTACGCACGGCAGCCAATTCCTCAATTACATTTTTGCTTAAAACGATAATATGTTCTTCTAAAAAGCGCGACAATTCTTCTGCCGAAAAATCTTCGGTGCGCTGGTTGATTCGCCAGATTGTTTTAAAATTGCCAGCCTTGCGTTGATAAGCCACGCGCTCGCCTCCTCAAAGTTCGACGAAATTTTTCAGGACACGCAAGCCGACGTCGCCGCTCTTTTCGGGGTGAAACTGCGTCGCGAAAATATTTTCAAACTCAATGGCGGCGGTGACTGTTTCGCCGTAAGTGGTCGTCGCCGCGATAATTTTTTTGTCGTCGGGGGCGGCGTGGTAGCTGTGCACGAAATAAAAATACGGCGCGCCACTCAAGCCCGCAAAAAGTTTCGAGTCGCCGAATTTTACGGCGTTCCAGCCCATGTGCGGAATTTTCAAATCGCCCGCTTGAATTTTTTTCACGCGCCCGCCAAAAATTTTCAAGCCGTCGACGTTGGGAGATTCCTCGCTGCCCACGAATAAAATTTGCAACCCGACGCAAATACCCAAAATTTTTTTTCCGTTTGAAACTTCGCGCTTAATCGTCGGAATCAAGCCAGTCGCCGCAAGATTTTTCATGCAGTCGCCAAAAGCACCCACGCCCGGCAAAATAATTTTATCGGCGCGTTTAATATCGTCTGCCGCGCTGGAAATTTTCACGTCGCCGCCGACGAAAGAGGCCGCCTTCGCCACGCTGTACAAATTCCCAACGCCGTAATCAATCAAAACTATCATCACTGTACCTCACGAAAAAATTTTTCCCGATTATACAACAAAATTGCCGCCGCGAAAAACTTCACGTGTTAAAACTTTTTCGGTAAAGAGAATTGTCTTCCACGCGCACGCAATTCTTTCCGCTTACTTTTCTTATGCCGAACGTCGAAGCTTCAATCGAAGAAATTTTTTTCGCGACGGAAAAACTTGGAGCGTTGGGTGAGTACAAAAATTTCCGCAAGCAAATCGAACTGCTGATTAAAACGGAGAAGACGATTGACTATCAACCGACCAAAATAATTTTGTCGGAGAAATTTTAGCAGGAGATGTTGAACATAAAAAAAATTTTGTCCCTTTGCACAGCGCAGGGGGATTTTTTGTTACAATGGAAGCCGCAAAAATTTTTCAAAGGACTGAATTAAATGAGACCTTCGCCGCTACTTTACAACAAAAATTTTCTCTACGCCACAGAATTTTTTTCGGGCATGTCAATCATGGCGGTCGAGTTGGGAGCCGCTCGGTTGCTCGCGCCGTATTTCAGCTCGTCGCAAATCGTCTGGACGATAATCATCGGCACGATAATGATTGCGCTGGCTTTAGGAAATGTTTGGGGCGGACGCCGCGCAGATTCGGATAAAGACCCGGCAAAACTTTATCGCCGATTAATTTTCGCGGCACTGTGGACGGGCGCAATCCCTCTGCTCGGCAAATATTTAATTTTGGGCGTGGCGGGCGCGTTAATCGTGACAATCGACACGAATCTTTTAATTTGGGCGGCATTCCTGTCGTGCATGGCGATTTTCGTCGTGCCGCTGTTTTTATTGGGAACAGTCACGCCGTCTTTAGTCAAATACGCAACGGACAACCTCGAACACAACGGGCGCATCGTGGGAAATTTGAACGCCTTCAACACAATCGGCAGCATAATCGGGACGTTCTTGCCGACGTTCGTGACGATACCCGCCGTGGGCACCGCGATAACTTTTTTAATTTTCTCCGGCGTGTTGCTTTTAATCGGCGTGATTTATTTTGTGAGCATTGGAGCCAAAAAAATTTTTTGCGCGGGAGCCGTCGCGATTTTTATTTTGTGCGGCGTGCTGGGCAATTCAAATAGCTTTGCCTTTTGGGAGAAAAATCTGCTCTACGAAGGCGAATCGATTTACAATTACCTGCAAGTCAAGGACACGCCCGACAAAATTATTTTCTCCACGAACGTTTTATTCGGCGTGCAGTCGCTCAAGGTTAAGGGCGGCGGCTTGACGGGCATGTATTACGATTACGCGTTGGCGGCTCCGTTGCTTGCCGAAAACAAAAAAATTTTGATTCTGGGCATGGGCACGGGAACTTTCGCCGAACAGTGCAAAAAATATTTTCCCGCCGCGCAGATTACCGGCGTGGAGATTGACAAAAAAATTACCGCGCTCGCCAAAAAATATTTTTCCCTGCCCGAAGACGTGCAAGTTGTGACTTATGACGGGCGCGCCTTCCTGCAAGCCGACAAAAATATTTACGACGTGATTTTGGTCGACGCCTTCCAAGATATTTCGCCGCCGTTCCAGATGAGTTCGACGGAATTTTTTTCGCTGGTTAAGAATCATTTGGCTCCCGCTGGCGTCATGGTCGTCAACATGAACATGCGGGCGAGCGGCGCGGGCAATATCAACGAATATCTAATCAACACGATTGGAAAAAATTTTTCCGCGCTGAAAATTATCGACGCGCACGGCGTCACGAACAGAGTTTTATTCGCGGCGGCTGACGAAAAAATTTTAAACGAACTCCACGCCCGCGCAGAAGCTCTCGACGACGAAAAACTTTCGCGGCTGATGATTCATATCGCTGAAACGTGGACGACGCCCGCGCTTGGCGAAAATATTTTGACGGACGACCGCGCACCCGTCGAAATGCTCAGCATGCGGGCTTTGGACAAAATTATCCAGATTAACTTAGAGCGTTATAAGGAAATTTACCGTCGTGACGGGCTTGACGGCGTTTTGAATTCGTTTTAAAAAAGCAAATCCGTGCATGTACTTTGCCGCCCTTGTCGAATATAATTCGCGCAGTTTTACAGGAGGCGATTATCATGACGGATAAAAAATTACGAATCACAATGTCATTAGTCGGCGTGATTTTGACAGGAATAAGCGTTGGAATATTTCAAGCGGCGCGGCTCGGCACCGACCCTTTAACGTGTTTTGCGACGGCTTTAGCAAATTTTTTTAATTCAACCTACGCCATTTGTTTTACGATAATCACGGGCATATTGCTGGTTGCAGTTTTCTTTGTCAAGCGGCATTATATCGGGCTGGCGACGATTTTGAGTTTATGTTTTATCGGAATTATGGCAGATACAACGCGCTGGCTTATTGAGTTGGTGATAACTAATCCGAACATGACGAGCAGAATATTTTTAATGGCGTTCGCGGTTCTCTTGTTGAGTTTTGCAAGTTCATTGTACTTTACGGCGGACATGGGCGTTTCGAGTTATGATGCAATGGCACTTATGGCGTCGAAGGATTATCAGCTTGCGGCGTTCAGAGTGTGCAGAGTGACGACGGATTTATTCTGCGTGATTGTCGGCTTCATGGGCGGCGCGGATATTGGAATTGGCACGGTGATAACGGCGTTCATGATGGGACCTTTCGTTCAATGGTTCAACGAACATTTTTCCGAGCCGCTGTTGAAGTCCAAACAAGCGATTGATACGACTTGTGCGGCGTGCTGAATATTTAACTTAAAAGTCCCTTGACGTTTTCGTCGAGGGATAATTTTTTTTTTTGCGGCATTGTACTTTCATGCAAAGTTCAATTATAATGGTAACAAAGGAGGCGAGGTTTTGAAAAAAAAATTGAGCGAACTGGCATTGCTGATACCCGACGCCGAAATTATTGGCGGCGATGTTGAAATAAGCGGCGTTGAGCACGACTCGCGCAAAGTTGAAACGGGAAATTTATTCGTGTGCATGGAGGGCGCGCACGTCGACGGACATAATTTTATTCCGCAAGCAGTTTCGCGCGGCGCGACGGCGATTTTAACGACGAGAAAAAATTTCACGCCGCCCGAAAATATTTCCGCGCTTGTCGTCCCCGATATGCTGAATGCGCTGGCGGTTATCGTCCCGTATTTTTATGACTATCCGTCGCGGAAAATGCGCGTTATCGGCGTGACGGGCACCAACGGCAAGACGACCACGACTTATCTGCTCCGAGAAATTTTTCAGAGCGCGGGCTTCAAAGTCGGGCTTATCGGCACGATTCAAAATTTAATCGGCGACGAAAGTTTCCCCGTGCGCAACACCACGCCCAACGTCATCGATTTGCAAAAAATTTTGGTCGACATGCTGGCGGAAAAAGTTCAAGTCGTCGTCATGGAAGTTTCAAGTCACGCGCTGGCGGAAAATCGCGTTGCGGGCGTCGAATTCGACACGGCGATTTTCACGAACTTGACGCAAGACCATCTGGACTTCCACGGCACCATGGAAAATTATCTGCGGGCGAAGGCAAAACTTTTCGACATGGTGTCGCGTCACGGGCGCAAGAAAAATAAAACGGCGATTATCAACGTCGACGACGCGGCGAGCGCGGAGATTTTAAAGCATTGTCTTTGCGAGAAAATTACTTACAGCGTCGGGAATCCTGCTGACCTGCGCGGCGCGGAAGTGCAATGCGAAATGCGAAACGCGCAATGCGTAATTGAAACGGCGCAAGGCAAAATGAATTTGTCGCTTCAGATAACGGGCTTGTTCAACGTCTACAACGTGCTGGCGGCGGCGGGCGCGGCGTTGGCGGAAAATATCAGACCCGATGTCATCAAGCGCGCGCTGGAAAATTTTAAGAGCGTGCCCGGACGCTTCGAGCGAATTTTTGCTGACGTGCCGTTTGAAGTTATCGTCGACTACGCGCACACACCCGACGGCGTTAAAAATGTTTTGCAGACGGCGCGGCAGATTGTCAAGGGAAAAATTATCACGGTGTTTGGTTGCGGCGGCGACCGCGACCACGGCAAGCGTCCGATTATGGGCAAGCTGGCCGCCGAATTGAGCGACGTTGTCATAATCACTTCAGATAATCCGCGCACCGAAGACCCCGAAAAAATTTTGGACGAGATCGCGGCTGGCATTGACAAAAAAATTTACGAGCGCATTGTCGACCGGCGGGCGGCGATTTTCAG
This sequence comes from Selenomonadaceae bacterium, assembly GCA_017529935.1. Taxonomy (GTDB): domain Bacteria; phylum Bacillota; class Negativicutes; order Selenomonadales; family Selenomonadaceae; genus Quinella. The sequence goes on from JAFXNB010000084.1 coordinate 6,294, forward strand.
GGCGATTGAACTTGCCGAGGCGGGCGACATCGTTTTAATTTTGGGCAAAGGGCACGAGAACTATCAAATTTTGAACACGGGAAAAATTCACTTCGACGACAGAGAAGTTGCGCTGGCGGCAATAAAAAATGTTGGAGGAAATAATAATGGATAAATTGAGCTTGGCGGAAATCGTATCGGTGACGGGCGCGCAGACAAATTCAAACGCGGAAATTTTTTTTGAGGACATAATCACCGACAGCAGGAAAATTACGGGCGGCGCGTTGTTCGTCGCGTTGAAGGGCGAATTTTTTAACGGCGAGGACTTCGCGGAGGAGTCGCTCAAAAAGGGCGCGGCGGCGGTTCTCGTCAGCAAAAATTTTGATAAAGAACTTGACGGCGTGATTTTGAAAGTCGACGACACGTTGACGGCTTACAGAAAAATCGCGGGCGCGTGGCGAAATCGTTTTGACATTCCGATTGTCGCGGTGACCGGCTCGAACGGCAAGACAACGACTAAAGATTTGACTGCCGCCGCGCTGAACGGCTTGGGCAACGTGCAAAAAACTTCGGGCAACTTCAACAACGAGGTCGGCGTCCCGATGACTTTGCTTGAACTTAACGAGAAAAATCGGGCGGCGGTCGTTGAAATCGGCATGCGCGGACTCGGTCAGATTGAGAGTTTGGCGCAGGTCGTCAAGCCGACGATTGGAATAGTCACGAACGTCAGCAACGCGCACATTGAACTTTTGGGTTCGATAGAAAATATTGCCAAGGCAAAGGGCGAACTGGTCGAAGCGATTCGCGAGGGCGGCACGATTATTTTGAACGCGGACAATCCACATACGGCGGAGATGAAAAATTTGGCGGGCGCGGGCGTCAACGTCGTGACTTACGGCATGGAAAATTCTGCCGACGTGACAGCCAAAGATATTTTAATCGGCTCCGTTGCCACGGAATTCACGCTGACTTATCGCGGCGAGGATTTTGATTTTGAAATTCCGATGCTCGGTCGCCACAACGTTTCAAATGCGCTGGCGGCGATTGCGGCGGGCTTGACGGTTGGCTTGAGTGTGGAGGAGATTCAGCGCGGCGTGTCGACTTTGACGACGACGAAAATGCGCTTTGAAGTTATTCGCCGCGACGGGCTGACGATTGTCAACGACGCCTACAACGCCAGCCCTGCTTCCATGCGCGTAGCGATTAAAACGACGTCCGAAATTTACGACGGGCGATTGATTGCGGTTTTGGGCGATATGATGGAGCTTGGCGACATTTCGGAGACGGTTCACAAAGAAATTGGCGCGGAGCTGGTTGAAAATAAATTCGACGTGCTGATAACTTTGGGCGAGCTTGGGAAATTTATAGCGGCGGGCGCACGCGAGGCGGGCTTGAAAAATGTTTACACATTCGACACGCACGAAGACGCCGCGAAAAAAATTCTGGAGCTTTTCCGCGACGGCGACACGATTTTATTCAAGGCTTCGCACGTCATGCACATGGAAAAAATTATCGAGCTGATTTAAATGAGTAAATTGGAAAAACTTCTTCAACGAATCAAAAACAATCCGAAGACCGTCCGCTTCGAGGAGCTGGATAAAATACTTTCAAACGCCGGATACGAATGCGCCCAACCCGGACGCGGTTCAAGTCATTACACTTATCGAAAGCCGAGCAACAATCCCATAACAATTCCTTATCAAAGACCGTTTGTTAATGAAGTCTATGTGCGCAAAGTTATTCGGGAATTGAATTTGTAATTCAAAGAGGAGAAATTTTTATGGAAGACAAAATAAGCACTGAAAAAAAATTAGACTATTACATGTCCTTGCCTTATGAAATAACAGTTACACCTTCGCCTGAAGGCGGCTACGTCGCGACGATACCTGATTTGCCCGGCTGCATAACTCAAGGCGATACTCGTTTGGAAGTGCTCGAAATGATTGAGGACGCAAAACTTTGTTGGCTGAAAGCGGCGTTGGATTTAGGACAATCCATAGATGAACCGGACTGGGATTTATACAACGGAAAATTAAATTTGCGCATTCCAAAAAGTTTGCACAAGAAGTTGGCGGAGAGTGCCAAACGCGAAGGTGTCAAACTCAATCAGCTGGTGATTTACCTCATGGCGAGCGGAATCGGCGAACAGGAGAAAAATTTTTAAATGGAGAAACTTTTAATCGCGGGAGCAATCGCGGCGGGCGTTGTCATCATGCTTGCGCCGATTTGCATTCCGATTTTGCACAAACTCAAATTCGGGCAGAGCATTCGCGAGGAAGGTCCGAAAAGTCATCAAGTCAAGAGCGGCACGCCGACGATGGGCGGAATTTTTTTAATCGCGGGCATCGTCGCGGCGACGCTGATTCAAGCCGATTGGAACGCGGAAATTTTCCTCGCGCTGTTCATTTTGCTCGGACATTTTATTTTGGGATTCGTCGACGATTATTTAAAAGTTGTCCGCAAAAAAAATCAGGGCTTGCTCGCCCGCTACAAACTCGCGGGACAAATTTTAATCGCCGTCGTCACGACCGCCGTAGCAAACGAACTTTTAACTGACTTTGAACCGACGATTTGGATTCCGCTAATCGACGAAAAAATTTGGGCGGGAACTTTATATCTGCCGTTCATGTTCTTTGTAATGGTCGGTGCGTCGAATGCAGTCAACTTGACGGACGGGCTTGACGGGCTGGCGTCGGGTTGCGTGGCGATTGCGGCGAGTTGCTACGCGGTGATTTGCTTGCTGACGGGTCACAACGACTTGGCAATTTTCTGCGCGGCTACGGTCGGAGCTTGTATCGGCTTTTTAAAATTCAACTTCCACCCGGCAAAAGTTTTCATGGGCGACACCGGCTCCTTAGCTTTGGGCGGGGCGTTCGCGGCGGTCGGAATTTTGACGCGCACGGAAATTTTGTTGGCGATTATCGGCTTCGTGTTCGTGTGCGAGGCGTTGTCGGTTATCCTGCAAGTCATCTCGTTCAAGTCGACGGGCAAGCGAATTTTCCGCATGAGCCCGATACATCATCATTTCGAGCTGGGCGGCTGGTCGGAAGTTAAAGTCGTTTTTGTCTTCTGGACGGTCGGATTAATCGCGGGCGTTATCGGATTGTCGCTTCTTTGAGGAGAATTATTCATGGAAAAAATTTTAGTAATCGGCGCGGCACGCAGCGGCATTGCGGCAGCGAAAATTTTACACGAACGCGGCGCACAAGTAATTTTAAGCGATAGCAAACCAGAGCTGAAGCTTGACCTGCGCGGCGTGGAAATAAAACTCGGCAAGCAGACGGAGGAACTTTTAGCCGGCGTCGATAAAATAATCGTGTCGCCCGCCGTCCCGATAAAAATTCCCGTGCTCAAGGCGGCGGCGAAAAAAAATATTCCGATTGTCAGCGAAGTCGAATTTGCTTACGGGCTGGCGAAGTCTCCGATTTGCGCGGTGACGGGCACCAACGGCAAGACTACAACCGTAACTTTGCTCGGACTGCTGCTCAAGGAAAAATTTTCTAAAGTCGGCGTCGGCGGGAATATCGGCGTGCCGCTGTGTGAAGTTGCATTGGAAGTGGGCGCGGGCGGAATTTTGGCGGCAGAAATTTCTAGCTATCAAATGGAGGCGACGAAAAATTTTAAGCCGCACATCTCCGCGATTTTGAACGTCACGCCCGATCACTTGAAACGCCACGGCACCATGGAAGTTTATCAGGCGATGAAGGAAAAAATTTTCGCGCAACAGACCGCCGAAGATTTTTTGATTCTAAACTACGACGACGAACGAACCCGCGATATGATTGACCGCGCCGCCTGCAAAGTTTTTTATTTCAGCAGACAGCGCGAACTTTCTGCGGGCGCGTTCGTGAAAAATAATTCGCTCGTGATAAAATTCGACGACACGACGCACAAACTTTGCACGATTGACGAACTAGGCATTAAGGGCGGGCACAATGTCGAGAATGCTCTTGCTGCGTCGATGATTGCGTTTTTGGCGGGCGTCGAGGCTGAAAAAATTTCCGCCGTGCTGAAAACTTTTCAGGGCGTCGAACACAGGATTGAATTCGTCCGCGAACTTGCCGGCGTCAAATATTACAACGACTCCAAGGCGACCAACACCGATTCGGCGATTAAAGCTCTGGAAACTTTCGCGGGGCATATCGTCTTGATTGCGGGCGGCGACGACAAGGGCACCGACCTTTCCGACTTCCTGCAACTTGTCAATGAGCGCGTCGATTATTTAATTTTGGTCGGCGACGCGGCAGCTCGCTTCAAAACTTTTGCACTGGAAAAAAATTTCCCTGCCGAAAAAATTTTGGAGGCGGGTTATTCCATGGAGCGGGCAGTTGCGCTTGCCAAAGAAATTTCTCGTCCGCCGCAAGTTGTGTTGCTTAGTCCTGCTTGCGCCAGCTTCGACATGTACAGCGACTTCGAGGAGCGCGGGCGGGATTTTAAACGTATCGTTAGGGAGCTTTAACATGGGCTACGTTTATTTGGCGTTGGCAATCGTCTTGGAGATTTTAGCTACAACGTGCATGAAATTATCGAACGGCTTCGAGAATAAATTTTTCGCGGCGGCTCGCTTCAAAACTTTTGCACTGGAAAAAAATTTCCCTGCCGAAAAAATTTTGGAGGCGGGCTACTCCATGGAGCGGGCGGTTGCGCTTGCCAAAGAAATTTCTCGTCCGCCGCAAGTTGTGTTGCTTAGTCCTGCTTGCGCCAGCTTCGACATGTACAGCGACTTCGAGGAGCGCGGGCGGGATTTTAA
>JAFXNB010000085.1 GCA_017529935.1 Selenomonadaceae bacterium
CATTTTTCCGGACGCATGTTGACGCAGAATCCTACCGAGTGGTGCGCATTCGCTTTTATAACACCTGCGCGGAAAATTTTTTGTTCGGGCGACGGCGGCTACTCCAATCACTTCCGCGACATCGGAAAAAAATTTGGCGGCTTCGATTTGGCGTTCATGGAGAACGGGCAGTATAATCTTGCGTGGCATGCGATTCACTTGTTGCCGAACGAGACCGCGCAGGCGTCGGAAGATATTCGCGCGGAAAAAGTTGTGCCGATTCACGCTGGGAAGTTCGCGCTTGCCCGCCACGAGTGGGACGCGCCCTATAAAGATTTGCTTGCCGAGAGCGACGGCAGAAATTACGAGCTCTTGACGCCGCGCATCGGTGAGCTGATAAATTTCCGTGAACAAAATTTTTCGCGCTGGTTTGAACTTTAGGAGGGTTTTACAATGAAAAATTTAATCGCAATCAATGGCAGTCCGAGAAAAAATTGGAACACCGCGCAGCTCCTTCAACACGCCGTGCAAGGTGCCAAGGACGCGGGCGCGACGGCTGAAATTGTTAATCTTTACGCGCTGAATTTCAAGGGGTGCACGAGCTGCTTTGCCTGCAAGCTGAAAAATCGTCCACACGGAACTTGCGCCATGAAAGACGACCTCTCGCCCGTGCTGGAGAAAATCAAAGCCGCCGACGCAATTATTTTTGGTTCGCCGATTTACTTCATGAATCTTTCCGCCGGCATGATTGCGTTTATCGAGCGGCTGTTCTTTTCCAATTACATTTACAGCAACGAAATTCCGACCGTCTTCCCGAAAAAACTTCCGAGCGCGTTTATTTACACGATGAACATGACCGAAAATCATTTTGAATTCTTCGGCATGAAAGAACGCCTCGGCATGTACGAAACTTTTACGGAAAAAATTTTGGGTGTCGCGCCGAAAGTTTTGCGCGCCTTCAATACCGTTCAATTCAAAGATTATTCGCGCTACGAAAGTTCAATCTTCGACGCCGACGAAAAATTTGCTTACCGCGAAAAACATTTCCCTGACGACTGCGCGGCGGCTTACAATATCGGGCGCGATTTAGTTTCGGAATGATTTACGCGCTCCTAATCGCGGCGGTCGTTGCCTTTGCCGTGCTCTACAAATTTTCGCCAACACGCAAGAGCTTTTTGATAATTTGCACGCTCCTTTTAATCGTGTTCAGCGGCAGTGCTCTGATTCACGGGCGGCAAGTTCGGCAGGAAAAAATTACACAGGCGCAGCTTGAAGATTTGCTGGAGCGGCAAAAAATTTTCGGCGATTGGTACGCGGCTTATCAAAAGGACATCGACAGCCTCGACAGAAATTGGCAATCGTATCACAACATTCTTGACGGCTTGAAGACGACGGACGCGCAAAATTTCAACGCGGAGGCAATTTATCTGCGGCTTAAGGAATTGGAAAACGAATCGCTTGACGAGCAACTTAAAATTCATCAGCTTAGCCCGCCTCAAGGTCTCGACAAAGAAAATCGCGACGTCGTAAACATCGTCATAAAAAAAACTCAACGCTACGTCGACGCGCAAACGCGGACAATAAGTTTATCTGCGCAAGCGGCAACTCCGCCCGTCGAGTTGGAAAATTTAAAAGCCAGACTTTATGACATAATGATTCGCGAATCGCCCGAAGGTTTATTCACGGCGCAGGAAATTTCCGCGATACGTGCGGCTTTGGACGATTGAAGAATTTATTTCGACAAGGGATTGAGTTCGCGGCGAGCGGCTTGCGTCCAAATCACGACTGCTGAACCTACCGCAAAAATTATTCCGCCGAAAATTACGTAGGGCGTGCCGAACGCGTCGATAAAAAGCCCGCTGAACGCCGTGCCCGCCATGCAACCCAAATTCGCCGACGTTAGGAAAGGTTGAAAAATTTATTTCGACAAGGGATTGAGTTCGTGGCGAGCGGCTTGCGTCCAAATCACGACCGCTGAACCTACCGCAAAAATTATTCCGCCGAAAATCACGTAGGGTGTGCCGAACGCGTCGATAAAAATTCCGCTGAAGGCGGTGCCCGCCATGCAACCTAAATTCGCCGACGTTAGGAAAATTCCGTTGGCAAAGTCCGGAGCTTCGGGTGCCGCGCGGAAAATCCAAAACTGATAAATGTTCGCCGCGATGCCCGCCAATATTCCCCAGAAAATTATTAACGCCGTCAACAAATAAAAGTTCGGCTCGTTGAAGAACGCCACGTAGACCGCCGCCAAGATGAACGGGAAAAATTTTACCGTAGCCATGGGCTGAACCGTCAATAAATTTCCCGCCAACATGCTCCCGAAAATGTTACACACGCCGAAGACGAAGAGCATTGCGCTGACCGAAGTCGCCGGAACCATTGAAACTTTTGCTAAATACTCCGCCGCGTAGTTGAACACGCCGAAGATTGAGCCGTCCAAAAAAATTACTGCGACGATTGACGCCCATAAAACTTTTTTCTGCAAAATTTTCAGCTGGCTGCCGTAAGTCATGACTTTCTTGACGGGCATTGACGGGACGTAAAAAATCGTCGCGATTAACGCCGCGAAAGTCACCAGCGCGAAAAATGACATCGACGCCGACAGAGAAATTCTCTCCGCCAAAAAGTTGCTTATCGGCACGCCGACGACCATGCCCGCCGCCACGCCGATATTTATTTTTGCGACGGCTTTTGGAGCTTCTTTCGCCCCGACGACCGCCGCCGCAACCGTGAACGCCATCGAACAATAAACCGGGTGGAAGAACGCCGGCAAAACTCTCACGGCGAGCAGCAGATTAAATTCCTGCGCGAAAATCGAAATGACGTTGCAGACCGTGAACAAGCCCAAAACTAAAATCATCACGTGCTTGCGATTGAAGCGGGAAAAAATCAGCGGCATTGTCGGTCCGGCTATCGCCACGCCCAACGCAAACAAACTGATTAAAAGTCCCGCGTGCACAATCGTCACGTCGTAGCGAGCGGAAATGTACGGCAGGATTCCGATAAAGCCCATCTCCGTGTTCAAAATTCCGAACACGCCGACCATTAAGATAAATATCAGCAAATTTTTATTCGACAAAGCTATCTCCTCCAATTTTTTTTGTAGTATTGGAGTTTAGTCCGTGTCAAATAAAAATCTTGCTTTTATTCTGCGCGGCAATTAAAATTAAATCAAAGCAAGTACACGGAGGTTTTCTGCTTGGAGATAATAAAAAAAATCAGCGGCTTAATTAAAAAATATCCGCGTCCGGTCGTCGCGCTGGGTATGTTCGACGGAGTTCACCTTGGGCACGCCAGCGTTATCCGTCACGCCATTGACATTGCAAAAAAAATTTCGGGCACCGCGATTGTCTTTACCTTTTCAAACCACCCGCTGACGGTTATCGCGCCCGAAGACGCGCCGCTCATGATTGGCAGTAAAAATCTTCGCCGAGAAATTTTTTCCGATATGGGCGTCGAAATTTTGATTGAAATTCCGTTTACCAAAGACTTCAGCAAAAAATCGCCCGAAGAATTTTTGGAGCTACTGCGCGATAAAATTTCTCCCGCTTACGTCGTCACCGGTCCGAATTATACTTTTGGGCGGTTCGGGCGCGGCAATGGGCGTTTGCTCCTGCGCGAAGCAGAAAATTACGATTTCAAGGCGGAAGTTTGTCAAGCGTTCACCGTCGACAGAAAAACCGTCAGCAGCACGCGGATTCGGGCGTTGATTGCGGCTGGCGATTTGATTTCCGCTAACCAACTTTTGGGCAGAAATTTTATCTACGCCGGCGAAGTCGTCAACGGCGACAAGCGCGGGCGCAAAATCGGCTTCCCAACCGCCAACATCGAAATTTCCGACCGCAGAGCCATGCTCCCGAACGGCGCGTATATCGTGCGCGTCAAAGTTCGCGGGAATTTTTTTAACGGCATTGCCAACGTCGGCGACAATCCCACGTTCAAAGTTGCGCGGCGGCGGTTGGAGGTTTTTATCGACAAATTCAGCGGCGACATCTACGGCGAGGAAATTTTTGTCAGCTTCGTCAGCAAGTTGCGCGATGAAAAAATTTTCCCGTCGGTTGAAGATTTGAAAGCTCAGCTGAACGAAGACTTGAGGATTATGCGAAATGCCACAGCTGATTAAAATTCACGGACTCGGTTCAAGCGGCGAGGGCGTCGGGAAAGTCGACAATCTTGCCGTTTTTGTTGAGGGCGCGTTGCCCGGCGAAGAGGTTCTTATCGGAATTGAAACGCGTAAAAAAAATTACGCCGTCGGTCGGCTCGTTGAAGTCGTCAAAAATTCTCCAGAGCGCGTGGAACCTTTTTGCCCGCTGTATAAAAATTGCGGCGGCTGTCAGCTTCAACACATGGATTATCCCGCGCAACTTAAATGGAAACGTCAACAGGTCGTCGACGCGGTGGAAAGAATCGGCAAGCTCGGCGGCGTAAAAATTTTTGAAACGCTCGGCATGGAAAATCCCCTGCGCTATCGTAACAAAATGCAATTCCCCGTCGGAAAAAATTTGCAAATCGGTTGCTACGCGCGCGGCAGCCACAAAATCATCGATACAACTTCCTGCCTGATTCAAAACGCCGGCAACGATAAAATTCTCGCCGCCGTTCGCGCTGTCGCCAAAAAATTTAATCTGCAACCCTACGACGAAGACACGCACAAAGGTTTTCTGCGCCACGTCATGGGGCGCGTCGGTTGCAACGGCGAATTGATGATTGTCCTCGTCACCGCCACGAAAAATTTCCCCAACGAAAAAAATTTCGTCCGCGCTCTGCTCAAAGAAATTCCGAACGTCACGAGCATTCAGCAGAACGTCCAAACTTTCCGCAACAACGTCATTCTCGGTCGCGACACGAAAATCTTATACGGCAAACCCACGATTCACGACAAAATCGGCGGCTTGAGCTTCAACATCTCGGCGCGTTCGTTCTTCCAAGTCAACACCGCGCAGGCTGAAGTTTTATACAAGACCGCGCAGGATTTCGCCGAACTTCGCGGCAACGAGACGGTTATCGACGCTTACTGCGGCACGGGCACGATTTCTCTGTTCATGGCGAAAAAGGCTCGCAAAGTTATCGGCGTTGAAGTTGTCAGCTCCGCCGTTGCCGATGCCAAAAAAAATTCGCGCGAAAACAATATCCGCAACGCTGAATTTATCGTCGGCGACGCCGTGAACGTTCTGCCGAAAATTTTTGACGCGGGAGTTTATGCCGAAGTCGTTATCGTCGACCCGCCCCGCGCAGGTTGCGACAGAAAAGTTTTGGAGACTTTCGCCGCAATGAAGCCCGAAAAAATTATCTACGTTTCCTGCAATCCCGCCACGCTTGCCCGCGATTTGAAAATTTTGGAGGAACTCGGCTGGCGCACAAAAAAAATTCAGCCCGTCGACATGTTCCCGTTTACGTCCCACGTCGAGAGCGTCGCACAAATTTTTAAAAGCTAACGCCGCTGATAAATTTTGTCGAAGGTCGCGCCGTCCGCAAAATGATCGTCGTGTGCTTTGACCCAGCTCCCGAACGCTTCATCAATCGTAAAAAGTTCCAGCGGCTCGAAGGTGTCGGCGTATCGCGCTAAAATTTCCGGATTGCGCGGGCGATAAAAATTCTGCGCGGCAACTTCCTGCCCCTCCGGCGAGTAAAGATAATTCAAATACTCCTCGGCAAGTTCGCGGGTGCCCTTCTTGTCGACAATTTTATCAACAACCGCAACGCTCGGTTCGGCAAGAATGCTCAAACTCGGCGTGACAATCTCGTAATCGTCGGGGAAAGTTTCCGTGGCGAGCAGGGCTTCATTTTCCCACGCCAGCAACACATCGCCCTTGCCGCCCTCAAAACTTTTGGTCGCGCCGCGAGCACCGTCGTCAAGCGCAACGACATTGGCAAAAAGTTTCCGCATAAAATTTAAAATCTGCTCCTCGTCGCCGCCAAATTTCCTGCGGGCAAATTCCCACGCGGCAAGATAATTCCACTGCGCACCGCCCGAAGTTTTGGGATTGGGCGTGACAATTTTAACGTCGTCGCGAATCAAATCGTCCCAATCGCGAATATTTTTAGGATTATCTTTCCTGACTAAAAAAACAATCGTCGAAGTGTAGGGCGAGGAGTTGTCGGGGAATTCCATGCGCCAGCCGCCGCGAATCAGCCCGGCATTTTTTATTTGCGTCACGTCATAGGAAAGCGCGAGCGTCACGACGTCCGCCTCCAGCCCGTCGATAACCGCGCGGGCTTGCTTGCCGGAGCCGCCGTGCATTTGCTTTATAGAAATTTTATTGCCCCGCCCGCCTTCCCAATGCGCTTTAAATTTCTCGTTGTAGTCGGCATAAAGTTCGCGGGTCGGGTCGTAGGAGACGTTCAAAAGTTCCTGCGGCTCCGAATTTTTTTCTGCGGCACAACCGGTCATAAGCAGAGCCGCGCAGAGTGTAAGGAGAATTTTTTTCAAGCGTCAAACCTCCTTTTTGACAGTGTCGCAGGATTATTTTATAATTAAAAAAAGTTTTTTTCAAGGATGGCGATTAACATGAAAATTCAAGGCGCGGTCATCATAGAACAGGGCATGACGTTCGCAATCGTCGTCGTCAATCGAACGGTAACCAACTACACGTCGCGGGCAATTCGCGTGCGGCAGTATTTGACGCAATTTTTCCCGAACATGCCGATAATTTTAATGTCGCAGGATTCAAACGGGACGCCGCACTACTACGGGCGCAAAGACATCGTACAATTTTTGAATTCAGTTCGGCTCGACCAAATTCCGTGGAAGGAGTATCGCATTTATTAATGGAAAAAATTTTAATGCACATGTGTTGCGGACCGTGCTCGTGCTACCCGACGAAAAAATTGCGTGCGGAGGGCTTTGAGCCGGTCGGTTATTTTTTTAATCCAAACATACACCCGCACCAAGAATGGCGGCAGCGGCTGAGAACTGCGCGGGAATTTTCGGAGAAAGTCGGGATAAAATTTTTCGCAGATAATCATTACGGCTTGCGGGAGTATTTGGAAAAAGTTTGGGGCGTCGTCGACGAGCAGGACACGATTCAATTTGGCGACGGCTTCCACAAACGTTGCGGCATTTGCTATTCGTGGAGATTGAGCGCGGCGGCAAAATTCGCAGCGGAAAATAATTTTGAGTGGTTCACGTCGACGCTTTTTTACAGCCGCCACCAAAATCACGAACTGATGAAAAAAATCGCCGAGCACTTTGCCAACGTGTTCGGCGTAAAATTTTTTTATGAAGATTTCCGCGCAGGTTGGCAGGAAGGCATTGATTTAAGTTTGGAGCTGGGACTTTATCGGCAAAATTATTGCGGCTGTATTTTCAGCGAAGAAGAACGCTTCAGCAATGATTTGCGCAAGGCACGCCGAAATTTTTATAAACAGCAACACGGAGGATAAGTAAAATTTTGCAGTCGATTGATAAAGGTAACCGAATTTGTTAGAATCTGCATAAAATCATTTGAAAGATTTGAAAGGGTGCAGATTCGTGTTTAAGCAAAATCGGAAAGTCGCCGTCGTCATTCCAATTTACAAGGAGGAGCTAAACGAGTTTGAAAAAATTTCGCTCGCGCAGTGTAGAAAAATTTTGGGCAAATATCAGTTTGCTTTTGTCGCGCCCAAAGGAAAAAATTTTTCCTACTTAGAAACGGGCGATATGCTCGTTCAGTTCTCGCCGCTATTCTTCCAAAGCGTTGAAACTTATAATCGGCTCATGATGTCGCCGCAATTTTATGAGCCGTTCCTTGATTTCGATTACATTTTGATTTATCAGCTCGACGCCTTTGTTTTCTACGACGCGCTGGAATTTTTCTGCGACCTCGGCTACGATTATATCGGCGCACCCGTCGCTTATCACTCGTGGTATACCTGCACAGAAAAAAGAATTCCGCGTGTCGGCAACGGCGGCTTTTCTTTGCGCAAGGTCAGAATTTGTCACAAACTTTTGACGGAATGCGTTGCCTTCCCCGAATGGCAATTTTTTCTCGACAACTTTTTTGAGGACGCTTTCTTCGGTCTTTGCGGCGTCCGTGACGACGTAAAATTCAACACTGCACCTTTTCTTGTCGCGCTTTGTTTTGCCGTCGATTATTTTCCCGACCGTTTCCTTAGGCGTATCGGAAATAAAATCCCGTTCGGGTGCCACAGCTGGCCAAACTGCAGTGCCGATGCCTACGTTGAACTTTTTCGGAGAGCCGGCTACGACTTGAGTCCGCTCCGCGCCAAAATGGGCAACAAAGATTACGACTTGGCTTTTCCGCTTTCCATGGAATATGTCGCGATAAAACGGCTGGTTCGTGGGATTAAGCGCGGGCAATCTGTTCTGCAATACTTGCCGACGAAAAAATTTGCCTCCGTTCGTGTCGTCCGCAATCTTGATGCCATGAAGATTTTGGCGGGCATGATTCAGGAGGATTGCCCGTTCACCGACAAAATTTTTTTCTACGACAGGGAAGAAGGCTCAAAAATTGTTCGTGACATAACGCGCGAAAATTTGCCGCATCTCGTCCTTAGTACTTATTACGACGAATCTTTAATCAAACAGATTGAAGAGCGCGGATTAATTTACAGCGAGCATGTCATTTCTTTCCGACAAGAATATATCAAGCATTGCGAAAAAATTTTCCGCAACTTGGGTAAATAAAAGGAGGAAAAGAAGAAACCTGTCCGCTTGGATTTTATCAAAATCCTTTCGAGTTTCAATACACTTTTATACAACAGGAGGAATGAAAATGTTTGTTGCAACAAGAATGACGCGGCATCCGGTGTCAGTTACAAGCGATTCGACGATTCAGCAGGCGGATCGGCTAATGAAAAAGCATAAATTCCACAGAATGCTCGTCGTGGACAACGGAAAACTCGTCGGATACTTCAGCGACCGCGATATTATGCGCGTGGCACCTTCGCCGGCGACTACGCTGTCGAAATTTGAGATTCGCTCGTTGCTTGATAAAATTTCCGTCAAAGATATTATGCACGAAAAAGTTATCACCGTGAATGAGGGCGCAACTCTCGAAGAAGCCGCGTTAATCATGTACCAAAACAAAGTCGGCGGGCTGCCCGTGGTCTCGGACGTGGGCGCAGTCGTCGGAATTATCACCGCGACCGATATTTTAAAGACTTTTATCAAAGTTATGGGCTTAATCGGCGGAAAAACCCGTTTGACGCTCGAAGTTGATAATAAAGTCGGCGTTATGGCGGATATTACTAAAATTTTCGCGGACAATGGCATTAATATCGACAGTTTTATCACTTGCCGCCACAAAAATAACCGTTATGAACTCGTTGTGCGCCTCGATGAACACCCTGCACTTGAAGATGTTAAAAAACTCCTTAATGCTCGCGGTTATAAGATAGTTCACAGCGTAAATATCGGCTAAAAAAAATTTTTATCTGCCTTCGGGCAGATTTTTTTTTGCAAACGTGTTATAATCGCGCAGAATCACTTTCAAGGAGGTTTTTTATATGAAAAAAAAGATTTTGGCGGCTATCGCGGCGGGTTTAATCGCTTTAAGCTCGTTTGGCGTGTCAAATGCCGCCTCGCGCGACGAAATTGCCGCAATTAACGTCAAAACCGCCGCCGATTTCCAATTTTGGAACGAAAACTCGCCAATTTTGGCTAAAATCGTCGATTTCGTCGAAGATACGACCAATCCGGTCAGCAAAAACTACATTCCGCCAGAAGATAGAATCGCAACCTTCGATATGGACGGAACTTTTTATTGCGAGACAGCGCCGATTTATTTTCAAGAGGCTATGTTCCTTCATCGCGTGCTTGAGGATAAAAATTACACCGCGCCCAAAAAATATCTCGATTTAGCTAAAAAAATTCGTCCAAAAGTCTACGCGAAAGAAAAATTAACGCCTAAAGAAAGCAAAATGTACTTCGACGGGCTGACTGCGGCTTATGAAGGCATGACTATTGATGAATATCGCGCTTATGTCCGCAATTTTATGGATAGTAGCGAGGAAGGATTCACAAATTTGAAGCGCGGCGAGGCTTTTTATCTGCCAATGGTCGAAATTATTTCGTATCTCGGCAATAACGGCTTTAAAGTCTACATTGATTCGGCTTGCAGTTACTACACGACGCGCGAATTGATTGAAGGCGTCATTCCTATTCAATCTGACCGGATTTTAGGTTCTGATTTCGGTTTAACGTCAACAAATATTGGCAAAGATAATCCTCACGACCATTTTTACGACAGATTTAAGGAAAAAATCGTAATTGCGGGCACGCCGCTCAAAGATAACGCTAAAACTATAAAAATCTTCTCTATTCTGAACCAAATCGGCAAAAAACCCGTGCTTGCGTTCGGAAATTCGTCCGGAGATAGCGGTATGCTCGAATATACGCTGCAAAATAATAAATATCGCGCCGAATCGTTTTTTGTAATCTGCGATGACGTGGAACGCGAACGCGGCAACTTAAAACGCGCCGAATCCGACAGAAATTTGGCTATTAAACGCGGTTGGAATCCAATTTCCATGCGAAACGACTTTAAAACCATTTACGGCGACAAAGTTAAGCTTTCCAAATAAAATTCGACAAAAAAATTAGGGCTAGGCTCCGAAAATAGGAGTTTAGCCCATTTTTTATTGCTGATTAGCTTTTTT
The DNA here is from genome assembly GCA_017529935.1 of Selenomonadaceae bacterium. GTDB lineage: Bacteria > Bacillota > Negativicutes > Selenomonadales > Selenomonadaceae > Quinella. Next base: position 10,579 of record JAFXNB010000085.1, read on the forward strand.
TTGTTCGCGACGGCGTCTTTCTTTGAGCAAACGTTTTTCGCGTTCCGACTCAAGCTTGAAACGGCGGCTCCACTCCTTAATTCGTTCGTCACGGTCGCCATCGTTCATAATAATATACGGATTAACCATGAAATCGTATTTCTCGCCGATTTTAAGCTCATGAATGAACAATTCATGCTTCAACCAGTGGAGAGAATCAAATAAAATGGTTCTGGAGAGCTTCAAATCGAATTGGAGTTGCTTTTTATCGATTTTAAAGCCGAGAATGCCGTCTTTAGGCTGATGAATGACGATATAGAAGAAAATTTTGATGATATGAGAGTTTGGAGCGTTGTTGAAAAGGCGCATGGTGCGTTCGTAGTCGAAAAACACGTTGAAACCTCCTTTGAAGTTAAAATTTCAATGATTATACCACATGAAACGGAATTTGTGTGTATGAAAATGATTTTTGGCGGTTTGAAAGTGATTTTGAGCGTTGAAAATGGTTTCGAGGGCGATTTTTGGGCTCAAAACGGGAAATCCGAAATACGGGATTTTCACATGTCGAAAAGTGGCGTCACGGCGCGTTTTTTCGGGGGTAAAAAAAAACCCCTGTTTTTTTTGCGATTTTGAGCGTTCAAAGCGGAAAATCCTAAATACAGGATTTTTACAATGGTTATAAATGGCGTCATGGCGCGATTTTTTCGTTGGTCATAAAAAAAGAACTCGGACAAGGACTTAAGACGATTTGATACTATTTGAAAAATCCAGTATACGGGATTTTTCGTTCGGAAAATATTTTCAAAAAGTATTGACAGTCCGTTTACGTAAGATACGGGGTTTTTCGTTTGACGGCATGTGAATTTTTTGCTAAAATCGCGTCGGAGATGATTTTATGGGCAGTATCCGAATTTATAAGGGAATGCCACCGTTGACGGAAGAAGAACTCGCTAGAATGAGACTTTCGCGGCTCCGTAGAAAAAAACAAAACATGGCAAGCTAAAAAAAGCCCTTCGGCGCGTGTCGGGGGGTTTTTTGTTTGACGGCACAGAAAATTTTTGTTAAAGTGTGTTCGGAGGCGATAAAAATGACGGAAACGATAAATATAACGGTTGACAGCAAGGATTTGGAAGAATTTAAGGAAACAACCGGAATGACACTGCGCGATTGCATGAAATTATTAATGGACAATGTAAAATATGGCGGTAACTTGGGATTTGATCCGTTCTGGAGCGAAGAGAATCAAACTTTGCTTTCAAAGGCAATAGAAGATGCAAAAAACGGACGCAATATGCATGAACACGATTTGATTGAGGTGGAAGAATGAAATTCCTGTGGCATGATATTGCGTGGTCAGGTTACATTGAATGGCAAAAGGACAAAAAGACGCTAAAACGGATAAATAATCTGCTGAAAGACATCGACAGAAACGGTTATAATTGCATAGGCAAGCCTGAACCGCTAAAAGGTGACAAATCAGGCTGGTGGAGCGTCCGAATTGATGAAAAGAACCGTTTGATATTCAAAATCGAGAATGAAGTTCTAGAAATAACCCAATGCGGCACCCATTATGGCGATAAATAATAAAAAAAGCCCTTCGGAGCATTTCTGAGGGTTTTTTCGTTGACGGATAGAAATTTTTTTGCTAAAGTTTGCTTAGAGGTGATGAAAATATGCGTAAAAAGATTTTGGCGGCTATCACGGCGGGATTAATCGCGTTTGGCTCGTTCGGAGTGGCTGACGCAATGCCACGCGACCAAATTGCCGCTATTCAAGTCAAAAAAGCTAAGGATTTCAAGTATTGGGCTAAAGATTCGGCTGCAAAACAGAAATTAATCGAATATGTAGCCGACGTGACCAACAAAAAGAGTAAAAATTTTATTCCGGTCGAGGATAGAATTGCGGTTTTCGACGTTGACGGCACGATTGCTTGCGAAACTGCGCCGTTTTGCTTTGATTTTATGATGTTCGTGTACCGTGCGCTTGATGACCCGAATTATTTTGCCGCCGCGCAGGATAAATCTAATGCAGAGGCGGTTAAAGCCGCGATTTACAATAAAAAGATGACAAACGACGTGCGCAGGAAGCATTGCGCGTCGAATGCGTCTGTTTTCGCGGGAATGACGGCCGAAGAGTACGCCGATTACACGAGAAATTATTTAAAAACGCCCGTCGAAGGTTTTGACAACTTAAAAGTCGGCGAGGCGTTTTATTTGCCGATGATTGAAGTAATTTCCTATCTTAAGGCTAATAATTTTAAAATTTATCTGGTAAGCGGCGCGGATAGGGATTATTTGCGCACTTCGACAGAAATTTTTAACGTCGATGGCACGATTGGCACGGATTATCGCTACGTTGCGACGAATCAGGGCGAAATTGACGGCATGGACTACACTTTGAAGCCCGAAGATAAAGTTATTCGCGGAGATTTCGTCAGCAAAGATATAAATATGAACAAAGTCAGCAATATGGCGCGTGAAATTGGCAAAAAACCGGTTTTAGCGTTCGGAAATTCGACTGGCGATAGTTCGATGATAAATTTTTCAATGCGCGGCAATAAATATCGGACAATGGCGTTTTTCGTAATCTGCGACGACGTGGAGCGCGAATTTGGCAACGTCGACAAGGCAAATAAGTGCAAAAAGCTTGCCGATGACAGCGGTTGGGTAAAAATTTCCATGCGCGACGACTTTAAAACGATTTACGGCGACAATGTGACGCTTTCCAAGTAAATTTTTGCTAAAATGTGTAACGAAATCGGATTTTGAACGTATAAGCTACAGAAAATAAAATTAAACTAAAGGAGACTGATAAAAATGGCAACTAGAGAGGAAAACTTGAAGAAAATCAATGAGCAACTCGAAAAACTCGACGATGAGCAACTCGAACAGATTGCGGGCGGCTTTTATGCTCGTTCTAACGTGGACGATGTTAAACCTGACGCAAATATTGAGAATCAAAGATTGATGATTCTTGATAAGATAATTCATGTTAGGTAAACGCGAAAAAAAGCTAAAAAAAGCCCTTCGGCAGCGTGTCGGAGGGTTTTTCGTTTGAATTGATAAAAATTTTACTGCTACGGGCAGATTTTTTTTTGCATATGTGTTATAATCTCCAAAATTATTTTAGGAGGTTGATTTATCTTGAGGAAAACGTTTTTGGCGGCTCTTTGCGCGGTCGCATTGATGTTTACAGGTTGCGGCGGTGAAAAACCGGCTTCCAATCCCGCGAACGATAAAGAAAAGGCTATAATCGGCGTGATAACGCACCTGAACGCCAGCGAAATCGCATTCAACGATATTATGAGCAAATTGGAAAATAGTTATCGCCCGTCGAAGGCAAATTTCACTCCGGAATACAAATACTTCGACAAAATGAACGATATGCAGCTCGCGCTTGAGTCTGGGCAGATTGATATGCTCTCAACTTACAAAAATGTCGCCGATTACATGCTTCAACGCTCCGATAACAAGGAAATTTTGCCGAGCGAACGTCATTTGCAAGATTCTTTCTGTTTTGCGCTGCGAAAGGACGATGTGAAGCTTAAAAACGAGCTGAACAAGGCGATTAAGGGCATGACAGCCGACGGAACGTTGACTAAGCTGTCAAAACAATACATTTCCGACTTAAAAGACGGAAAAGAGCCGCTCGCAGTCCAAATAATGCAAATTGAGGGCGCGGAGACGATAAAAGTTGCGGTTACGGGCGATTTGCCGCCTTTCGACATGATTTTAGCGGACGGAACGCCTGCGGGATTCTCCACGGCGGTTTTATCGGACATTTCGCGGCGAATTGGCAAAAATATTGAGTTAATTAGCATTGATAGCGGTGCGCGGGCGTCAATTTTGAGTTCAAAGGGCGCGGACGTCGTTTTTTGGGTGGCAGTGCCGAAGGATAGCCATCTTCTTCCGGCAAATATCGACATTCCGGAAGGAATTGACATCAGCGAGCCTTATTATCACGATTTAATTACTCATATCGGCTTGAAGAAGGAGTAAGGAAGTAGTTTTTAGAAGGAGCGGATTTTTATGGCGGACGTTATCGCGGGCAAAGCGTCAAACGATAGCCTTGGCGCAATGGAAGACAAAACGCAAATTTACGGCTTAAAGGGCAACGATACCCTCGGCAACAACGGAAAAAGTGACGTGTTGCTTATTGGCGGCTCCGGCGACGACGTTTTGATTATGACGGGCGGCAACGGCACGCTCTCCGGCGGAAAAGGCGCGGACACTTTTAATCTTTCCTACTCCGCCGATAAAAAAGTTTCCGCTGTTATCGAGGACATCGACCCGACAAACGACAAAGTTGTTATAACTTACGACGGCAACGATACTCCCAAATTCAGCTACAAAATCAGCGGCGAAGACGTTATTTGGACGGACGAGCAGGGCAATTTTAATCTCACTTTGAAAGGCTCCAGCGACGCAAGCGACTACTACGACGGCGACGCCCACGAATATATTTGGGACGTGCTGAAATTAACGAATCAAGAACGCGAGGATAACGGCTTGGCACCCTTGACGCTTTCCGAAGGCTTGATGGACAGTTCCTCAATTCGCGCGACGGAAATTGTCGAGGTTCCCACTCACACGCGCCCCAACGGCTCAAGTTGCTTTACCGCTATAAAAAAATCGTATACGCGGACGGGTGAAAATATCGCCGGCGGAGAAAAATATTCTTTGCCTGAAGAAGTCGTAGCGGCTTGGATGGGTTCTACCGGGCACCGCGCAAATATTTTAAACAAAAACTTCATAAAGCTCGGCGTCGGCTACCATTACGATTCAGATTCAAAATTTAAAGCGCATTGGGTGCAAATGTTCGGCGCAAAGTTATCTTCGCCCGACACGCTCAGCACAAAAAAAATTTTGCAAACGCCAATGACTTTGGTAAAAGATACAATTTCTGATGATTCCACTTCAAAAACCGATACCGTGCTTGACGCCGATAACACCAACATTAAACACGGCGGCACGTACACTATCGCCGCAGGGTTCTCCGGCACAATCAGAATCAACACGCCCGACCCCGTGACCATAGTGGGCAACGACACTTTTGCAGACGTTCACATTGCGGTTTATTCTGACACGACTGACTTGACGATTAAGGATTTGAACATTGCTAACACTTCCGGCGGCGTTATAACTTTTGGAAGTGGCGCGGCTAATAAATTAACTCTTGTCGGCGCGAATACTTTAAAAACCGCCGATACTTGGGCGGCTGTCGTGAATGTCGGCGGCGGCTTAACGATTGACGGCACGGGCTCTTTGAACGTCACGGCGGGCGCGCAAGGTTCTGGAATTGGCTACCGCTCCGGTGGAAAAAGCTCCGCCAATATCACAATTAACGGCGGCACGATTACGGCGGAGGCTTCACTTGGCGCGGGCATTGGCTCCGGTTCGAGCGGCTCTGTTGGAAATATTTCAATCAACGGCGGCACGCTGGAGGCGAATTCGGAAAAAGGCGCGGCAATCGGTTCGGGCTACAAAGGCTCCGTCGGAAATATTTCTATCGGCGGCAATGCAAAAGTCACGGCGTCGAGCGAATTTGGCGCGGGCGTCGGAAAAGGTTGCAATAGCACGGGTGCGGGCGACGTAACTTTTTCGGGCAACAGTACCGTCCTTGTCACTCAAATTAATATTAATACTAAAACGTTGAACTTCAGCCGCGAAACTAAATTTGTTATCAACGGCACGACTTACACCGACAAACAACTTTTATTCGAGAACGGCGCAAAGAAAGATTTAAACGAGCAAATTATCGTTGAAAAGGCTGTAAAGAACGGCACGGATGCTTCCGAATATATTTTTGCGGAAAGTAACAGCTGGTATAATTCCTTGACGGTGAACGCGGGCAAAGGCGACGACACTATCGACGCCGCTGGAGCAGATATTTTAATCTATGGCGGCGAGGGCAATGATTCTGTAGATGTTAGCGGTTTGGGCTGGTATAAAAACGTCGTGGCAGGATATGTGACAGTGGACGGCGGCGCGGGTAATGATACGCTCTGGATTGGTGCCAATATGGGCAGCGTCGACGATTATTATTCTTCGATTAATGGCGGCGCGGGCGATGATTCTATTCGCGTGAACGGCAATTATTGCACAATCGAGGGCGGCGACGGCAACGACAACATTGTCATCGACGGTAAATCTGCCGTTGATGGCGGCGCGGGCAACGATACGATTTATACGAGTGAAGATTCGACAATCAGCGGCGGCAAAGGCGACGACTTAATCAAAAATGAGAGCAGTAGCCGATATTACACGGACAGTGACGGAGATTTTTTGCGCTGGGCAGAAAATGAAGCCGTCACTTACAAATACACGGCTGGCGACGGCAACGACACGATTGAAAACTACGTCGGGAAAAATACAATCCAAATTTCGGGCGGCTCCTACACGGAATCAATCGTCGGGGAAGATGTCATCATCAAAGTTGGCAACGGCTCAATCACGCTCAAAGACGCCAAAGACGAGACCATAAACATTGTTGGCACGGAGGAAACTGATTGGAAATTGAACGGCACCACGGCGACTTACGGCAATTTGGTTACAGTCAGCGGCGTTAAATCTGTCGACGGGCTTAAGCTTGACGATAAAGTTGTCACGGTGTCTAAAGCCGCGCTTGGAACTTCTAAAGTCACAGTCAGCAACGGCTACACGCTCAAACTCGGCTCCGATGTAACTGAACCGTCAATGACAGAAACTTGGAGCTTTAAAAATTCGACGGCGACTTATAATCAGACGACCACGGCAGGTTACACCCTCGCCAACAACGCCATAACCTACTCGAAAAAATCTGCAAAAACTTTGGCGACAGTTAAGGGAGTTAAATCGGCAAGTGGGCTGACTATTGACGGCAAAGTTGTCACGGTCTCGAAGGCGGCGTTGGGCACAAGCAAAGTTACCATCAGCAACGGCTATACGCTCAAACTTGGCTCCGATGTAACTGAACCGTCAACGACAGAAACTTGGAGCTTTAAAAATTCGACGGCGACTTATAATCAGACGACCACGGCAGGTTACACCCTTGCCAACAATGCCATAACCTACGCGGAAAAATCTACAAAAACTTTGGCGACGGTTAAAGGAGTTAAATCGGCAAGTGGGTTGACTGTCGACGGCAAAGTTGTTACGGTGTCTAAAGCCGCGCTTGGAACTTCTAAAGTCACAGTCAGCAACGGCTACACGCTCAAACTCGGCTCTGATGTGACTAAATCGGCGACGACAAAAACTTGGAGCTTTAAAAATTCGACAGCGACTTATAATCAGATAATCACGGAAGGTTACACCCTTGCCAACAACGCTATCACTTACACGAAAAAATCTACAAAAACTTTGGCGACGGTTAAAGGCGTCAAATCGACGGACGGGCTTAAGCTTGACGGCAAAGTTGTCACGATTTCTAAAGCGTCGTTAGGCACGAGCAAAGTCACAATCAGCAACGGCTACACGCTCAAACTCGGCTCTGATGTGACTAAATCGGCGACGACAAAAACTTGGGGCTTAAAGAATTCGACGGCGACTTATAATCAGACAACGACGGCAGGTTATAAGCTCGCCAACAACGCCATAACTTACGCGAAAAAATCTGCAAAAACTTTGGCGACGGTTAAGGGCGTCAAATCGGCAAGCGGTCTGACTGTCGACGGCAAAGTTGTTACGGTCTCGAAGGCGGCACTCAACGCTAAAAAAGTTTCCGTCAGCGGCGGCTACGAATTCGACTTTGCGGCGGGCGATTACAAAAAAACTTTTATAACGGGCAGCACGGGCAAGGATACTATCGCGAGCCACGGGAAAAATCTTTCGATAGACGGCGGCGCGGGTGCTGATAAACTTTACGGTGGCACGGGGAATAATTCTTTGTGGGGCGGCGCGGGCAATGACACGCTTTACAGCGGCTCCGGCGCGGAGAAATTTATCTACGGCGCGGGCGACGGCAAGGACGTTATTTTCGGCTTCGACGACAAAGACACGCTCACGCTTGATAATCTCGACTTCGCGGCGTCTTACAGCAAAAAGAATCAAGCTGTTACGTTCAAAGTTGCGGGCGGCTCCGTCACGCTCAAAGATTTCACCGCGACAACTTTCCACGTCAACAACGATGTTTATAAAATCAGCGGCTCAAAGCTGGTTAAATGACAAATTAAAACCCTTCGGCGAATGTCGGAGGGTTTTTTAGTTTGTCGTAGCGGTTGCTTAATTATCGCCACGGAAATTTTTTGTGAATTCTTCCGCGCCGAGCCGCGCCAACATTTTTCCGAAACGTTCGCGGGGCTTGCCGTGTTCGCTGAAATATTTCAAAGCCGCGTCAACAATTTTGTAAAGTTCTTCCTCGTCGCGAATCATCGGGAGAAAATCTTTTCCCGCGAAATAAATTTTGTAGCCGACCATGCCGCGCAGAGCAAGTTTTTTGCAAGCCTTGACGCACCGCCCGCAGTTTAGGCACTTGTCGCGGTCAAGCGTCCAAATTTTTTTAGCGCGGTCAATTTCAATCGCGCCGACTCGACAAACTTTAGCACACGCGCCGCAGTAAATGCAATTATCCGCAAAAAATTTTGGTTCGACGGCACCTTTAACGCCAATGTCGTTGTTGTCGACCTTCATGCAATTATTCGGGCAGCCCGTCACCGCGCACGTAATTTTATTCGGGAGAACGCGCCCGCCGTGTTGTCGTTCAAGTTCCAGCGCAATTTTCGGCGAATCGACTACGCCCGACGGGCAAGTTTGCGTTCCTTGGCAAGCTGTCACCTGCTTGAAGACTGTGCCGAGCGGACAGAGCTTTAAGCCGTGTTCCGCGCAAAATTTTTCTATCGCCGCGAAGTTTTCTTCCCGAACGAACGGGACGGAAATTTCTTGCCGCGAAGTTAAATTGACAAAGCCCGCGCCGAATTTTTCTGCCAGCTCGTGAATTGCTAAAAGTTGCGCCGCCGTCAGCTTGCCCGCTGAAGATTTTAACCGAACGGAGAAAAATCCTTCCTGCTTCTGTCTCGCCAAAAATTTTTTCATAAGAACACCTCGTTTCCGTGAGTTGCGCGTCGCGCTTGACAAGCGGGAAAAAGTTAATAAGATTAAAGCAAATTCGTTTTGCGAAGGGAAATTGAAATTTGAAACCGTGGCTTGATTCTATCGAATATATTCGCGGCGTGTCAATGGTCGGGGTCGTGGCGATCCATGTCGGCTCGCAATATCTGCTAAATCCCACGCCAAATATACATCTCGTCGCACTCTTTGAAATTGTCTCGCGCTTTTCCGTGCCGATTTTCTTTTTTATTTCGGCGTTCGGACTTTTCTACCGCATGAACTTAGCCGAGCCGTTCGAGTACGGAAAATTTTTGCGGCGGCGATTCAAAGCCGTCTTAATCCCGTATCTGCTCTGGTCGACGTTCTATCTTCTGCACGACAATTTTTTTTACGGCTATCAACTTTTCCCCGACTTCGATTACGCGGCGGAAATTTATTTCTTCGGGCTGGCGAAGTATCATTTATATTTCCTCGTGATTCTGATTTGGTTTTACTTGCTGATGCCGCTTTGGATTTTTCTGGTCAAGCGCATGACGCCCGCGCGATTGATTCTGCTTTTAGTCGCGCAAGTTGCGTTCGATTTTTGGTCAAGCTACTGCGCGGGGCTGTCGGAAAATCTTTTCATTAAGTGGCGGCTAAATTGGCTGGTCTTGCATTACGTGTTCATCTTCATTTTGGGCGGCGTATTGGCAATTCATTCGCAAAGATTTTTCGCGTGGTGTGCGGCGCACAAAAAAATTATCAGCGCAACATTTCTGCTCGCGCTGACAACACTGCTCGGCTATTATTATTTCCTAATCCGCGTCCGAAATTTTTCGCCCGAAGCGGCAGTCAACACCGCGCATCAACTGTCGCCGCCGGGCATTTTCTACACAATCGCCGCGTCGATTTTTTTATTCGCGCTGTTTCAATCGGGCTCGTTGCCCGCGCCGCCGAAAAAATTTTTGAGTGTCCTCGGCAAGAATTCCTACTTTGTCTACTTGGCGCACCCGCTGACGATAACTTATCTGTCGCTAGGCTTGGGAAAGCTGGGGCTGATAATGACGGCTCCGAACGCGCTGATTTTCTACGTTGCGACAATCGCCGTAACTTTATCCGTCAAGCTTGCGTGGCAGAAATTTTCTCCAGCAAGCCGACGATAAATTTCACGTGCGGCGCGACCGTGTCTAAGTGCAAGCGTTCGTTGGGGCTGTGAATGTTTTCGTTCGTCGTGCCGATTGAAATTATTTCCAGCGCGGGATTCTTCTTGATAAAAAATCCTGTCTCCAAACCCATGTGCGTCGTGCTGACTTCGGGCGCGTGTCCGTTTTGCTCCGCGAAAATTTCCTCCGCGAAGTTTAAAAGTTTGCTGTTCGGATTAAAAGTCCACGCGGGCGTTGGCTCGAAAATTTTGCTCTCGAACGCACAAAGTTTCGCTGCCTGTTCAAAGCCCTCGATAAATTCTTCGATAAGTTCATCAGCATTGCCGCGCGCTAAAAGTTTCAGCTCGACAAGTTTATCGTTCATGCGAACCGCGCCCAAATTCGCCGAAGCTAAAACCTGCGCGGGATTTTCGGGCGACATGAGATAAACGCCGCTGTGAATCAACGCGATAAAAGTCGTGAGTAATTCGTAATCTTTGGCGTGCAAAACTTTGTCGGGGCGTTTAACAACTTTCGTCTCGATTTTTATGTCTGGCTCCGTCGCGCCGTAAACTTTTTTAATCCGCCGCGTAAATTCATGGCAAAGTTCCTGAACCTTTTGCACCTTCAAATCTGTGGCAAAGGCGAAATGCGCGCTGTCGGGTATGGCGTTGAAAGCTTGCCCGCCGCCGAAGCTCGACACGCGAATTTTCCCGTGGCGGGTTATCGTCTGCATGATTTGAACGGCAAGTTTTATCGCGTTGACGCGTCCGGAAGAAATTTCTCCGCCCGAATGACCGCCGCGCAGTCCGCCGATTTTTATTTCTACGTTCGTACCAAGTTTCGTGTCGGGGCGCACGTAATGCAGTTCGCGCCAAAAAATTATTTGAACGGTACCCGCACTGCCCGCGATAATCTCGCCGAATTTTTCCGAGTCGCAGTTGATTAAAAAGTTCGCGTCCGCCAAAAATTTCTTGTCCAGACCGCTCGCGCCGCCCATGCCCTGTTCCTCGTCCGTCGTGAAAATTATCCTAAGCGGTCCGTGTTCAAAGGCGTCACGATTTTTAACCAGATAGAGAATTTCCGCGATACCGATTCCGTCGTCCGCGCCAAGGCTCGTGCCTTCCGCCTCCAAAAATTTTTCGCCGCGAATCAACTTTATCGGGTCGCTCGTCGACTCAAAAGCGTATCCTTCCTCCGCCACGCAGACCATATCCATATGCCCTTGCAAAATCGTCAACGGAAAATTTTCCTTGCCGGGGCTGGCGGGCACTTCGGCTATAATATTTTTAAATTTGTCCTGCACGACCGCCAAACCGTGCTCCGTGAAAAACTTTTTTAGAAAATTGCTGACTTGCTCCTCGTGCTTGGAAGGGCGCGGAATTGCCGCCAACTTTGCAAACTCTTCAAGCACGCCGTTCAATATTTCATCGGTTGCCAACGCCAAAATTTTTTTGCTCATCAGTCACTACTCCATTCCGTCCAAAGAAGACTCTCCTAGATTCAATGTCTAATTCGGCTAACTATGAAAAAATCCTGCATTGTAGAAATTTAACCGCCGTGATAAAATTCCCGTCAAGAAAGGAGCTTAAATTTTGGTCGCACATGTTTTCGTTGACGCTGAAAATATTCCGCCGTCGGTCACGTTCAAAGTCGTCGAACATTTCGGCAAGGAACACACCATAACTAAAGTTGACATCGTCGCCAAGGAAGACGCGCTTCCTTACAAATACCGCAACCTTGACGAGAAAATTTACCGCGTGCAAAATTGTTTTTACGGGAAAAATTCTGCGGATACGTGGCTTTGTATGGAGATGGTGCGCGCGATTATCGACGAGCCGGAATTGGAGCTGATAATTATCGTTTCCAGCGACAAAGATTTTTTACCCGCGATTAAGTTCGCCGCCGATTTCGACAAAAAAATTTTCATCGTGTCGAATGGCGCGGGGCACAGGACTTTGGAGAGGCAGCTGAAAGTTTTGGGCGTGAATCCGCAAGCCGTCGAGCTGAAAGATTTCCGCTTGAAGTTCGGCGTCTCCGAGAAGCTTGAAAAAATTTTGCCGCGCCTGACTTTTGGCATGAAGAAATATCTTTTCGACCGCGAGAACAGAATCAAATACATTTTAGTCAAGCGGGGCGATAAATTTTTTGAGGTGCCGTTCGTGGCGGGCATGACGATTTCGATTTTCGGGCGACTTATGCGCGAGTTGGGCATTTTGGGCTACGGCGATTCTCTGCGCGATTTCATTTCCGCCAACTTTCTAAGGCTTTCACACGACAGAATTTATTTCCGCAGTGAATCGGAACTTTCCGCGCCGACCGACGCCGAGCTTATCAAAAAATATTTCGCTGAACACGCCGCGCAGACGGTTAAAATTTTTATCAAGCACAACAATCACCTCTCCGAAATTCCCTTCGTAAACGGCATGTCGACGGAAATTTTCGGCAAGCTCCTGCGCGAGAGAAAAATTATCGGCAAAAGTGCTTCGCCCGCGCTGACCGCCGAAAAAAATTTGCTCAAAATTGTCGACGAGAAAATTTATCTGCGCAACGAGGAGGAACAGATTGCGGCTTACGGCGACATAATCAAAGAGGTTGACGAATATTTTGGCTTTCACGCGGCGGAACTTAAAAAAATTTTCGTCAAGCACAACGGAAAAGTTTTCGAGCTGCCGTTCGTGGACGGTATCAGCCTTGAAATGTTCGGTAAACTTCTGCGCGAAAAAAATATCATCGGCAAGAACGCTTCCGCCACGACCATCGCCAAGAAAAATTTTCTGGACGTGCGCGACGGGAAAGTTTATCTTTGCGACGAGGACAAGCTGATTGAACTTTACGCCGAGGCGACGGGCGACCTTGCCGCTTACTTGGAACACCACGCCGCCGCAAATATTTTCGTTAAGAACAAGGGCACGCTCTTTGAAATTCCGTTTGTGGACGGCATGTCGCTGACTTTGTTTGATAAACTTTTGCACGGGCGGAAAATTATCGGGCGGAATTCTTCGGCGATAAAAGTTGCCGCGCAGAGTTTGCTTAAAGTTCGCGACAAGCGGGTTTTCATGCTTGACGAAGACGAATTGGAAGCCGCGCAGGACGATTTGGAGACCGACCTTGAAGGCTATTTCAATGCGCATGCGCTGTCGATAAGGTCGGTTTCGATTCGGCACGGCGGCGAAGATTTTGATATACCGTTCGTGGACGGAATGCCGATTAAATTTTTCGGGAAGTTGTTGCGCGAACGGGAGATAATCGACAGGAAGACGCCGCCCGAAGAAGTCATTGCGAACAACAAATTTAATCTGCGCGGCGACGAAATTTTTCTGGAATAAGGAGGCGTTTAAATGAAAATTATCGAGCCAAGCGTTGAGCTGATTGACGACTTTGACGCGGCGGCAATCATGAAAAAAATTGAGCGGGCGGGGCGCGTCTGCTACAAATCGGAGGGCAATATCAAAGACGACAGCGCGGAGAAATTTATTCGCGGGATAATCAAGCGCGGGCACGAATCGGTTATCGAGCACGCGGCGGTTTCGTTTAAAATTATTTGCGACCGCGGCGTCACGCATGAACTTGTTCGCCACAGAATCGCCAGCTACAGCCAAGAATCAACTCGTTATTGCGACTACAGCGCGGGCAAATTCGGCGGCGAGCTGACTTTTATCAAGCCGTGTTTCTGGGCGGAGGACGACGAAAATTTTCAGCTGTGGAAGGCGACAATGGCGCAACTTGAAAAAAATTATCTGGCGTTGCGGGCGAATGGAGCTAAACCTGAAGAAGCGCGTTCAATCCTGCCGAACTCACTTAAGACGGAAATTTTCGTGACGATGAACTTGCGCGAACTGCGGCACTTTTTAAAGTTGCGGACGGCGGCGGCGGCTCATCCTCAAATGCGACAAATCGCGCTGAAAATTTATAAAATCCTCGCCGAGAAATTACCGGCGGTCTTCGACGATATTCAGCCGTGAAAATTTTTATGGACAATCGTCCTACGTTGCAATATAATCTAAAAAATTTTTTGAAGGGAGCATTTGACATGAAAATTACAATCGGGAGCGACCACGGCGCGGTTGACCTCAAGGAAGCAGTCAAGAGAGTTTTGGCGGAGTTTGACGACGTGGAAGTTAAAGACGTTGGGACGTTCGGCACTGAGGCGGTTGATTATCCGGACATTGCCGAGAAAGTTTGCGCGGACGTGGTGAGCGGCGCGGCCGACAGGGGCATTGTCCTTTGCGGCACGGGCATTGGCATTTCGATTGCGGCGAATAAAATTCACGGGATACGCTGTGCGCTGTGCAACGATTATTATTCGGCAGCGATGAGCCGCGAGCACAACGACGCCAATGTTTTGGCAATGGGCGGGCGCGTTATCGGCTTCGGAGTCGCCGGCAAAATTGTTCGCGCGTGGCTGACGACGGAATTTGCTGGCGGACGGCATGCGCGGCGCGTCAATAAAATCATGGCTCTGGAAAATAAATAAGGGGCGGTCAAAATGAAAATCGGAGTTATTTCTGATACTCACGGCTACGACGGGCGCGTTAAGCTCGCGGTGGAAAAATTTTTCGCCGACGCCGATTTGATTCTGCACGCCGGCGACGTTTGCTATCACGGACCGAACAACCCGAACTATCGCGGCGACGACTACAATCCAAAAGCTCTGGCGAACTTTATCAACGCCTCGGAAATTCCGTTCGTGATTGCTCGCGGCAACGGCGACAGCGAAGTTGACCAGCTGGTTTTGGAAGTTCCCGTGCTGATTCCCTATGCTCACGTCTTCGCGGGCGGAAAAAGAATCGTCGTCAATCACGGGCACCTCCTGCCGACTGACGCCGACAAAGATAAAATGGCTAAAAATTTCCGCGCAGATATTTTTATCACGGGGCACATTCACAAGCCCGTACTCGAAAAGCGCGGCAATACAATTTTCCTCAACCCCGGCACCGTCTCACCGTATCTTACAAATCAGCCCGACAAGCGCACCAGCGTTGCAGTCATCACCGACGATAAAATTCAAATCTTCGACCTGGACACTGATGAAGTTTTTATGAGTTTGGAGTTTTAATCATGGCGTTAAAAATTCTAAGCGCGGACATCACGCGGCTTGAAGTTGATGCGATTGTCAATGCGGCGAATACCCAACTTGCGGCGGGCGGCGGCGTCTGCGGAGCGATTTTCCGTGCGGCGGGCTATCGCGAACTGCAAGCGGTTTGCGATAAACTTGCGCCGATTCAAACCGGCGAGGCAGTCATAACGCCCGGCTTCAACCTGCCCGCGAAATTTATCATTCACACGGCGGGACCGATTTGGCACGGCGGGCACAGCGGCGAAGAAAATCTTTTGCGCAACTGCTACACCAACAGCTTACAACTCGCCGCCGAAAATAATTTGTCGAGCGTCGCCTTCCCGTTAATTTCCAGCGGCATTTACGGCTATCCGAAGTTCGACGCCCTTAAAGTCGCCGTTCAAGCCATTAAAAATTTCCTCAAGCAAAAAGATTTGGAAGTCGTCTTGACTGTCTTGGATAAATCGCTCCTTGACAGCGCGGCGGCGTTTGTGTAAAATTTTCGGCACGGGGTGTAGCTCAGTGGTAGGGCGCAAGTTTTGGGAACTTGATGTCGCAGGTTCAAATCCTGTCACCCCGACCAATACAGAATATTTCAAGCCGTGTCTTGTGGCGCGGCTTTTTGTGTTGAAATTATTCCTGTCCTCTGCTACAATGCAAGAAAAATTTTTAATCAAGGGGGAAGAATTATGGACGATAAGGATTGGGAAATTTTTAAACAACAGCTGAATCGCAAGACCGGAATTGATTTGCAACTTTACAAGGAACAACAAATGAGGCGGCGTATCAACAACTTGATTCAAAAGAC
>JAFXNB010000011.1 GCA_017529935.1 Selenomonadaceae bacterium
ATGTCTTTGTCCATTCCTCAACCCCCGATTTCCGTCCAAAGCACGATTTTATTTTGCTTGCGAGTTTTTTTTAAGTCGATGATTCGCTGATTGCGCGAGCCGCGAAATTGTAAATCCAAATCCCTCAAGCTCAAAACAAATTCTCCGTCAATCAGCACGTCGATATTTTCAAGCAGAGGCGCGGCGGTGTTCGGAAGTTTTTCCAAAGTGTAGCCCGTGTAGCACCAGACGCTAAGTCCGAGATTTTTTGCGGCGCGTGCGAGTTCCAAAGCCGCGTCGATTTGCAAGAACGGTTCGCCGCCCGTCAAAGTGATTCCGTCCAAGAGCGGATTTTTTTTTATCGCGGAGATAATTTCCGTCGTGTCGATTAATCGCCCGCCGTTTAAGTCGTGCGTTTCGGGATTGTGACAGCCCGCGCAGTTGCGTTGACAGCCCTGCATAAAAATTGCGAAACGAATTCCGTCGCCGTCAACGAAACTTTCCGGCACAAGCCCCGCGATACGAATTTGCAAATCAATCAGCCTCCGCCGTCGATTATAATTCTTCGCCCCGCGAGCGTCAACGAAATTTTAAAAGAAGGCGTCAATGCCCGCGTCGACGAAAATTTTTTGGAAGTCTTGCAAGTCTTCGGGGTGCAAAGCTTTCGTGTGGGAGAATTCGTAATCGCGACCAAGCATGTTGTATTTGTTTTCGCCGAACTGGTGGAAGGGCAGGAGCTGAACTTTTTTCGCGCCGACTTGCTTAAGTCTCCGAACGAAACCTTTTGCATCGTCGAGAGAATTATTATAATTCGGGATAACGGGCAAACGCGGAAGAACTTCCTTGCCAATGTCGATAGCGTATTTCATGTTTTGCAAAATTGGCGTGTTGGAAACGAAAGTTTTTTCCTTGTGTTTAGCTTCGTCCCAATGCTTAATATCGAACAAAAGCAAATCAAGATATTCCACGACGCGGCGGAAAATAGCGGGCGAGGCAAAGCCGGTTGTTTCAATCGCAGTGTGAATATTTTTTTCCTTGAGAGCCTTTAAAAGTTCGATAGCGAAATCGGGTTGCATGGTAGCTTCGCCGCCCGAAAGTGTGACGCCGCCGCCGCTTTCCTCGTAGAAGGGCAAATCCTGCATAACGACTTCCATAATTTCAGCGACGGTTTTGCGTTCGCCTTCGGGCTTGAGCGCGTGCGCAGGACATTTCTCAATGCAAATGCCGCGTTCGGAACAGACGCCCGCGCCCGAACATTTTTTGTGGTCGACTAAAATTTTGCCGTCGATTTTTTTTACGGCGAGGGTCGGACAACTCATAACGCAGGTATCGCAATGCAAACATTTTTTTTCGTCCCAGAGAATTTGCAAGCGGGGTTCTTGGCTTTCGGGATTGGCGCACCAAGTGCATTTTAGCGGACAACCTTTGAAGAAAACAACCGTCCTAATGCCGGGGCCGTCGTTTATGCTGAACTTTTGGATATTGAAAATCATTCCGTAGTTACTCATAAAATTTCCTCCGTCACTAAAGTTTTTCAGATAATACTACATGATTCAGGAAATGTAAATAAAAATTTTACGAAAAGAATTGACTTGTTTTTAAATCCGTAATATCATGTAGGAAAATTTAAAAGGAGGCAAAGGTCATGAAGGTTTTGACCGTCGATATTGACGGGACATATCTGCGCTATGCTTGCATGGATGAATTCATGAACATTGAGCGGCGCGGAAAAATTTTTACGCCGCAAGAAGGACGCGCCGAGTTGATTGAGGCAGTCGCAAGAATTTTCGAGGCGGTCGGCGACGCGCAAGGTATTGCCGTTTCAATGCCTGGCATAATTGATTCGGAACGCGGCTATTGTGCGATGGGCGGTGCTCTGCGCTACAATGACGACTTTTATTTTCGTGACGCGCTTTATCAGCGTTGCAAGACGAAAATTCACGTCGAGAACAACGCCAAATGCGCGGCTATGGCAGAAGCGGCGGTCGGCAGTCTCATGGACGACGAGGACGGCTTTGTCTTGATTTTCAGCACGATGATTGGCGGCGGCTACATTCGTAATCACAAACTTTACAAAGGCAAGCATTTCGCGGCGGGTGAGGTTTCATACATAATTCTAAACAGCGGCCAAAAGCTTGACGACGAAAACCTTTGGGGCAGGAGTTTCGGCGTCCCGAAATTTTTACAGCGTTATTCGGAAGTTAAGAACATGGACATCGATACCGTCGACCTGCTGACGATTTTCGACGCCGTGCAGAAGGAAGAGCCCGAAGCGGTCGCGTGCTTGCAGTGGTATACAGAAGAAATCGCCGCGAGGATTTTTAATATCCAAACGGTGCTGGACGTTGAGAAATTTTCAATCGGCGGGGAGCCGGCGAAATATCCCGCGTTTATGGAATATCTGCGCAATAATCTCAAGCAACTTTACGCCGAATGCCCGTTCAAACTCCCGCAAGCGCAAGTTGTCCCGAGCAAATTTTATAGCGACGCGAATTTAATCGGGGCGTTGCAGTGTTGGCTTACAGAAAATATTTAGTTACGAATGAAAATATATTATTGACAATTCAAAAGTTACGATATATAATTTAGCACAATTAAAAGTTAATGTTTTTTCAATCGTAAGGAGTGAAGTAAATGGAGAACAGAGAACACTTCGGAGCGTTGACGGACAGAATGCAGGCGTTCCGCGAAGAAACGCTCGACCAAAAACCCTACGTCGACGCCGAACGCGCCGTACTCGTGACGGAGGCTTACAAGGCGAATTTGAATCAGCCGCCCGTCATGAAACGCGCTCTCGGTCTGAAAAATATCCTCGAAAAAATGACAATTTACATTGAGGATAAAACGCTTGTGGTCGGCAATCAGTCAACAAAAAATTGCAATGCGCCGATTTTCCCCGAATACACTATGGGCTTTGTTATCGCCGAACTTGACAAGTTCGAGAAGCGCGACGGCGATGTTTTCTACATTACCGAAGAAACAAAGCAACAACTCCGCGACATTGAGCCTTTCTGGAAAAATAATTGCTTGCACGATAGAGGCATGGCTCTCCTACCTGAAGAAGTTATGGACGTTTTGCCGTCTTTGGGCATGGAAGGAAAACTTAATGCCGGCGACGCGCATTTAGCGGTTAATTATCAGAAAGTTATTACGGAAGGTTTGTTCGGCTATGAAAATCGCGTTCGCGACCTCAAAGCAAAACTCGACCTCACTCAACCCGACTCAATCGACAAAAATATTTTCTACAAGGCAGTTTTAATCGTTTTGGATTCCGTTCGCAACTTCGCGCTCCGTTACTCGAAACTTGCCGCTGAACTTGCCGCTAAGGAAACCGATTCCAAACGCAAAGCCGAACTCGAAGAAATTTCCCGTATCTGCGAAAAAGTTCCCTACTATCCTGCAGATTCTTTCCGCGAGGCGGTGCAAGCCGTTTGGTTTATTCATGTTATCCTGCAGATTGAAAGCAACGGGCATTCGCTCAGCTACGGACGCTTCGACCAATATATGTATCCGCTTTACAAAAAGGACATTGACTCTGGCAAGCTAACCAAAGCCGACGCCCTCGAACTTTTGACTTGCCTTTGGATTAAGACGTTGACTGTGCAAAAAATTCGTTCGCAGGCGCATACGCTTAGCTCCGCCGGTTCGCCGATGTATCAAAATGTAACCGTTGGCGGGCAAACTGTCGATAAAAAAGACGCCGTCAACGAGCTGTCGTTTGTCGTTTTGCAGTCGATTGCACAGACGCGCTTGACGCAACCCAATTTCACAGTCCGCTATCACGCCAACATTGACAAAAAGTTTATGGAAGAATCTATCGAAGTCATGAAGCTTGGATTCGGAATGCCCGCGCTCAACAACGACGAAATTATTATCCCGTCGTTCCTGAATTGGGGCGTTAAGGAAGAGGACGCTTATAATTACAGCGCGATTGGTTGCGTTGAAACGGCGGTGCCCGGCAAATGGGGCTATCGTTGCACCGGCATGAGCTATATAAATTTCCCGCGCGTGTTGCTCTGCGCCATGAATAACGGCGTTGATATGACAAGCGGCAAGCGATTCACAAAAGGTTATGGCTACTTCAAAGACTGGACAAGCTATGAACAGCTTATGGACATTTGGGACAAAACCGTCCGCGAAATGACTAAGTACAGCGCGATTGTCGAAAACGCCATTGATAAAGCCTCTGAACGCGACGTGCCCGACATCCTCTGCTCGGCTTTAACCGACGATTGCATTGGGCGCGGCAAAACGATTAAGGAAGGCGGCGCGGTTTACGACTTCATCAGCGGCTTGCAGGTCGGTATCGCCGATATGGCGGATTCGCTCGCCGCAATTAAAAAGCTCGTGTTCGAGGAGAAAAAAATAACGCCCGCACAGTTGTGGGACGCGATTTTGGACAACTTCACCTCGCCGGAAAGTCAGCGGATTCAAGAAATGTTGATTAATGACGCGCCCAAATACGGCAACGATATTGATTACGTCGACGAACTGATTATTGAGGCTTACGATTCTTACCTTGACGAAATTAAAAAATATCCGAACACCCGCTATCAACGCGGTCCGATTGGTGGCATTCGTTACGGCGGCACGTCTTCAATCAGCGCGAACGTCGGACAAGGTATGGGCACAATGGCGACGCCGAACGGTCGCAAGGCTCGTGAACCGCTCGCGGAAGGTTGCTCGCCCGCGCACAATGCCGATAAAAACGGTCCTACTGCAGTTTTTAAATCCGTTGCCAAGCTCCCGACTGAAAAAATTACCGGCGGCGTTCTGCTCAATCAGAAAATGACTCCGCAAATCCTCGCGAAGGAAGAAAATAAACAAAAGCTCATCATGCTGATTAGGACGTTCTTTAATCGTCTGCACGGCTATCACGTTCAATATAACATTGTCTCGCGTGAAACTCTTATCGACGCGCAACTGCACCCCGAAAAGCATAAAGATTTAATAGTTCGCGTGGCGGGCTACAGCGCATTTTTCAACGCGCTCAGCAAAGCTACTCAAGATGACATTATCGACAGAACCGAACAGACTTTATAAGGAGAGATTATCATGAAACTTATCATCGACGACGCCCACATTGACCAGATTAAGAGAATTTACAAGTACTATCCCGTCGACGGCGTGACGACTAACCCGACGATTTTGGCGGCAAGCGGTCGCAAGCCCTACGACGTGCTCAAGGAAATTCGCGAATTCATCGGCGCGGACGCTGAATTGCACGTTCAAGTTGTGGCTAAAACTTGCGACGACATGATTGAGGACGCCCACCGCATTCAAGCCGAACTCGGCAAAAATACCTACGTTAAGATTCCGTCGATTGAAGAAGGTTTCCGCGCTATGAAACTTCTCAAGGCGGAGGGCGCGAACATCACGGCGACGGCGATTTATACTCCTATGCAAGCGTTTTTGGCGGCTAAAGCCGGCGCAAGTTATGCTGCTCCTTACATCAATCGGATTGACAATATGGGTTATGACGGCGTCACTATCGCACAGCACATTCACGACATCTTCCGCAACAACAAACTCGACGCGAATGTTTTGGCAGCTAGCTTTAAAAATTCTCAACAGCTCCTTGAACTTGCCGAGTATGGAATTGGAGCGGCGACCGCTTCCCCCGACGTTATCTTCTCGCTCGTCAAAAACGACGCTATCACTTCTGCTATCAATGTTTTCATTCGCGACTTTGAAAAACTCTGCGGCGAAGGCAAGACCATGAAGGACTGCTGACATGAACGTATTAGCAATAGATATTGGCGGCACTGCGATAAAGTATGCCGAAATGACCAATGACCTCAAAATTTTATCCAAAGGCAAAGTGCCCACGCCTTTGACCGGTCGGGAAGATTTAATCGAGGCTCTGGCAAAAATTTACGGGGAATATCCGTCAGTCGAGGGCATAGCGATCTCCATGCCTGGAATTATTGATACCAAGAATAGTTATTGCGCGATGGGCGGAGCTCTGCGCTACAATGACGATTTTTATCTACGCCATGCCCTTTACGAAAAATGTCCCGTCAAAATTTCAATGGAAAATGACGCCAAATGTGCGGCACTTGCCGAAGCTGCAGCGGGTGCGCTTAAGGACGTAAACGACGGTTTCGTTCTGATTTTCGGCACAATGATAGGCGGCGGCTACATTAAAGACCGCAAACTCCACAGAGGAACGCATTTTTCTGCGGGCGAAGTCTCTTACATAACGAGCGACCGCGCAGGCACTCCGAATTTTGAAGGCGTCTGGGGCAATCGTTGCGGAACGCCTCAACTTTGCAAAATGTACGCTGAAGCTAAAAATCTTCCCGCTAATGAAGTCGACGGAATAATTGTCTTCGAGGCGGTAAACTCCGGTGATCCGACCGCACGCGAATGTCTGAATCGCTTTGCAAGAGAAATAGCCGTTCAGATTTTCAATCTCCAGACGGTTCTTGATCCTCAGCGTTTTGCAATCGGCGGCGGAATAAGTGCTCAGCCGGTTTTCATTGAGGCGATTCGCGAAAACCTCAAAAAACTTTACGCCGCATGTCCTTACTACGTGCCTCACGCCGAGATTGTCACTTGCAAATTCCAAAACGATGCGAATTTAATTGGCGCGTTGCAGTGTTTCCTTGCTCAATATTTTTAAGCCATATTCGGAAGCATTTTTATTCGGGTGCAACCAGCTTTTGCATCCGATTTTTTTTGAAAGAAGTGAACTAAAATGAGTGAGTCATTGAAATATAAATCCTTGCAAGGCGTCTACTGGATGATTTATTGCGTTGGCTTTGTCTACGTGACGTATTTTTTGCAGGAAAAAGGCATTTCAGCCAGCATGATTGGTACCGTCATAGCCATTTGTTGTGTTATTTCAGCATTTCTGCAACCGTGGATAGGATCTCTTGCGGACAAAGGCGGAGCACTCAACTGGAAATCAATTTTAATCGGCTTACTGGGATTGAATCTGCTAATCTGTGCCGCAATGTTGTTTATCGATGAGGGTATGGCAGTCGTCATTCTGTTTGCGAGCTTCATGACGCTGATTAACTGTATGATGCCGCTCGTCAACGCCGCTTGCTTCTACTACCTCAAGAAAAATATAGTCATCGACTTTGGTTCTGCGCGTGCTTGCGGTTCGATAGCATTTGCCGCAATAAGTGTTGCAGTCGGGAAATTAACAGTCATGTTCGGTGCGCCGTCGGTAGTTGCAAGCGGTATCGCTCTAAACGTGTTCCTCATGCTCATTACTTTTTCCATGCCTTACTACGGCGATATGACTGAAGGGGATTCTGCCCGAATAAAAAGCGGCGGACGGCAAGGAAATTTTTTCTCCAAATATCCCGCGTTCGTCATAATGATGGTCGGCTTGTCGTTAGTTATGTCCTTCCATAACTGCATTCAAATTTACATGCTGATGATTTTGGAAAATGTCGGCGGCAATTCGGACAATCTTGGCACCGCCATTGCCATTGCGGCAGTCATGGAATTGATTGTTCTTTTTAACTACGCAAGACTCCACAAAAAATTCGGCGCGAAAAATTTGCTCTTAGTCTGCGGCATTTTCTATTGCATTCGCGGCGCGTTATACCTTTTGGCAACTTCAGTCACGCATATTTATCTAATTCAGACTTTACAAGCAGTGACCTTTGCAATATTTGCGTCAGCTTCAACCTACTACTCCGATGAGACAATGGCTCCCGAAGATAAAGTTAAAGGACAAGGCTTAATGGCGGCAGTTTTAACGGTCGGCAACGTCATTGGCAGTTTGCAAGGCGGCTTTACTTTCGATGCACTCGGCATAACGTGGATGATTATCATTTCACTCGGAATTTGTATCGCCGGCGCAGTTTTAATCTTCGTGGCGAATAAAAAATCAACCGTGTAAACAGTATCGGGTTAAAAGTAAGTCAGCGACAAAATTTTTAAAAGTGTCGGGCGCAATTCGGGATAAATCGCCGCGAAATTTAAATCGTTCGGGATAAAGAACAGGTTAAGGCATTGGAAAATCGTCACGAGGCACAGCACGCACAATCCGAAGTTCAAAAATTTTTTCCGGCACGCGGATAAAAATCCCAGCGATATGAAACTCAACAGCGCGAGCAGCCAATAAATTTCCAGGCGATAACGCTCCAACAGAAACGGCGTCCATTGAATTTGAAACATTGTAATTAAAATCGGCGTGAGTATCAAAGCGACTACCACGCCGATTAATTTATTTATCGACAGTGCGCTGCGCAGGTCTCGTGTCAACAAAAAAATCGGCAACCAGAATAAAACGTAGCGCAACGCGCCCGAAGGTTTATTGTCGCCCGTGGCTGAATTGTCGACGCCGAAAAAATTTTCCAGCAAGCCGTTAATCTGCGAGGACAAATTGAATCGTTCGGAGAATTTTCCGTAGGCGTGCTGGTCGGTGACGGTTAATTGATAAGCTTGCCCGAATTCAAAAACGTTATCGAAGCGCAAAAAATTGTACGCCATCAAAGCCGCGCCCGTGAAAAAATACGGCACGCTCAGCACGAGGAAAATTTTTCGCGGGTCGTCCTTGACAAAAAATTTCGGCAGGAGCGGCAAGACTAAAAAATTTGCCAGCGCGACTGTCGGCTTGCAACCGAACGCCAACGCTCCCAACACCGCGCCGATAAATATTTCCGCAAAAAAAATTCGCCGCGAATCGTCACTCCACGCCGCGCGCGCAAAAAAATAAATGCTCCAAACTTCCATGCACAAGCCCG
>JAFXNB010000086.1 GCA_017529935.1 Selenomonadaceae bacterium
ATGCGCAAGGTGATGCATAAGATGCACCTCTACGAGCCAGCTGAGTTTATTATGAAGTTCCTGGTACCACGATTGGATTTCCATCCTATCGACCGTCATATAGCACTGCACCTGACGTGTTCTACCCGACAGATGGGTGTAGATAAGGATATGATAGCTTTGGCTAAGCTGTGCTCAAACAACGTGTTCCTACCCGAGGGTGTGGGCTGTTGCGGCTTTGCTGGCGACAGAGGCTTTACCTTCCCAGAGCTGAATAAGTACGGATTGCGCAAGCTGCGCCCACAGATTGAGGCTAACCATATCGAGGTGGGCTACTCTAACAGTCGTACCTGTGTACGCACGTGCACAGCTACCGCGATTTGCCGTTGCGCCTCGGCGAGATTGGTCTTGTCCACCGCCACGAAAAGAGCGGCGTGCTCCACGGGCTGTTTCGCGTCCGCAACTTCACGCAGGACGACGCGCATATCTTCATGACGCCCGAACAGGTCGAGCCGGAAATTCAAAAGACTATTGACTTGATCGACGAGGTTTACAAAACTTTCGGGCTGAAGTACAAGGCGGAACTTTCCACGCGTCCGGAAAATTCCATGGGCGACGACGCAACTTGGGAACTGGCGACCGACGCGCTCCGCAAAGCTCTGGAACATCGCGGGCTGGATTTCGTCATCAACGAGGGCGACGGCGCGTTTTACGGTCCGAAGATTGACTTCCACTTGAAAGACTCAATCGGCAGAACGTGGCAATGCGGCACGATTCAACTTGATATGCTCTTGCCCGAAAAGTTCGATTTGAATTATATCGGCGAGGACGGCAACAAGCATCGCCCGATTATGGTGCACCGCGTCGTTTACGGTTCAATCGAACGCTTCATCGGCATTTTGATTGAAAACTACGCGGGCGCGTTCCCCGTGTGGCTGGCTCCCGTGCAGATAAAACTTTTGCCGATAACCGACAACCACCTCGCCTACGCCAAAAAGCTCGCCGATAAATTTTTCGCGCTCCATCTCCGCGCTGAAATCGACGACCGCAACGAGAAAATCAACAAAAAAATCCGCGACGCCCAAGTCAAAAAAATTCCCTACACGATTGTTCTCGGCGACAAGGAAGTCGAGACGAGCGTTTTGCCGATTCGCAAATACAGCACGAAGGACAGCGTTTCAATGAGCGTCGACGAATTTATCGCCTACGTTCAGGAAAAAATTTCGACGCGCGACCAAACGTTTTAAAATAATTTTACGCAACAAAAAAGCACCTTCCGCTTTGGAGGGTGCTTTTATATTTCGGAAGTTTTCATGCAGGGAGAATTTTCGCCAGAGTCTCCATCATTTTTTCCACGTCGATAGGCTTGGCGATATGTCCGTTCATGCCGGCGTCGAGCGCGTTTTTTACGTCCTCGCTGAAGGCGTTGGCAGTCATGGCGATAATCGGAACCTGCGCAAGTTTTTTATCGTCGAGTTTGCGAATTGCCCGCGCCGCGTCGTAGCCGTTCATTATCGGCATCTGAATATCCATGAGCACCGCGTCATAAACGTTCGCCGCAACTTTTTCGACAGCGTCCTTGCCGTCGGTCGCCGTGTCGACGATAAAGCCCTCGCTCTCCAGAAGCATTTTGGCGATTTCGCGATTGACTTCGATGTCGTCGACGAGCAAAAGTTTTTTGTCCGTGAAGTTGATAACCTGCGCGGCTTTTTTATTTTCGGCGGCGATTTCCTCGCGCATTTCGTCGGCGATTTTAAAGCTGACGTTGATGACAAATTCGGTGCCTTCGCCGGGCGCGGTGATAACTTTAATCGTGCCGCCCATAAGGTCGACGATACTTTTTGTAATCGCCATGCCAAGTCCCGTGCCCTGAATTTTGCTGACGGTGGAAGTGCGCTCGCGTTCAAACGCCTCAAAAACTTTGGCGGCGAATTCGGGCGTCATGCCGATACCCGAATCTTTAACGCGCAATTCATATTCCGCCGTGCCGTCGTGGCTGTCGCCGATTTGCTCCAGCTTGACGGAAATGTTGCCGCCTTCGGGCGTGAATTTGTAAGCGTTGCTCAAAAGATTTAACAGCACGCGGTTCAAACGATTTTTATCGCAGATGACAAATTTATCGCGGACGGCGGCGGTGTCGACGGTGAAGGAAATATTTTTGCCTTTCATCTGCGTTGCGAACATGTCGTGAACTTCGTCGAGTGCGCCGGCAATGTTCATACCGTCGAGTTCAAGCTCCATTTTGCCCGACTCAATACGGCTCATCTCCAACACGTCATTAATCAGCGCGAGCAAATGCTGACTGGAGGCGTCGATTTTTTTTAGGAAGTCAAACATTCTGTCGGGGATATTATCCTTGCAAGGTTCATTTTGATACAACGGGCAAGCTTCGCAGACTTTGTGCAAATCTTTGGCAAGGTTGAGATAACCGACGATTGCGTTCATGGGCGTGCGTATGTCGTGGCTCATATTCGACAGGAAAGTTGATTTGGCTTTGTTGGCTTCCTCGGCGCGTTCCTTTTCCGCGATAAGTTCCGCTTGTCGTTGCTTTAGCTCCTCGCCCTGAAGTTTTATCGTGTCGTAATGCTCCTGCAGCTGTTCGGTGTACGCCTCCTGCGAACGGACGTAGCGCACCTGCATGAACGTATAGCCGATTAGCAGAATCACCATTAGGCAACTTGTCAGAATCAGCGCAATCAGCCACGGGCGGCTCGTGACCATTTCCTCCAGCGTGATATTTTCGTAGCGATTGATAATCCATTTTTTCGTAAGGGCTTCGAGGCGACCTTCCTGCTGCATTTGAATCAGCACGGCGTTGACTTTTACGCGCAACATTGTATCTTCGGGGTGCATAGCCAGCGTCCCGTAAACATGCTGAACGGCATAGCTTGGAAAAACGTCGCTGATGTCGAGCTTTTCGAGAAACGCGCCGCCGACTTGAATCGGGCAAATTGCAAATTCGTATTCGCCGCTCTTTAGCCCGTCGAAAATCTTTTTGTAAGAGTGAACGTAAGAAATTTCATCGTCGAGACCGAGACCGGGCATATTGTGCAACGAGGCGACACGCCGCCCGTAAAGTTCGGCGACGGAAGAAATATTCCTCCGCCCGTAAACGACGTATTGCTTTTCGGTCGTCGGGAGCGTCGCGATTATGTTCGGGTTGTTTATAATCAAATCGCTCTCCATGTTCATGATAATATCTGCGCCGCCGCTTAGGAAAATTTTATTGGCGTCGTTCCAATCCATCAGCACCAAGTCAAGATTCATCTGCATGCGATTGGCGATTTCGTTCATCATTTCCACGTCGTAGCCTTGATAATTTCCTTGCTCGTCGATGTAGGAATAGGGCGAGTAGTCGTGGTCGGTGACGACGTGCAAAGTTTTTTTGAAATTGTTGCGCGGCTGAACATCAACTTTGGGAGCCTCGCGGAAAATTCCGGAGAGATTGAAATAAATTCCCGCAAAGATTATCGCCAAAACTATCGGCAGGGCGATTGCCGCCGCCACGAGATTATTTTTCTTTGGTGCCTGCGTTTTCATGAGCGTCTTCCCTTCAAGCGGATACGTTTCAAAAACAATTTTTTATATTTTAGCGGCGAAATTCAAAATGCGCAAGCCGGCTTGTGTTGAAAAATTCTGCGGCGCATATTTAATTGGCATTGCGCATAAAAAAAGCGACCCGCTTTCGCGAGCCGCGAAAAAATTTTTATCCGAGCAAACTAAGCACCGCGCCCGAACTTTGATTAGCTTGCGCCAACATTGACTGCGACGCTTGAGTTAAGATGTTGAACTTGGTGTAATCGGTCATTTCCTTAGCCATGTCGGCATCGCGGATTGTCGATTCGGCGGCTTGAACATTTTCGGTTGAAGTTGTGATGTTGGTTGCCGTGTACTCCAGCCGCTGAAGATACGCGCCGATTGTCGTTGCCTGGTCAAGCGCGTATTCGAGTGCGCCGTCCAGAACTCTGATTGCAATGTTTGCATTTTCGCGCGTCGTGACGGAAACATCTACATCAAAAGTTGTCTGCCCGATACTTATCGTGCCCACGGTGGAGTTGTCGTGTCCTTTGCCTACTTTGTCGCCATGTGTGCTTGAAGCATTGAACGTTGCCGAATTACTGATTGTTATATCTCCCGCGCTTGCAGAGTAACCACTGCCAATGCCCGCGCCCGCGTTTGTGCTAGTTGCCGTGATTGTAACCGCGCCGCCGATTTTTATATAGCCTGCCGTGTCCTGGCAGTCGCCGCCAATGCCCGCGCCGTTATAACTGCTTGCCTCCAAAGAGCCGTTGCCGACGATTGTCAAGCCGTCACCAACATTAATCGCCGCCGAGTTAGTATGAATAGAGGTATTGTTGTCATCTAAAATATTCGTGCCCTTGACGGTTAGATAATTATCCGCGCCTTGGAACTTGATGATATTTTTGTCTTCCGTATTTTTAATGTTGAGGTTTTCAATCCAAAGATTGGCGTTGCCGCCGCTCGCCGTGACGATTGAAACGTTGCTGAGCTGATTGGCGGGCGTCTCTTGCTTGAGCTTGACGTTCTTGGCGTTGACGGTGATATTTCCAGTGTAGCCGTCCGCCAGCGAGTAAACGCCGTCTGCGGTGATTGTGTAGTCGCCCGCAGAAATTAAAATATTGTCCGAGATAATTTTTTGTTTGGCGTGCGTGCCGTCGAGGAGCGTTTTGCCGTTGTAAGCCGTCGTCGTGGCGATGTCGTTAATCGTGTACATGCGCTGAAGAAATTCCTTTTGAATCGTAGCGCGGTCTTCGTCGGTGTTGGTGTAATTGGCGGCGTTAATCGCCAGTTCTTTCAGCGAACGAAGCCTCACGCGCATTCTTTCCGAAATAGAATAAGCCGAGGTGTCATCTTGAGCGGAATTGATTTTCATGCTGCTAGAAATTTTCGTCAAAGCTTTTCCGGCTTTGTTAATATTTTTGTTGAGCTTGCCCAAAGAGAGCTGTGCCAACGCCTTTTATCAGAAAAACTTTTCACACGTCAAATAAAAAAGCGACCCGTTTAAACGAGCCGCGAAAAAATTTTCATTGCAACAAACTGAGCACCGCGCCTGAACTTTGATTAGCTTGTGCGAGCATTGATTGCGACGCTTGAGTTAAAATGTTGAACTTGGTGTAATCGGTCATCTCCTTAGCCATGTCGGCATCGCGGATTGTCGATTCGGAATTTTGAACGTTCTCGCCCATGGTCGTGACGTTCGCGTCGGTGTACTCCAGCCGCTGAAGATACGCGCCCATATTCGTCGCCTCGTTAAGCGCGTATTCTAGCGCGCCTTCGACGACACGAATTGCGACTTTGGCATTGTCGACGGTCGTAACCCGCGCGTCGTTGAGCGTCAAGTCTTTTGCCGCGGCAAGTATCTCCTGAAGTTCGGCTTGTCTTTCGGGCGAATTGGAGTAGGCGGCGAGTTGAGCTTTGTCCGCCTCGTTGGGAATTGTCCCCTTTAAATCCTTGGTCTGCATGCTGTTGATAAAGACGTTGATTCGCTGATTAGCCTGCGTGCCGTGCTGAATCTGCAACGCCGATTTTTGATTGACTATCTCGACTACCGGAATATATTCGGGGCTGTCATCAATGGTCTCGAAATCGTCAACCGTAGCCGAGCCGTTTTTGCCGCGCCCAATTCCCGGATGTTCTTCATCAGCGGGGTCAACGTAACATTGCGTCCAATCAACTGTAATTGTGTCCGAATACTTAATTTTGCCCGTCACTGTACCATTTATGCCGGTGCCGATTGCCGCGCCGTTCGGTGAAACATGCTTTACAAAAGTTCCGTTCGTCACGGTTATATCGCCGGAGGTCGCGCCCTTCCCCGTTCCAATACAAGCTCCATGATTGCTTTTGCCCGTAATGTTTGAATTAGATACGTAAATATCGCCGCACTTAGCGTTTTCGCCCGAACCTATGCACGCGCTGTAAGTGTTCTTTATGTTTAAAGTGGAATTGTAAATGCCAATGTCGCCGCACGTTGAGCTGGGATAACCCGAACCGATTCCCGTATCAATATTGTTGCTCGTTACGTTGCAATGAACGATTGTAATGTTGCCTGCGGAAGCATTAGACGCCCCTGAACCGATGTTTGCATTGTAATGACCATGAAGATTGAGCGTTGAGTTTTCGACGATAACATTTCCGATAGAGCCGCTTCGCCCCGAACCGATTGCCGCCCCGTCGTAAACGTTAGCAGTTAGATTCACGCCGGAAACGACAATATTGGCGGTGCTGTTCTCGGCGGCGTTAGAACCGATGCCCGCGCCGCCGCTTGCGCCAGTATTGTTTAAAGTTATCGAGCCGTTGCTTGTGCTTTGGACACTCAGTCCGCCGCCGACATTTATAACCGCCGCATTTCCTGAATTTGTAAAGGTATTGTCGCCCGCGACGCTTAAGAAATTGTTACTACCTTGAAATTTGAAAACCGACGTGCCCGCATTGTTTTTTATGTTCAAGTTCTCAACCCAAATGTTTGCGCCGCCGCCCGCAGGTCCCGCGATTTGAACGTTATTTAAAACTTGCGAAGAATCTGCGGAAACAAATTTAACGGCGTCGGTCGTGTTGACATTTATCGTTCCAGTGAAACCCGAATCAATGGTGTAAATTCCGCCCTGTGTCACATTAAAACTTGTGCCCGTGATTTGCGCGTTGTTGCTTTGCGACGGCGCACTCACCGTTTTAAAAAAAGGATAGCCGTCGGGCAAAGGCGGAACATTCGCGGGAACAAATGCGCCGTCGTTTTTGCCTTTTAAAGTGACGTTTTTTTTGTCCGCCGGAATAAGTGCCGTCGAGGAGCCGCTTGCCGTTGAATTGCGTGCCGATAGCGATGTCGTCAATCGTATTCACGAGTTGCCCGAATTCCTTTTGAATGGTGGCGCGGTCTTCGTCGGTGTTGGAGTCGTTGGCGGCGTCGATTGCCTTTTCCTTAAGCGTTCGTATGTTTTGGATAATCTGGTCGATACCGCGCTCGGCAGTCCGAACCATCGACGAGCCGTTTTGAACGTTTTGATTGTCCTGCAGAAGCGCACGAATTTGCCCGCGCATTCGCTCGCTGATTGAAAAACTTGCGGCAATTTTATCAGAAAAACTTTTTGCGCGTCAATAAAAAACGCCGACGATTTTAATCGGCGAAAAAATTTTTACAGCTGTCCTTCCAGCTCCAAGTTGATTAAGTTGTTCATCTCCACGGCGTATTCCAGCGGCAATTCCTTTGCTATCGGCTCGACGAACCCGCGAACGATCATTGCCCGCGCCTCCGCCTCCGAAATGCCCCGCGCCATTAAATAAAACACTGCCTCCTCCGAAATGCGCCCGATTTTTGCCTCGTGCCCGATGTCTGCCTCGTCGCCTTCAATGTCCATGACGGGCAAGGTATCCGAGCGCGATTCGTCGTCAAGCATGAGCGATTCGCAGTTCACGGAGCATTTGGCGAACGGAGCGTTCTTCGTGACTTTGACCGCCGAACGATAAGTTGCCGCGCCTCCCGATTTGGAAATTGTGCGCGTGTTTATGTTGGCGGAAGTGTTCGGAGCGGCGTGCACGACAATCGCGCCCGTGTCAAGATTTTGTCCTTTGCCCGCGAACGTCACGCCGGTAAATTCAGCGCGCGCGCCTTCGCCGTGCAAGACACTGCAAGGATAGAGCATCGACACATGCGAGCCGAACGAGCCGCTAACCCACTCGACCAGCGCGTTTTTCTCGACGAGCGCACGTTTGGTGTTTAAGTTCATCATGTTGCGCGACCAATTTTCAATCGTGGAGTAGCGGAGCCGCGCACCTTCCTTGATAAAAAGTTCGACGCAACCCGCGTGCAAATTCGTGACGTTGTATTTTGGAGCGGAGCAACCCTCGATAAAATGCAACTTCGCGCCAGGCTCGACGATTATCAGCGTGTGTTCAAATTGCCCCGCGCCCGCCGCGTTCAATCGGAAGTAAGACTGCAACGGAATTTTCACGTCGACGCCCGCCGGCACGTAGACGAAACTGCCGCCCGACCAAACTGCTCCGTGCAACGCGGCGAACTTGTGATCTTTGGGCGGGACGAGCGTCATAAAATATTCGCGGACAAGGTCTTCGTGTTCGACGAGCGCGGTCTCCATGTCGGTGTAGACGACGCCCAAATCCGTCAGCCGTTTCTGCACGCTGTGATAGACGACCTCCGAATCGTATTGCGCGCCCACGCCCGCCAGCGATTTTTTCTCCGCGTCGGGGATTCCCAGCCTGTCGAAAGTTTTTTTAATTTCGTCGGGCACCTGCGACCAATCGGAAACCTGCGCGGCGTTCGGCTTGACGTAAGTGACAATCTCGTCCATGTTCAACGCGCTGATGTCGGGTCCCCACGTCGGCAACGAAATTTTTTTATAAACTTCCAGCGACTTCAGCCGAAACTCCAACATCCACGGCGGGTCTTTCTTGCGCTTGGAAATGTCGCGGATAATTTCCTCCGTCAAGCCCGCGTCCGATTTGTAAATTGATTTATCTTCGTCGCGCACGTCGTACAGTGCCCGCTCAATGTCTTGAATATAATTTTTCATACGTTGCCCTCTCAAAAAATTTTTCGTAACGTTCGAGCGCGGTGAGTAGCTGAAAATTTTTTGACGTTGAATCGCGCACATTGGATGCAACGTCACGTTGCTTTTTCATGGCTCAACCTCGAAGGGCGCGTAACCTTTTTCCGAAACTTCGCCGACGAGTTCCGCGCCGCCGCTTTTTACAATCCGCCCGTTCAAAAAAATGTGTGCGCGATTAACCGGCAAGTGTTTCAGAATCTGCGCGTTGTGCGTGATGATTATGCAAGAATTTTCAGCGTTGTGGAATTTGGCGACGCCCGCCGAAACAATTTCCACGGCGTCCACGTCAAGCCCGCTGTCAGTTTCGTCAAGCAAGGCGAGCTTGGGCTTAAGCGTGAGGAGCTGGAGAATTTCGTTGCGTTTCTTTTCGCCGCCGCTGAAGCCGACGTTCATGTAGCGGCTTGCGTATTCGGGCGCGATTTGCAACTCTTTCATGAGCGCGAGCAGTTCTTTGTGGAATTGCAGAATTTTAATTTTCGCGCCGGTGATTGACTGCTTAGCCGTGCGCAACATATTTTCAACGGTGATGCCGGGGATTTCTTCAGGATTTTGGAAGGATAAAAAAATGCCGCGCCGCGCCCGCTCAAAAGTTTTCAGCGCGGTTAAGTCTTCGCCCTCAAAAAAAATTTCGCCGCCCGTGATTTGATATTTCGGGTGACCGAGGATAACGTTCATGAGCGTCGACTTGCCGGAGCCGTTTGGTCCCAAGATAACGTGAACTTCTCCCTTCGCAACGTTCAAGTTTAGCCCGCGCAGAATTTCTTTATCGTCCGCCTTGACGCGCAAATTTTTTATGTCAAGCAAAATGATTCGCCTCCTGTTCGTGTCTGAAAGTATTTTATCTGCGGAAAGATTTTTGTCAATGCCGCAAAAAAAGCGGGCAACTCTTTGGAGTCGTCCGCCGAAATTTTCGTATGAAATTATTTTTTGCGAACCATGTCGAGTTTGTCTTTGCCCGTCTTGTACGTGACCTTTTCGACGTGACGCTTGTAAATTCGCGCCGCCTTCTGTTTCTCTTCAAGCTCCCTGCGCTCTTCCTTGCTCAAATTTCTTTTGGCGGTTGTGTCAAATTGCTTAAAGAAATCCTCCGCCGCCTTGCCGTAGTCTTTGGCGGTCTTGTCGAGCACGTTGCTTTGAATGCTGTAGGTGTACATGAGCTTGCCGTCCGTAGAGTTGTAGACGTAGAAGAACAGCCACGGCCGCTTGGAATTGTTGGTGACGGTCGTGATGACGTAGGTATCGGCGTAGCGGTTGATGTTTTGCTTGTAAATTTTTTCGGCTTCGAGCACGTCCAACGAGTAAATGTCAATGCCGGTATCGCGGCGAATGGAGGCGGCGACGTCTTCATAAGAGACAATCTCGCGGCTGGAGGTAAATCTGCCCGCGTTGTAAATGTCCTTCGCGAAGTCGTAAATTTCCGGCTCGGTGTCCTCGGTCTTGTAGTAGTTCGGATAGGCGACCGCTATTTTCTTGACCGTCCCCAAGTTGGCGTCTTCCTCTATCGTCTCTTCAAAAGCCGCCAGCGCAATCGACGACGTCATAAACACCGCCAGCATTATCAACAGGGCTAAAAATTTTTTTGTCAATTAAATCTCCTCCTCCTTAAAGCAATCCGTGCGCTTTCATTGCAGTTTTAATTTGTTCAAGGTGCTTTGGCTCCGGCTCGCAAAGCGGCATACGCAATTCGCCGACGTTCCAGCCCTGCAAGCGCATTGCCACCTTGACGGGAATCGGATTGACTTCGCAGAACAGCGCGTCGATTAAATCGCAGTAATCAATCTGCATGCGCGACGCCTCATCAACCTTGCCGTCGAAATAATTTTGGCAAATCATGTGCGTATCGTAGGGCGCGACGTTCGCAAGGACGGAAATGACGCCGCTGCCGCCCAGTGACAGAATCGGGATAGTTTGGTCGTCGTTGCCCGAATAAATAGCCAAATCGTCGCCGCAGAGTTTGCGCGTCCGAAGAATCGAAGTTAAATCTCCGTTCGCCTCCTTAGCCGCAACAATGCGCGGGTGCTTGGAAAGTTTGAAATAACTTTCGGGCTTAATGTCAACGCCGGTGCGCCCCGGCACGTTGTACAAAATCACGGGCGTTTGGATGCTGTCAGCAATCTTTGTGTAGTGCGCGACGAGTCCAGCTTGCGTGCATTTGTTGTAGTAGGGCGTGACCAAAAGGACAGCTTGCACGCCGACTTTTTCCGCGTATTGAGAAAGTTCGATGGAATAGGCGGTATCGTTGGAGCCGGTGCCCGCGATGACAGGGACGCGCCCCGCTACGTGTTCGACGGTGAATTTAATCGCGGCTTTGTGCTCGGCGTCGTTCATAGTTGCCGCCTCGCCCGTTGTGCCCGTGATACAAATGGCGTCCGTGTGATTTTTAATCTGGTCGTCAATCATGCGCCCAAGTTCGGAAAAATTAACGCCCGTCTCGTCGAAGGGAGTAACAATCGCGACGCACGAGCCTTTAAATGGAATTTGTTTCATTAATCAGCCCTCCAATTTAACTGTTAGCTTATAGAATTTTTACTCCAGAGCCTGTTTAACTTCGCCGAAAATTTCTGCGTGCTCCTTAATAATTTTCTCGTTGCCGAAGACGCACATGCAATTTTTATTCATGCAGTCAGCAATCAATTTCGCTAAGGCGCGAATATCTTCCTGCCGCGCCGCGAGAATTTCGTTGCGGGATTTTTGGCGGTCGTCGTAGGTGATATTTCTAAGGCAGAAGTCAGCGGCGAGTTGCCCCTTAATCGACGGCGTCAACGGCTTGTCAATCTTGCTCAACGTGCCGATTATGTACTTGTCCATTTCGCGGTCGCTCACGTCGAAATTTTTCAGGAAGTCCGCCGTGCCGTCGAAAGTCTCCAAAGTTTTTTCAAGGTTCGGGTCACGATACGAGCCGAAGAACAACGCGCCATTGCGATTGAAACTTGCAAAGGCTCCATACGCGCCGCCCTGCACGCGGATTTTCGTCCAGAAATATTCGTAGCGCAAAATCGTTTCCAGAACATTTAACGCGCCGTTATATTCGTGCTCGCAGTCGATGAAGTTCGCGCCCTTGCCGACGTATTGCACGCGGCTTTGGCTGTAAAGTCCTTCGTTCTTCGGCTTGCACGGGAAAGAATAATTTTCGCGCTTGTATTCGTCAATCGTCATGCTCTTCAACAAGCCCGCCAAGTGCGGCACGAAATTTTTATAGAGTTCGCCGGGAGCCGTCACGCTGACAATCAGCCCGTTGCGATTGACCAGCCGATTAAGCACATCTTTTAAATCGGCGGCGAGTTCATCAAATTTATTGTCGAAGTCGGCGAGCAACTCCTTTAAGAATTTGTTGTAGGGCAGTAAAGCGGCGGCGTTGTAAGCTCCGGTCTTCGTCTGATACGCGGCGAGTTGCGCGGAAATTATCTGCGTCGCCATGTTCTGCAAGTTGAGTTCAAAGCCGATTTGGTCTTGTTCAATAAGTTCGCGGATTCGTTTCTTGTTCGTGAAAATAGTTTCGTTGAAAATTTCGGTGAGTATTTCCGTCATTTCGGCGAGCTTTGACTTTAGAGCCTTGACGTAAACTCTCATGCGCGGCGCGAACGAATGCGGCTTGCGATTTTCCGAATCAGCGCGGAGCGTCGTGCCGAAGCCGCCGATATTCAAGTTCGTTAAAATCGCCAGCTCCTCGTAGGAATGTTTTTTCGTGTCGACGTTGCCCAACAAACTTGTCAGCAGGTAGGCATGGAAAATTTTTTCCTGCGGAATTTTCAGCGCGTCAAAGTAGAATGTTAAATAAATTATGCCGTGCGTGTCGATGTTGCTGTAAAGAATTTTCGTGCCGCTGAGGTCGCGGAACTGCAACGGGAGCTTTTCCGGCTCTTTGCGCAAATCTTCGCGCTTCAAAATCGGAATCGTCTTCAAAGCTTCGGGCGAATCGGGAGCTTGTTGGCGGAGCTTTAATTTCTGCGTCGTCGAAATAATTTCTTGAATCTGCGCGGGCGTCAACTTAGATTTAATCTCCGCGAGCTTTGCGGCTTGAGCGGCGTCGCGTTTCTTAGCAAAAGTTTTATCGGGCGCGAGCGTCATCAAAACTTTGTGCGGGTTGTCGAGGAAATATTTCTTGATGATGTCTTCAAAATAATTTTCGTCGAGACCGCGCTTCATCGCCGCCAAGTCGTCTTCGTAGCGCAGGTAGGCATTGGGGTCGCCGCCGTAAAGCCACGTCTTAAGAAGACGCAAGCCGTAAATCAAACCTTTTGGCGCAAGTCCGAAGTCAGCTTCACGGAGCTTGAACTCCATTAAATTAATCGACGCCTGTAGGAGAGTTTTATCAATGCCGCCGTCGACGAGCTTTTGGAGTTCGTTCGTCAGCAGGGAATAAAATTTTTCCACGCGGTCAATCTCGGAGCCGCTCAGCGTGATTGTAAAAGTCGGCTGGCGCAAATCGTCTTCCAATCCGGCGTCAACGTCCTTGCCCAAGCCCGAATCAATCAGAGCTTTGCGCACGGGCGCGGCGGGGCTACTAAACAACGCGTGCGTTAAAATCTCCAAGCCCAAATTCGTGCGCGTGTCGAGCGTATCGCCCACAACCAAATTCAGCGACAGAAAACTTTTCTCGGCAGAATTTTCTTCTTCGCCAATCGGATAAACTTCGGCGACGCGTTTCATTTCGCTAAAGGCAGGGTGGAAGTCAATCGCCGAATCAACCGAAATTTTATCGTACTTGCTAAGATATTCGCGGTCGAGGTAGGCGAGCTGGTCGGCAATGTCCACGTCGCCATAAAGATAAATGTAGCTGTTCGACGGGTGATAAAATTTTTTGTGGAAGGCGGCGAAATCTTCCTGCGTTAAGTTCGGAATGGCTTCAGGGTCGCCGCCCGATTCATAGCCGTAGCAATTCTGCGGAAAAGTTTCGTGCAAAAGCTTGCTGCCCAAAATGTCGTCGGGCGAGGAGAGTGCGCCCTTCATCTCGTTGTAGACGACGCCGCTGTAAGTCAAGGGCGCGTCGGCGTTATCAATCTCATAGTGCCAGCCCTCCTGCATCAAAATTTCGGGCGTGGCGAGCATGTTCGGATTAAAGACTGCGTCGAGGTAAACGTCCTGCAAGTTGCGGAAATCTTTGGCATTGCGGCTGGCGACGGGGTAAACAGTTTTGTCAGGATAAGTCATGGCGTTCAAAAAAGTATTCAGCGAGCCTTTGACAAGTTCGACAAACGGCTCCTTGAGCGGATATTTTTTCGAGCCGCAAAGAACGCTGTGTTCGATTATGTGCGTGACGCCGGTGTCGTCTTTGGGCGGCGTGCGGAACCCGATATAAAAAACTTTGTTGTCGTCGTCGGTCGCGGCGTAGAAAAGTTTCGCGCCAGTCTTGATGTGTTCAAATTCGTAAGTCTTCGCGCCAATCTCTTCAACTTCGGAAAAATTTTTCAGGCGGAAGCCGTTGAGTTCTTCACCAATCATTAAGTTCATACAATCGCTCCTTAGAAAATTTTGCGGGGGAATTATATCACAATTCAGTTGCGCTTGAGGAAATAATTTTCGAGCGGCTCGGAAAAATTTTTGATAAGGCGGCTCGCGTAGATGATTATCGCTGTTATCAAAAGCCAAATGTAAATCAATCCGAACGTCTGCAAATTCGCCAGCTCCAATCTGTCCGTGACGACGTAGATTATTATGTGCTGAATCAGCATGGCGATATACGAAATTCCCGCGAACGAATTGATTTTTGCCAGCGCGGGCGGGAATTTTTGATTGAGATACTCCATCAGCGCGAAGAATAAATAAATCGTCGTCAAGCTTAGCAGAAGTGAGCGCGGCTCGGACGGATAAAGTCTTAGCATGAGCGCGGGGAGTTCTGCGTTGAGAGCGACGGAAATTGAGCCGATTATCAGCGTCCAGATTGCGGCGGCGATTAAAATTTTTCGGCGGTGCAGTTCAAAAAAATCTTTGTAGACGACGAGAATCATGCCCGCTAAAAATTCGGGCAAGCGCGTCGTAAACAGCCACCAGCCGACAATCGGTTTTCCCTGTTGAATAAAATATTCCGCCACGTAAAAAGTCCCGATAGAAATTAAAATCGACGCGGCAAAAGTGACAAGCGGCGCACGTCGAACAGCTTTATTGAGGAACGGCGCAAGCAGATAGAGCCAAATTATCGTGCCGATAAACCACTCGCCGACGAAAACGCCGCCCGTCCCGAAACCCAGCAAAGTTGTGAGATTTATGTCGTGCGGAATCATTCCGAATAAAATTATCTTCGGGAAGCCGTCATGAGTCAGCGCGTCTGCGAACGGAGAATATTCCGCCAGCGACGGTTCGATTATCGCCAAAATCATCAACGCCGAGCCGAGCACGACATAAGACGTTGCAAAGGGAATGCAGATTCTGCCGACGCGCCATTTATAAAAATTCAACAGCCCCGACGAACGCTCCAAACTTTTATTGACTAAGTAGCCGCTGATTGCAAAAAATAAAATGACGCCGAGATAACCCGAATACAGAAAGCAAAAGTTCATTATCGGGAAGTTGTCGAAGTCCTTAAAGCAAACAACGTAGTGGCTGATTATCACGAGGAGAGAAGAGAAAACTCTGACGCTGTCAAGCCACGAAACTCTTTTCATATCAGCTTCTACATTCTCCTTCCGGAAATATTCTATTCAAACACCTGCGCGGCGTCAACAGTATTGATGGTCGAGATGAATTATCGCGCGGTCGTCGGAGTGCAATTCAATCAACCGCCGCTGAAATTTTTTCTTGAGTTCGCGGTCGGTCATTAAAAAATTCCACGGAACAGCCACGTCGAAAATTAATTTCCTACCCGTCTTGTACGGCACAACTCTAAAATCGTGCAAGGTCAGCCGCGTATCAATCTCCGCCAAAATTTTTTCGGCAAGTGCGCGGTGTTCGTCGAAAGCTTCATCGTCTTGAACGACGGGGTCAACGTGGAGCGTCGCGGAAATTTTGAACGTCGATTGAAGTTTGCGCTCCAGCCGGTCAATAATTTCGTGCGCCGTCAAAAGTTCCAAAGTCGCGGGCATTTCAACGTGCATGGAGACGAAAAATCTCCTCGCGCCGTAGCTGTGGACAATCAAATCGTGCACGCCCAAAACTTCAGGCGCGTCCATGACAATTTTTTTTATGCCGTCGATTAATTCTTGATTGGGTTTGTCGCCGAGCAGCGGATTTAAAATTTCTTTCAACGATTGGAAGCCGCCGCGCAGGATAAACGCCGACACAAAAACTCCCGCGCCGCCGTCAATGTTCATGTCGAAATAAATCCAAAGATAAATCGAGACGATGACAACGCTCGTTGCCAAGCAATCGGTGAAGCTGTCGAGAGCCGCCGCGCTCAATGCCTCCGAATTAATTTTTTTTGCCGCGTATCGATAAAACAGCCCAAGAAAAAATTTCGCCGCGACGGACAAACTAAGCGCGAACATTGTAATCAAGCCGGCTTCTATATCTTCGGGATTGATAATTTTTTCAACGG
Source organism: Selenomonadaceae bacterium (assembly GCA_017529935.1). Classification (GTDB taxonomy): domain Bacteria; phylum Bacillota; class Negativicutes; order Selenomonadales; family Selenomonadaceae; genus Quinella. Next base: position 16,033 of record JAFXNB010000086.1, read on the forward strand.
ACGAGACAAAAAGTTTTCCGCCGACAAGAATCATGCCCGCCGCCACGAAAAGTCCCGCGAGATATTCTGCGCGGCCGTGCCCGAAAGGATGTTCTTCGTCGGGCGGCTTAGCGGAAATGCGAAAACCCGCCAGCATAATCGCGGAAGTCGCCACGTCGGACAGGTTGTTGAGGGCGTCGGCGATAATCGAAATCGCGCCGCTCATCAAGCCGATAAAAAGTTTGACGCCGCTAAGCAAAAGGTTTACGCAAATTCCCGCGCCGCTGACGAATTGCCCGAAACCTTCGCGCGTTTTAAAGGATTTTTTCCAAAACATTGAACAGCTTTAAATTCTCCTCTCGTGAACGAATTGCCGAACGCAGATAATTTTTATCCAGCCCCGTGAAGTTCGCGCAACTACGGAGCAAAATTTTTTCCCGCCGCAGTTCGGCTAAAATTTTTTCGGCGTGCTCATGTCGGAAGAGGACGAAATTTGCCGTCGGAGGAAAAACTTTCACGCCGCGCAGATTCGTTAATCTGTCGACAAAAAATTTCCGTTCGACTTCAAGCCACGCGCGAGTTCGTTGCAAAAAATCTTCGTCGGATAGAGCCGCCGCGCCCGCCTTTTGCGCCAAGAAATTCACGTTCCAAACGTCTTTGGACAAGTTCAATCGCCGCGCCAAATTTTTTTCGACGACCGCGAAGCCTAAACGCAATCCCGGTATCGCGAAAATTTTCGTGAGCGACTGCACGACCGAAATTTTTTCCGAGACGAATTTTCTGACGGATTCGGCGTCAAGGAAATCAATAAATGATTCGTCAACGACGACGCTTGAAACTTCTGCGAGCCGCAAAATTTTTTCCGCAGAAATTAAATTGCCCGTCGGGTTGTTCGGGCGAGCGATTATCACGCAATCTGCGCGGGGATTTTCCATATCCAAGGAAAAATTTTTTTCAGCGTCCGTGATGAAATATTCCACGTCGCAACGCGCCGCCCGCGCCGCCCGCTCATATTCGGAAAAACTCGGCACGGGAATTAACACACGTTTCGGGCGCGTCGAATTCAGATAGAGATAAAAAAATTCTGCCGCGCCGTTTAGCACGACCAAATTTTTTTCGGGCACGTCATAGCGTCGGGAAATTGCGCGTTTAAGTTCGGAGGCGTTCGGGTCGGGATAATTCACCACGCCGCGCAGATTCTCCGTGAGCGTCCGCAAAATTTTTTCCGACAAGCCGAGCGGATTTATATTCGCGCTGAAGTCGAGCCAGTCGCCCAACTTGCCCGCCGCGTCATAAACTTGCCCGCCGTGTTCGTAGCGTTCCAAAGTTTTCCCTCCGAAAAATTTTCCGCCATTATACACGAGGCTCCGCACTTGCGCAAAAATTTCTTGACCGTGCAACGGATTAAAATTATCATAGCCGAAAAGGAGGTTATGCGGCATGAACACAATCACCGAGCGCATCGACAACATAATCGCGGCGCGAAGTTCAAGCTTGGCGAAGTTGAAAGCCGCTTCCGAAACTTTGGAGAAATGCTCCGAGACTGTCAAGCGTTTCGAGCGTCTTCAAGCAAAAGTTGCGAGCGACCCCGCTTATCTGCAACTTTTCGGCAAGCCCGAAATTTTGGAGCGGATAAAGGGCGTTTCGACAGCCGGCTTACACTCGGTCGGGCAAAGCTACAAAGCCGGTCTCGCGCACTTGACGGAGCGTTTCGCACGCAAGGAGCTGCATATAAGTTTCATCGGGCGCGCAGGTCAGGGAAAAAGTTTGGTTATGCAAAACATCAGCGGCTTGAGCGGCAACGTCATTCCCTCGGCGGAAGGTTCGGACTGCACCGGCGCAAAGTCGATAATCACCAACGACCCCGCCGCCGCTGCCACTAAGGCAAGGATAGAATTCTTTTCTCAAATGGAAATGATTGAGATTGTGAATACTTACCTTGCCAATATTTTTTACGGCGAGTACAAAGTCGGCTCGATTGACGCGATAAAAAATTTGCCGCTCGCCGAAATGAAAAGCCGCTTGGATTACACGAAAGTCAGAGAGACTGAACTCCTCGCGCAACTGGAGAAATACGTTCTGCACATCGGAGAGTTTGAATCATCTTTGGGCACGACCCGAGAAGTTGCCGAACGCGATATTGAAAAATACGTCGCCCAATACAAGAGCGATGACCCGTCCGAAAAATATTTCACTTATCTGGGCGTGAAGCTGGCGAACATTATCTGCAAATTTCCGGAAGAGGACGCCGGCAAAATCGTTTTGGTCGACACGATTGGAATCGGCGCGACGAGTTTGGGCACGGAAGATAAAATGCTCGACACCGTGGAGAATGACAGCGACGCGGTTGTTTTTATGTTCAGACCCGACGCCTTCCGCCCGCGCCTGAGCAACGACGAAATTAATATCATCGACGAAGTTTCAAAAAGAATTTCGCCCGAATACGCAAAGGAAATGTTCTTCTGGGTTCTCAATCGCGTGACGAGCGGCAAAGGCGAAAACGCAAAGTATATGCCCGAACTTAAAGCGCAAATCTCCGGCAGAAATTTTCCCGTCGCGCTGGTTTTGGAAGTCGATTGCAAATCGCCCGAAGCCGTGGAGAACGAACTGTTGACGCCGATACTTAAGCAGTTGTCGCAGAGGATTGGCAACGTCGACGAACTTTTGATAAATCGGCTGAACGAACTGGGCGAAAAACTTTACGAGGAATACCGCGCGATTGCCGACGCCATCGATAAAATTTTGGTGGGCGCGGCGAACGACGACATTAAGCGCGCGCTGTTCACGGAAATTCAGGGCGCGTACAAAACCAAAGTGCTTAACACTTTGCGCGACCTGTACATTCAAAAATATTTCAAGGTTCGCGAACATTCTTGCGCGGAGTGGGAGCAGGCGTCGAAACTCGCGCTCAAGTCAATTTTCAAATCCATTCCCGCCAAAGACAAAATCGTCGCGTTGCTCAACGACGGCACGATTAATCAATTCAACGCGGTGGAATTTTGCACGGACCTAATGCGCATTCAAATCATCAACCGATTCATGGAGCTTGACGCCGTGCTCAAAGTTTTGGTTCACGATACGAAAATGGAAGCCGTTTACATTCTGGCGGAAGACGACAAAGGACGCTTAGGAAAAGTTGTGTCGCTTGAAAATCTTTCGCCGGAAGAGTGGCTCGACGCCTTCATGACAAAGACCGAGTGCGCGAAAAAATATCCGCTGCTGACTAAAGCCTTGACGAGTTTAGAAAATTTTACAATCAACGTGCAGGGCTTCCTTATCTACGAAATTCGCCGCAACCTTGACGTGATTGATTTCAGTCTGCAACCGAAGCTACCGGAGATAAGTGCGGGGCTTGCGGAGAAAGATCAAGTCGCCGAAGAAATTATCACGTGGCTGAGACTTTACGCCGAAAAAGTTCACGAGGGCATTGAAGTCACGCTGAAGAAATTGAACTCCGTGCCGAACAAGGCGAGGTTCGCCGCGCTGAAAGATTTTTACGACCGCGCCGCTTATTCGGGCAGAGACGAAACTTTATCCGTCACGACGCAGTGGCGTTATCTTTACGAAGATTGGATGAGCGTCATTTGGGCGGAGAAGTACAAGGCGCATTTCTCGCTGAAAGGTCAAGCCGAAGAGTGGGACGACATGGTCGCGCAGTTCAAGGCGCAGAATAAAAAAGAAACGTTTGCGGTGAGGTGAATTTCCATGGCAAATAAACCGGTCGAAATTAAAGTCATGATGTTCGGCGGCAGACGTTGCGGCAAGACGAGCGTCTTGGCAGCAATGCAATCCTGCTTTGAAAAAGAATTCGGCAGGAGCAACTTGACAATCGCGGCGGCGGACGACGATACGCTCTTTACAATCGAAGAGAAGAATCGCGAAATTGCCGGCTACTTCCATAACCAAGGCCGCAGCAGAGAGTTCACGCCCGACAGCAACCCGACGCTTGAAATTATGGAATACAGATTCAATATCGGGCTTAAGAACAAGACCAGCGACGGAATTATCGTTGACTTTATCGACTACCCCGGCGAGTGGCTCGCCGACAGGGAAAAAGTTAAAAAAATTACGCCGCTAATGAAGGAGTGCAACATAATCATCATTGCCATTGACTCGCCGCACCTTATGGAGCAGACGCACAGCGACGAGGAAGATGCCGTCGGCGAATTCAACGACGCAAGAAATTATTGCCACAGAATCGGCGACTGGGTTAAGCTCCACTTCTCCGGCAAGTCAAATTTGTCAGCGAAGATGATTCTGTTCGTGCCGCTCAAGTGCGAAAAATATTATCACAAAAACCAAATGGGCATGCTCAATAAAAAAGTTAAAAAGGCTTACGCTTCCACGCTGAACTTTTTCGAGAACAACGGACAGGCTTACGAGGTGGCAATCACTCCGATTTTGACTTGCGGCGCGGAGGATAAGGGCGTCGAATTCAGCCGCTTTGCGCGCGACGACGACGGCGAAATTATTTTGGATTCGTATCGCACGCCGAAGAAAGCAATGTACATCTTTACGGAAAAAATGATTGAACCAAAGCCGCTCTATTGTGAACAGCCGATGATTTACGTCCTTGCTTACGTTTTGGAAATGGTCAGGCGGCTCAAGCAGAATGAACAAGATTCGGAAGGATTTTTCAGGGGAATTTGGCGCGCCTTCCAAGAAAACTTTTTCAATCTGGCTTCGGCGCAAGACTTCATGAGCGAGCGCGACAACATCAAAAAGGTCATGAAAAAAGTTGACAACGGCTACGAAATCGTCAGCAATCCTCTGAACTTCTGAGGGGTGACGGACATGCGAGCTTACGTTTACTGCTCCTACAAATTTTCGCCCGTCGGCTTTCAAATCGGCGCGTTCGACTTCGACGCCGCGCAGAAAAATTTTTACGTCCCGACAAAAAATAATCTCAACGATTTTGTCGTCAAGGCTTTTGAACTTGGCTCCGTCAGCAAAATGTACGGGCGGCTCCCCTCCGGCAAATTTATTTTCCTTGTCAAGAAACTTCAGAAGAACAACATCGACGACCCGAACGAGGGCACGATTGATTTTTATATGAACTTCGCCTTCGAGTTCGACGACTTCGGCGAGTACAAAAATTTTTGCGGGAACTTCAACGCGCTGACAAATCCCGCCGACGTGTGCGCGAGATTTCTCGTGACCGACAGACACGTTGAAACTTTTGCGCTGAAGGTCGACGCCGCGGCTTTTAATAAATTCGTCGCGGACATGCTAAAGGAGAGCGACGGCGGGCAAGTCGATAAAAAATTTTCCGTCGAAGTCATCTCCGCCAAACTCGACGGCGCGAAGCTGGAAGAAACTTTCGGCTTGAGTTTCGAGAAGGTCGCCGAGAAAAAATTTGCTTACCCTGCTCCGCCCGAAAAAAAAAATCCGTCGGCTCTCTTGACGGGCGCAAAGGCAGCGGCGGCGGCGGGAGCAGCGGCAGCGGCGGGGGCAGGTTACTACTTTCTGACACAATGAAAAAATTTTTCCGCCTGTGACGGGCGGTTTTTTTGTGCGAAAATTTTTTTGTCAATCAAAGCCGCGCGTGATATAATCGCGCCGTTGATTTTGCTAAAAATATTTTCGGCGGTGATTAAATGGTTGTGGAAATTATCAGCGTCGGCACCGAGCTTTTGATGGGCAACATCGTCAACACGAACGCGCAATATTTGGCGAAACGGCTGGCGCATTTGGGCTTGGATAGCCACTATCAAACGGTCGTTGGCGACAACCCCGCGCGGATAAAATCTGCGTTGGACGTTGCCTATTCGCGCTCCGACGCTGTGATTATGACGGGCGGGCTTGGTCCCACGAAAGACGACTTGACTAAGGAAATGCTCATGGAATATTTCGGCAAGGCTCCGGTCGTCGACGCGCAAGTTTTAAATTTTTTGGAGGAGCGGGCAATCGCGCGCGGCTTCGGCAAACTTTCGGACGGCATGAAGAAGCAGGCGATTGTTCCCGCCGATTCGCTGATTCTGTACAATCACCACGGCACCGCGCCCGGCTGTGTCATGGAGCGCGACGGAAAAATTTGTATTCTCCTGCCCGGTCCGCCGCACGAAATGCAGCCGATGTTCGAGGAATGTTGCGAGCTTTACCTCAACGCCAAGAGCGACAAAATTTTGGTGTCGATTATAATTAAGTGCTTGAGCAAATTTGTTGCGCCGATTTCAATCGTGGGAGAATCTCCCGTTGCCGACCGCTTAGCTGAACTTTTGGACGGCGTCAATCCGACGGTGGCGACCTACGCCAAAGAGGACGGCTGTCTTGTTCGGGTGACGGCGGCGGCTAAAACTCACGACGAGGCGTTGGAGATTTTAAAGCCCGTCATCGACAAATGCCGCGAGCGTATCGGCGAAGAATATATCAATTACGTTAAAGAAGACACGGATTAAGGAGCTGAGTTTATGATTATCGTGACGGGCGGCGCGGGCTTTATCGGCAGCAACATTGTCCGAGCCTTGAACGAACGCGGGCGCACGGATATTTTAATCGTCGACGATTTGGGCGGCGGCGACAAGTACAAAAATTTAATCGGCTTGCGCTTTCTCGACTATCAGCACAAGGACGATTTTTTAAAGAGCGTCGACAACTTCGGGCAGAATACCGAGGCGATTTTTCATCAGGGCGCGTGTTCGGATACAATGGAATACGACGTCAACTTCATGATGCGGAGCAATTACGATTATTCCAAGGAGCTTTTGAAGTTCTGCGTCCGGAAACAAATTCCGCTGATTTATGCGTCGAGTGCGTCGGTTTACGGCTTGGGCAAGAAAGGTTTTCGCGAGGAGGAAGCTTGCGAGGCTCCGATTAATCCCTAC
>JAFXNB010000087.1 GCA_017529935.1 Selenomonadaceae bacterium
GCCGCGCCTCGATGCAGAAATTTTGATGCTCGAAGCCGTTTTTTTTTGCTTCAAAGCAGGAATTCTTTCCGAAACTCCGAAAATTTTTCCGCGCTATGAAATATTCAATCAAAAATGTTTTATTGGACGCCACGCAACGTCTATCAGCGCAAGAAATCAACACGCCGCGCCTCGATGCAGAAATTTTGATGCTCGAAGCCGTTTTTTTTTGCTTCAAAGCAGGAATTCTTTCCGAAACTCCGAAAATTTTTCCGCGCTATGAAATATTCAATCAAAAATGTTTTATCGGACGCCACGCAGCGATTATCAGCGCAAAAAATCGACACGCCGCGCCTCGACGCAGAAATTTTACTCGCGCACGTCCTAAATTGCCGCCGATTGACGCTTTATATCGATTCGGAGAAAATTTTGCCGCTCGAAAGTGTTTTGCGCTTCAACGACTTGATAAATCGACGCTTAAAAAAAATTCCCGTCGCATATTTGACGGGAACAAAAGATTTTATGGGTTTGACGTTCGCGGTCAATGAAAACGTCCTAGTTCCGCGCCCCGACACGGAAATTTTAACGGAGTTGGTCGGAGAATTTTTGCGAGAACGTGTTGGCGGAGGAATTTTCGCGGATTTGGGCACAGGTTCGGGCGCAATCGCCATTTCGATTTTAAAATTCGTCAAATCTGCGCGGGCAATGGCAGTTGACATCTCGGAGGCGGCGTTATCAGTCGCGAAATTCAACGCGGAAAAGTTTCACGTCGCGGACAGGATAAAATTTCTTTGCGGAGACTTATTCGCGCCGCTGGAGGGAAAAATTTTCGACGCGATAGTTTCAAATCCGCCGTATATCCCGACGAACGAATTAAAAACTTTGCAAGCGGAAGTTCAGCGCGAACCGAAATTAGCTTTGGACGGTGGCGCGGACGGTTTGAATTTTTATCGGCGAATTTTATGCGATGCACCGAGATTTTTAGTTGACGGCGGAATTTTGGCTGTCGAAGTTGGGATAAATCAATCATCAGTCGTGAAAAATTTATTTTTAGCGACAGGATTCGTCGACGTGGAAATAATTAAGGATTTGTCGGGGCTTGAGCGGGTCGTCGCAGGGAAATTTTCTTGAAAAATAAAAGCACAAGTAAATCTCCGATGATTCACTTATGCTAATAAAATCGAACGTGACAGAATAAAATTTCGCCGTCAAACTTCGGAAAGATATTTTGTAATGGCGGCGTCGTAGTCGGCGGTGTGTGCGAAAGCCTCCGCCGCTAATTTTTTGCGCACATCGAGAGGAACTTCGCCATGTTCTTTAATCAGCGCGGCAATTTCGTCGTAGTGTTCGGGATTAGTCACGACCGTCACATATTTAAAATTTTTCGCCGCCGCACGAATCATCGCCGGTCCGCCAATGTCGATATTTTCGATGGCGTCCTCCAGCGTCACGTTCGGCTTGCGAATCGTCTTTTTGAACGGATAAAGATTCACGACGACCAAATCAATCGGCTCAATGTCGTTTTCCTTCATCTGCTGAATATGTTCGGGGTTGTCGCGCACAGCCAAAATCCCGCCGTGAATTTTCGGGTTGAGAGTTTTAACGCGCCCGTTCATGATTTCGGGGAAGCCGGTCAAGTCGCTGACGTAGGTGACGGGGACGCCCGCCGCGCGAATCGCCTTGCCGGTGCCGCCCGTGCTGATAATTTCGACGCCGCACTTGCTGAGTTTCTTCGCGAAGTCCACCACGTCCAATTTGTTCGACACGCTGATTAATGCCCGTTTGATTTTCATTTTGCCGCCTCCAATCTCAACTATGCGCCCGACGATTTTTAGCCGCCCGTCAATGAACAGCTTAATCGCCAGCGGATAAATTTTGTGCTCCTGCTCCAATACTCGCGCCGCTAAAGTTTCTTCCGTGTCGCCTTCCAAAACTTCAACCGCCGCTTGTAAAATTATCGGTCCCGAATCGGTGCCCTCGTCGACGAAATGAACCGTGCAGCCTGAAACTTTTGCGCCGTAAGCCAAAACGTCTCTGTGCGCGTGTGCGCCGGGGAAAGCGGGCAGTAACGACGGGTGGATATTCATAATGCGCCCCTCGAAGCGACGGACGAAATCGCCGCTCAAAATCCGCATGAAGCCCGCCAAAATCACCAAGTCGACGCCTTTAAGATTTTTTAAAAGTTCCGCCTCGAAATCTGCGCGGCTGGAAAAATTTTTTCGGTTGACGCAGATATTTTTAATGCTCGCCGCCTCGGCTCGCGCCAATGCTCCGACGTTCGGCTTGTCGGTCAGCACGATTGAAATTTTCGCCGCCAAATAGCCGCTCTCCACCGCGTCGATTATCGATTGTAAATCCGTGCCGCGCCCCGAACACAGCACGCCCAATTTAATCATCAAACTCACCTCCAAGAATTTTTATGTTAAAACGCGGCGACGAACTGAAAATTTTTTCGCAGCTCAATCGCGCACGCTGTTTGTCAACTTTTTAAAAGTTGCCTCCAAAAATTTCTACGCCGCCGCCCTCGACAACCTTTCCGATTTTATAGCCTGCCAAATCGCCGGCAATTTCCGCGTCGACAATTAAAATCATACCAATGCCGCAATTAAAAGTTCTAAACATTTCGCGGCGCGGAACGTTGCCCCACTCTTGCAGGAGCTTAAAAATTTTCGGGACACGCCAAGAATCAGCGTCAATCGTCGCGCCCAAACCGTCGGGCAGTGCTCGCGGAATGTTATCGTAAAAGCCGCCGCCCGTCACGTGAACCAGCCCATGAATTTTTTCGCCGAATTTTTTTATCAGCGGCAAGACCGTCGCGGGATAAAGTTTCGTCGGCGTCAAAAGTTCCTCGCCCAAAGTTTTGTCGTCGGAAAATTTTTCGTCGCCCGTGAACTTCATGCGCTCGAAAACAATTTTCCTAACCAAGCTGAAGCCGTTGGAGTGCAGACCGCTCGACGGTAGCCCGATTAAAATATCTCCGGCTTTGACCCGCGCAGGCGTGACTAAATTTTTCTTCTCGACGACGCCAACCGCAAAGCCCGCAATGTCATATTCGCCCGCAGGATAAAAGCCGCTCATCTCCGCCGTCTCGCCGCCGATTAAAGCGCAACCCGACTCCTTGCACGCCGCCGCAACTCCTTTGACAATTTCGGCGACCTGCGCGGGCTCCAATTTTCCGACAGCAAGATAATCAAGGAAAAAAAGCGGCTCGGCTCCGCAAACCAAAATATCGTTGACGCACATGGCGACCGCGTCTTGACCAATCGTGTCGTGCTTGTTGAGCATGAACGCGATTTTTAATTTTGTGCCGACGCCGTCCGTGCCCGAAACTAAAATCGGCTCGTCATAATTTTTCAGCGCGAACAGCCCGCCGAAGCCGCCAATGTCGCCCAAAACTTCTTCGCGGTAAGTTGCGCGGACAAAATTTTTTATCAGGCGCACAGACTCGTTGCCCGCGTCGATGTCAACGCCCGAATCTTTGTAAGTCAACTGCGTCATAAATAATTCTCCCTAAAATATTTTATCGTGGACTTTAGCCCGTCTTCAAGTTTGATTGTCGGTTCCCAATGCAATTTTTCCTGCGCCAAATCAATCACCGGACAACGCTGCGTCGGGTCGTCTTGCGGTAGCGGCTGATGAATTATTTTCGACTTGCTGCCCGTCAACTTTAAAATCTGCTCGGCAAGTTCAAGCATGGTGAATTCGCCGGGGTTGCCCAAGTTTACCGGTCCCGTGAAATTTTCCGTGTTCATCATCTTGACAATCCCGTCAATCAAATCGTCGACGTAGCAAAAACTTCGCGTCTGCGTGCCGTCGCCGTAAACCGTGATGTCTTCGCCGCGCAGAGCTCGCATGATAAAATTGGAGACGACACGCCCGTCATTAGCCGTCATGCGCGGACCGTAGGTGTTAAAAATCCGAACGACGCGAATATCCAAGCCGTGCTGGCGGTGGTAGTCGAAGAAAAGAGTTTCGGCGGTGCGTTTGCCCTCGTCGTAGCAGGCGCGAATGCCAATCGGATTGACTGCGCCGCGATAACTTTCGGGTTGCGGATGAACTTTCGGGTCGCCGTAAACTTCGGAGGTGCTCGCCTGCAAAACGCGCGCTTGATTCTGTTTGGCGCAACCTAAAGAATTCAACGCGCCCATGACGTTTGTTTTAATCGTGCGGACGGGGTCGCGCTGATAGTGCACGGGGCTGGCGGGGCACGCAAGATTAAAAATCCAATCGACTTCGGCGTAAATCGGCTGAATGACATCGTGGCGCATAAGTTCAAAATTCGGGTTGCTCAAAAGGTGCGCGATATTTTTTTTCTTGCCCGTGAAGAAATTATCCAAGCAAATAACCTCGTGCCCGTCGGCGATAAGTCTGTCGCAAAGGTGCGAGCCTAAAAATCCTGCGCCACCCGTAACCAAAACTCTTTTTCCCAAATTCAACACCTCGCAAAAATTTTTATACTTTCGACCAATCAACCAGCGGAGAAAGATAATTTGTCTCCGTGTGCGTCGAAAAAGCCGGCATCGGCGAAATTAAAAGGCGTTTCTTGCGCTCGGAGAAAAAATTTTCAATGACAAAATTTGCCAAACCGCCAAAGCCCATTTTGATTACGCGTTTCGCCTCGTTTAAATCGTCATATTTCGTTAAAACCGTGAAAGCTCCGACATCATAGGGATTTTTTCCGACGCAAAATCTTCTCCAGACGTCTCGGTCTTCGAGCAAAGTTTTAACTCGCGCGGCAAAAGTGAACGTTGCAAAGATGATGCTACGCCAGTGACTGTGCGCCGTCAGATAAATTGAACTTTGAGGCATACCGTCGTGGACAAAAGGACTGGGACCTCTGCCGTCGGGGTGATATAAATCGGGGTGGTCGTAGAGCGTGACGTAGTCGGCGATTTCCAAGCCCTCCAAAAGTGCAGTGCGACTCCCCGGCAAGTGAAGATAATCGTCCTCCAATAGATAGAGATTGTCTTAGGGCGCGTAGCGATTAATGACCTCCTCGAAAATGTAGCGGCAAGTGCCCGCGTTGCCGTTGGCTGTCAATTCCAAACTTAAGCCCGTCGCCCGCAAAGCTTTAACCGTTTCTTCCGTGCAGTTGTCGGCTATCACGTGAAAATTTTCCGCGCCGAATTCTTGTACAACATTGAACAGACAATCCCATTTGCCGCCGTTGGGAAGTTTCGGTTTGGGATTTCCTTTGTCCGATATGCGATAGATGACTTGCAGTTTATTTTCTGCCATAAAATTTTTCCCTCCTTGGCAAGTGAAAAGGGGCAAGGGAAAATTTTTTGTCCCTCACCCCCGAAAAGTTTTTTAGTAATCTTTGGTAACCGCGTAAATCGCCCACTCAATCGGCGTGTTGTATTCGTCCACCATGCCCTTGTAGCCGTCGGAATTCGTGAACTGAACATCGTCGTCGCCGCCGTCAAGCGCGAAAAATTTGTAGTCCAAGTAATAATCGTCGCCGTGACTGTCAATCATCTTGAGCGTAACGGAGGTGATAACCATGCGCTCCTCGTTGTACCTGTCGATTGTGTTCGTCAAAACGTAGCAATCAAAACCCGTGGCAGGAGACCTCCCGACGAAAATTTCCGCCGCCTCCGCTTTAACGCCCGCGCAGATTATCAGCCCGACAATCGCCGCCACAAAAATTTTTCTCATCGCAAAAGACGCCTCACATTGTCAAGCGATTGAGCATTTCTTGATAGGCCTCCTCTACGCCGCCCAAATCGTGACGGAAACGATCCTTATCAAGTTTCTCGTGCGTCTCGGTGTCCCAGAAGCGGCAGTTGTCCGGAGAAATTTCGTCGGCAAGGAGAATTTCCCCGTCGAAACGTCCGAACTCCAGCTTGAAGTCAATCAAGTCGACGTTCTTGGCTTTGAGAATTTCGCGCAGGATTGTATTCGTCGCAAGAGCCATGTGTTCGATTTGATTCAGCTCGTCGATTTTCGCCAGATTCAACGCCATAATGTGCCAGCGATTGAGCATGGGGTCGCCCAGTTCGTCGCTTTTGTAGTCGTATTCAATGACGGGAACGACAAGCGGCGTGCCTTCGGGCAATCCGAGCCGCTTAACCAGAGAGCCGGCGACGATATTGCGCACGATAATTTCAAGCTTAATCATGTCAAGTTTTTTGATAAGCATTTCACGCGCGCTGACCGTTTCGATAAAATGGGTCTTGATGCCGTGGTCTTTGAGCAACTTAAAGAAAAACGCGCTGATTTTGTTATTGATTACGCCCTTGTCCGCAATGGTGCCGTGCTTTTCGCCGTTAAAAGCGGTGGCGTCGTCCTTGAAGTAAACGAGCAGTTCGTTGGGATTGTCCGTCTCGAAAACTTTTTTAGCTTTACCCTCGTAGAGAAGATTGCCTTTAATCATTTCAAAACCTCCTAAAGTCCAAACCGTTTAAAAATCATATCTACGTTGCGCAAGAAAAATTTATGGTCGAAGCAGGCGGAAATTTCCTCCGCGCTAAGATATTTCGTGATGTCGGGGTCGCGCTTGACGTTCGTTTGAAAATCTTCGCCTTCAAGCCAGCGTTTCATTGCGTTGCGTTGCACCCATTTATAAGCGTCCTCGCGCAGAACACCCTTGCTGACGATTTCAAGCATGAGCCGCTGACTGTAAATCAAGCCGCCCGTGCGGTTCATATTATGCAACATTGCGTCGGGATAAACAAGAAGCTTGTCGACGATGTTTGTAATTTTTTTCGTGCAGTAGTCGACGTTGATTGTTGAATCGGGCAAAATGACGCGCTCAACGGAGCTGTGGGAAATGTCGCGTTCGTGCCAAAGGGTTATGTCTTCCATGGCGGCGATTGCATTTCCGCGAACGAGCCGCGCCATCCCCGCCACGCGCTCGCAATTAATTGGGTTGCGTTTGTGCGGCATGGCGGAGGAGCCTTTTTGTCCCGCAGAAAAATATTCTTCAGCCTCGCGAATGTCGGTGCGTTGCAAGTTGCGAATTTCCGTCGCGATTTTTTCCAACGTGCTCGCCACGATTGCCAAAGTCGTCATGTATTCGGCGTGGCGGTCGCGCTGAATAACCTGCGTCGCCAATCTAACGGGCGTCAATTCCAATTTCTTGCAGACAAGTTCCTCAATGCGCGGGTCAATGTTTGAATAAGTTCCAACCGCGCCGCTAAGTTTCCCGACGCTGACGATTTTTTTTGCGTGTTCGACGCGCTCAATATCCCGTTCAACCTCCGCGCTCCACAGCAAAAGTTTTAACCCAAAAGTCATCGGCTCCGCGTGAATGCCGTGCGTCCTGCCTATGCAAGCCGTGTGTTTGAATTCGACGGCGCGGCGGCGGAGAACTTCGCGGAACTTTTTCAAATCGTCAAGGATAATTTCCGCCGAACGTTTCATCATCAGACAAATCGCGGTGTCCTTCACGTCGCTGGAAGTCAAGCCCTTGTGAATGTATTTGGAGTCCTCGCCGACGTATTCGCCGACGCAAGTCAGAAACGCAATTATGTCGTGGTGAGTGACGCTTTCGATTTCGTGGATGCGTTCGAGATTGAAATTTGCCTTAGCGCGAATATTTTTTGCGGCGGCGGCAGGAATTTCTCCAAGTTCGGCCATGGCGTCGCACGCGGCAAGCTCCACGTCAAGAATCGTCTGCCACTCGTTTTCTATCGACCAAAGTTTTCCCATTTCGGGCAAGGTGTAGCGTTCAATCATTTAAAAACCTCCTGTTTTGCTAAAGTGGAAAAAATTTTCGCCGGTCTATCTGTTGAGTACACTTTCCACGGCTTTTTTCATCAAGTCAAGTTGCGTGGAAAGTCGCGCGTCGACGCCGCCATTTGGCGTTTCAATGACGCAATCGCCCGGCTGAAGTGCTTCGTCCGAAACAACTTCAACGGTCGCCGTGCCGTCGGTTAGCATTGCTCTGAACTCCGAACGCGCCATCAAAATTAGATCGTAGCTGTCCGGCTCGACGTGAATTATAATTTCTTTCTGGTCGCGAACGTGATTAATCGCCTCGCGCACGACCGGCAAAATCACTTGCGGCACGTCAAGAAAATGTTGCGGCAGAATTTTTTCTATCGCCATGACGACAACTTTAACAATGTCATCTTCCGCTTCAACGAAATAATCCGCCGTCAGCTCCTTTGCGTCGCGGAGAGTCTTTTGCGCCTTTTCGTTCGTCTGCCTGACAATCGCGGCGAGTTCGTCCTCGATTTTTTCCTTGCCGTCCTTTATGCCCTGCTCCTTGCCGTCCGCGTAGCCCTTGTCGTAGCCTTCCTTTTGAACTTTTTCCAACAGTTCTTTTGCTTCCTGCTTTGTGTCCTCGACGATTTTTTCTGCCTCGTCCTGCGCCTTGTCCAACATTTCCTGCGCTTGTTTTTCCGCCTGCTGTTTAAGTTCCTCGGCTTGCGCTTTAATTTCCTCGGCTTGCTTTTTGAGTTGCGTTGATTGCGCTTTTTCCTTGTGAGCCTCGCGCAGTGTGTCCTCCGTGAGTTTTGACTTGCGCTCGATTTCCTCTATCTCCGCGAAAATTTTATCCAAAACTTCTTTCGGAAGAGTGCGTTCGGGTTCTGGCTCCTTAGCTTCCTCCTCCAAATTTTTTTCGGCTTCCTGCGAATCTTCTTCGACGACGGGCGGCGGTTTCGGTCTCACGCCGACTACAACCGGCTGCCCGAACGTCATGTGGCGCACGATATTTTTCTGCAATCAGTCCGCCTCCTTATACCAACATACCTTCGCCGCCGCCGCGCACGATAACAATCTGCCCCTTGTCTTCCATTGTGCGGATAATGTTGACAACTTTGGTCTGCGCCTCTTCCACGTCGCGAATCTTGACTGGTCCCATGTAGGAAATTTCCTCTTTGAGCATATCGGCGGCGCGCTTGGACATGTTCTTGTAAATTTTTTCCGCAACCTCGTCGCTGGTCGCCTTCATTGCCAGTGACAAATCTTTGGTGTCGACTTCGCGCAAGACAAGCTGCAACGACCTGTCGTCCAGCAAGATAATATCCTCGAACACGAACATGAGCTGCTTGATTTCCTCGGCGAGTTCGGGGCTGTCCACTTCCAACGATTCGATGATTGCACGCTCCGTCGAACGGTCGACGCGGTTTAGTACCTCGACAACAGCTTGGACGCCGCCCGCTATCGTGAAGTCTTGCGTTGACAGGGACGATAACTTTTTCTCCAAAACGCGCTCCACTTCGCGAATAACGTCGGGGCTTGTCCTGTCCATCAGCGCGATTCTTTTTGCAACGTCGGCTTGCGCGTCGACTGATAAGCCGCTCATGACGATGCCCGCTTGGTCTGGCGAAAGATACGCCATAACCAGCGCGATTGTCTGCGGGTGTTCATTCTGCAAAAAGTTTAACAGCTGTGACGGGTCGGTCTTGCGCAGGAACTCGAACGGGCGCACTTGCAAACTTGTCGTCAAGCGGTTGAGAATTTCCGTTGCCTTTTCCGCGCCCAACGCCTTTTCCAAAACCGTCTGCGCATATTCCAGCCCGCCCATTGAAAGATAATCGTTCGCCATCATCAGCTGATAAAATTCACTGATAACCGCGTTTTTCTTTTCAATACTGACGTGCCGATTGTTGGCTATTTCCAGCATTATCGCTTCGATTTCGTCCTCGTCCATGTGCTCGAAAACTTTTGCCGCATAGTCGCCGCCGAGTGCGATAAATAAAATCGCGGCCTTTTCGTGCGCCGTCATGGGCTTTGGTTCGTTGTACATGTCCTGTAAGCTCGGCATTTAATCTCCTCCGTTCAAATTTAAAAGTGGTTAGTGATTGGTGGTTAGGGATTAGAATTTTTCTAGCCACTAACCACTAACAACTAACCACTGAAAATTATTCGTCTGTAGTGAGCCACGTCTTTACGAGCATGGCGACTTCCGCAGGTTTCTCGTCGATAAGTTTTAGGATAGCTTGCTTCTCGTGAAGTTGCTGTCTTTCTTCCTCGGTGAGGTTTTCCTCCGGAATGGCATTATTATCAATATCATTGCCCCGTTGTTCGGCTTCGGCTGCTTGTTGAGCCGCCAACGCTTGAACTGCGGCAAGTCTTTCGGCTTCCTCGGCTCGCCTCTTGGCTTCTTCGGCTTGGCGAGCTTCTTCCTTGGCTTTTCTTTCCGCCGCAAGCTGCCGCTCAATTTCGTCCTGACGTTCCTTGCGCTTCTTCCAGCGATACATAAGGAACCCGCCTATAAGCAATGCCGCAAGTAAAATCATAGCCGCAATCTCCGTGTATAAAATCCTGTCTTTGCGCAACTGCTCCAATCTTGCCTCTTCCGCTCTCTGGTCTGCAAGGTCGGTATTGAACGGCATAGGCTCGACGGAAATTGTATCGCCGCGCTCCTCGTTTATGCCCGCCGCAGAACTTACGGCGCGAAGGAGTCCTTCCTGTTGGAGCTCGGTTATCGTGTCATTTACCAAAACGGCAACGGTTAGGCGGCGAATGGAGCCGGGCGACGCTATGATTTTTTGGTTCTCCTCGTTGATTTCGTAGTTGCGCGTTGACTCCTTGCGCTCGTATTCGGCGTTGGCACTTCTATCTTCGGCGACGTAACCGGGGATATTCGCCTGCACGCCCGCCGGTCCGCCGGGCATATTCGATTCGCCGTTGTAGCTTTCGCTGATGTCCTGCTGACTGCGGATAATGCCCGATTCGTCAACCACGGGTGTAAAAGTCTGGCGGTCAATTTTCCTGTCGTCGAAATCCAATTCAACGCTGACACGCACGAACGCATTGCCCTCGCCCAAAGTTTTGTCTAGCATCGTTTGGATATTCTGCTGGATATGGTCGCGGACTTTTTTAGTCATTTCAATTTGATTGAGCGTCCGCAAATTCTGCGCGTTTTGCTGTTCAATGCCGTCCTCGTCGCTCTTGTTCAGGATATTGCCCTGTTCGTCGACGATTGTAATATTTTCGGGCGCAAGCCCCTGCACGCTGTGACTTACCAAATTGACAATGCCCTTGACTTCAGGCGTCGTCAGCTTCGTTTCGGGCTTCAGCATTAAAAGGATTGACGCCGTCGCGGGCTTTTCGTTTTTCTTATAGAGGCTGTCCTCCGGCAAAACAATATGAACACGCGCCTTGTCGACGCTACCCAAATGTTCGATTGTGCGAGTAAGCTCTCCTTGCAAGGCTTGAAGGTAATTAACTTTATTCTGGAACTCCGTGACGCCCAACTTGCTGTCGTCAAAGAGTTCAAAACCTTTGTTGCCGCGTGGCAGTCCCGCGCTTGCCAATTCAAGTCTTAAATCGTGAACTTGAGTGACGGGCACAAGGATTGTCGCGCCTTTTTTATCTTCAACCAACTCATAGGGAACGCCCGATTCCTTCAGGCTGTTGACCACGTCGCCGGCGTCTTTCGTCTCCAAATTGGTATACAGCGGCACATATTCGGGCTTGGAGCCGTACCAGAAACTTATACCCGCAAACGCAAGCGCAAGCACGACAACCGCGCCGATTATGATGTATTTGCGCCGGTTTTGGTATCTGTTCCACAGCTCCCGTAGCCGCTCTCTCCAATTCGCCAATAAACTCAGTCCTTTCGGTCAATTAGGAATTATGAATTAGGAATTAGTAATTCATTCCTCCTTCCTAATTCCTCATTCCTAATTATTCCTACACCTGCATACGCATAATTTCTTGGTATGCCTGTGTCGCACGGTTTCGCAACTGGAGCGTTAATTGGAGCGCGATTTCCGCCTTTTGAGAGGCAACCACCACTTGAGAAATATCTTCTATCCTGCCCGCCGCCATCGCCGCGTTCAGCCTTTCCGATTCGAGCTCTAGCTCGTTTGTCTTTTTTAATGCGTCGACCATGAATTCCCCGAAACTTTTAACGGGCTGTTCGTCGACTTTTGTCTCGCCTAAGTGACTGCGTGCGCTCATCTGCACGGGAGTCATTTCCAACGGCGTTATTTCCATTTTGTCACCTTCCCCTTCGTCAACATGTCCTGATTAACGATTATAAACACTTAACAAAACAATATCAAGATTTATTTACTTGCCGATTTCCAAAGCCTTGCTTGCCATGGCCTTGGCGGCACTTATAGACGTGGCGTTTGCTTCGTAGGCACGCTGCGCGGTTATCATGTCGACCATCTCGTTGACGATGTTGACGTTGGGCTTTTCAACGTAGCCTTCGGCGTTGGCGTCGGGGTGCCCAGGGTCATAGACAAGCGGTCCTTGCGCCGTGTCCTCCATAATCGAAACTGCGCGGACGCCTTCGCCCGTTTGACGACTCAAGCCGACTGCCTTCATCAGCGTTTGCTCAAAAGTTTTTGGCTCGCGAATGCGCGGTTCAAAGACGACAAAACGCCGCCGATAAGCTCCGCCGCGGTCTGTGCGCGTCGTGTTCGAGTTGGCGATATTGTTTGAAATAACGTCCATCCTCAACCGTTCCGCCGTCAAGCCCGATGCCGAAGCATCAATTCCCATAAAAAGTCCCATAAAAATTCTCCTTAATTAGCCTTGTCCGCTGGTTATCGCGTTTTTCAAAGTGGTAACGTATCCGCCAAGTTGTGTAGCAAGCGCGTTGTAGTAAAGTTGATTCTTAGCCAGCGACGCCATCTCAATATCAATGTCGACGTTGTTGTCGTCCACGCGCATTATCGTCGTGTTGTCCTCGGTTATCGTCGGCTCAGCGTGAAAATCAAACGGCTTGAACGGCAAATGTTTATCGTGCGTCCGAACCATTTTTAATCTCCCGTCAGGCTCTTCGCCGTAAATTTCGTGCGCCAACATGTCTTCAAACTCCACGACCGATTTTCGATAGTTCGGCGTGTTTACGTTTGCGATGTTGTTTGCAATGACTTCCTGCCGAATTGTTGCCGCCGTCATTGCTCGCGGCAAGTAATTAAAATTCGTTGAGTTTAGTATTCCTTCAAGCACGCCTGCGTCACTCACCTTTCCACGAATTATGATTCCAAACAAAATTTCTGAAAAAAATCTAGTGTCGATTGTACACCATAAAAAATTTTTCTTCAACCTTGCGTGCAAAAATTACCAATGAAACTTTCAACACAAATCTGGATTCCCCTTGCACCTTGCCAAAAAATTTTTCAGCTGATATATTTTGGCGGGCGCTGTCCCCTCTTCAACCAAGAGTGGACTCGCAGAACCATTTTTAACATATTTTCTTTGCACTATTGAACATACTTTTCTTTGCTTGCCCAAAGAAAAGTATGCAAAAGAAAGGGCACCTCGCGGGGGCGATTTCACCCGCGCCGTTCGTGCGCTGCTGGAAAACATCCATGTTTTCGCGCAGCGCGTCGGTCGCCATCCATGGCGACCGCATTTGATAACCTCAATCTTTAATGCAATTTCATGATAAGAGGTCTTTATTTGATGAACAGAAGAAATTTTATCCGCAACTTTTTAATCGGCGGCGCAGGGCTGGCGGCTCTGGGCGGCGGCGGAATTTTTTATTACATCAATCGCCCCGAATTCGGACGCCTGCCTCAAGGTTCGCGGCTCGAAAAAATTTTGGCGTCGCCGCATTATTTCAAAGATCATTTTGAATGTTTGACGCCCGTTAAAGTCATGAGCGACGACGTTCAAGAAAAGGAAAATCGTTTCGTCGCGACGTGGAAATTTTTGTTCGGCGACAAAACCGGACTCGTGCCGCCCGTGCCCATCCCGACCGTCAAGACTGATTTAAATTCCCTCGGCGACGACGACTGCGCAATTTGGCTGGGGCATTCGACGATTTACTTGCAACTCGACGGACGAAAAATTTTGCTCGACCCTGTCTTCTCCGATTATGCCTCGCCGATTTTTTTTGTCAATCGCGCGTTTGCGGGCAGTAACGTCTACTCCGCCGCCGATTTCCCGCCGATTGACATTCTCGCCATAACTCACGACCACTGGGATCATCTCGACTACCCGTCGATTATCGCCCTTAAGCCGAAAATTAAAACCGTGCTGTGTCCTTTGGGCGTCGGCGAATATTTTGAGCAATGGGGCTTCGACGCCGATAAAATTATTGAAGACGATTGGGACGCCGTGATTGATTTCGGGCGCGGGCTGACGGCGCACATTTTGCCGAGCCAACATTTTTCCGGAC
>JAFXNB010000088.1 GCA_017529935.1 Selenomonadaceae bacterium
AAGAATGCCTCATCGCCGTACAGCCGCTCATGCTGATTGCCGCTTGAAACAAATTCGCCGCTTTAGGTGAAGTCATCAACGCCAAGACACTTTGCGCACCGGTCGATTGCCCCGCGATAGTTACGTTGTTCGGGTCGCCGCCGAATGCCGAAATATTTTTCTGCACCCATTCGAGCGCGGCAACTTGATCCATTAAGCCGTAATTCGTTGTCGCGTGACCTTCGCCCTCAAGGGCGGGATGTCCGAAGAAACCCAACACGCCCAAGCGGAAATTGAACGTCACGACGATTGACTTGCCGACCTTCGCCAGCGGCAAAGGATTGTAATCGTTGGCAGAACCGACAGTAAGCCCGCCACCGTGAATCCACACGAACACCGGCAGAGGTTTCTTGAAATCCTGCGGTACGAAAACATTCAGATACAAACAATCTTCCGAGCCGCCCGCCGTCGAGAATTCGTGCAAGTCGGCATTTTGGGCGGCGCGAGATTTGTATTCGGTCGTCTGCAAAATTCCGCTCCAAGGTTTGACAGCTTGCGGCGGTCGCCAACGCAATTCACCAACTGGCGGCGCGGCGTAAGGTATGCCCTTGAAACACGCGACGCCGTCAACCACGATGCCTTGAACTTTGCCGTCAGTCGTTGAAACAATCGGGGCGGCGGCTTGTCCGATTTGCAACATTGACACGACCGCCACAATCACTAATCCGCAAAAAAATTTTCTCATCCCGAAACAAGCTCCTTGCCCAGCTCGTAAGCTCGATTTAAATCTTGCGGAAAAAGTTCCGCACTGAGTTTGGTCTTCAGCTCAACGGGGACGGCGGCGGTGTGATATTTGCTGTAGTCATCAAATTGGAGCGTCGAATTGGCGACCATGTACTTGCACGCGCCGAATCCTTTTTCCAGCAGGAAGGCATCGTACTTGCAAGAATTTTCAATGCCCATCTTCGACATAAATTGTTGGTTGCCGTTCATGCTGTAAATCAAAACGCTGCGATATTCGCGCTCGACCATTCTTTCATGCGCGTCGTAATTGCAATGCGAGAAATAGAGCCGCTCCAAAAGCGCGCTCATACTGCTTGACATATGCCCGTTATAAATCGGCGTGGCAAAAATCCAAGCGTCCGCCGCCAGCATGTCGTTCATCACGCCCGTGAAGTCGTCCTTCATGGCGCAACCTTTGCCGTAAAAATTACTCTTGCGCTTGCAGGCGAAACAGCTGCGGCATCCTTTGAAGTTCAGCGGATAAAGATTCACGATTTGAATTTCGGCACCGGCGTCACTTGCTCCGCGACAAGCTTGCTCCAAAAATTTCGCGCTGTTGCCTTTGAGCCGCGCCGAGCCGTTCAATCCGATAATTTTCATTTGCCTGCCCTCTAATCACAAAGCCAAAATGAATTCCGCCATTTCGTCGGCGTGCCGTTTGCAATTCGTAACGACTTCGGTGTATCTTTCTTCGGGATAAACTTTGGGGATATAATTTGCTTTGAAGGTGCAGAAAAGTTTTTTAAATTCCATTTTGCAAGTAAT
Organism: Selenomonadaceae bacterium; assembly: GCA_017529935.1. Classification (GTDB taxonomy): domain Bacteria; phylum Bacillota; class Negativicutes; order Selenomonadales; family Selenomonadaceae; genus Quinella. The sequence continues at coordinate 1,528 of JAFXNB010000088.1, forward strand.
CGTGTAGCGTTTGAGGAACGCGCTGAACTCGTCCATGGTGTAGCCGACAATGCCGTCTTTCTGATAAGCTTCGCCGGGGCCGCCCACTGTCGTCGACGCGATAAAAAATTTTCCTTTGAGCGCGTTGCCTTTGGAGCCGTAAGCCCAGCTGTGTTCCATGACTTTATCGATATAAACTTTCAGCAGAGCGGGCACGCTGTACCAATGTGTCGGATATTGGAAAACGATAATGTCCGCCTTGACCAGCACGGCTTGCTCCGCCTTGACGTCGATTTGATAATCGGGATAAAGTTCGTCGAGCTTGCGGATTTCGGCGTTGGGCATCTTTTGCGCGAACTCCTCCAAAATCGTTTTGTTCGCGAGAGATTTTTTTAAATCGGGGTGACCCGAAATGACTAAAACATTTTTCATTTAAGTAACACCTCTTACCGGTTTAATCTTGTACTTGCCGCGCAACCTGTCGGCGTAGTAGCCGTCGTAAGCGAACATGTGATTGATTCCCCAGTTGAACATGCCGTTGAAAGTTTCGCGGGCGACGAGGAACGCAAACGACTCGTCATAAAATTTCGGGAAAAGATTTTGGCTGACCCAGCGACGATTGTCCGCCTTACGATCTATCAGCGTGGAAAGTTCTTTCATGCCGGGCAGCCGCCAATCGCGATAGCCGACAAGTTCAGTCTCGGCGAGATATTTTTCAGCTTCGGGCGCAGTCATCAGCGGCAGTTCGTCACGAAGCCACATCAGCTTTGCAAAATTATCAATGACGACGCCATTGCCGACAGTATAGCGCGCGTCCGATTTGTCGGAAAGATTTTCGTAGCCTTCGGAAACTGCAATGCACCCGCAACGCTGATTTTTTTCGATGGGCACCGCGCAACCGTAGCCGAAGAATATCGCCCAAACTCTTGCGCCGTCCGTCAAAGTGTGCGGCTCCGCCGTCCAATAAAAATCCGAATCGATATACGGCGCGAAACTTTCAAAGACTGCGGGAGATTTTTTGCTGTAATCGACGATGAAGCGCAGCTCGTCGACGGTCGGCAGCCGCCAAGTATTTTTCCCGTCGTAAAAGTTCGCGTTCAAATCTTCGATGTGTTTCAAAGCCTCGTCGAAGGTGTATTTCTTTTGCGACTTCGACTTCTCGTAATGCAAGCCCGTTTGCAAATCAATCAAGCAGTGCTGGAGCGTGGCGGAAGAAGTTTTCGTAAGGTCTGCGTTGATGTTGATGACTTCGCCGCTGTCGCTGAAAATTTCAATTTGCCCGCCGGAAGGTATTTGAAATTTTTTGTTGGCGGCGTCCAAATTTCTGACGAGCCGATAGCAAAGCGGCATGGATTTTTCTGCGTAGTAGCCGTCGTAGCCGAAATTAAAATTCGTGACCTAGACGTAAGTATTTTTGAAAAGGTTGGAGGTTATGTGCTGGAGGATGGGCGGCTGCAATTTGTCGTGCTCAAAAAATTCGTCGAAGTACCAGTTGCCGTCCTCGAAGCTCTCGTCGAAGATTGAGTTAAGCTCGTGCATGGTCGGCAGTCGCCAGTTGTTGTAGCCCGCGAAATTATACGTCGGCAAATCTTTCAAGACGTCGTTATAACTTTTTCGCTCGTTCTGATTTTTTTGCCACATCACTTTAAGGAAAGTATCAGTGACAGTGCCGTCGCCGTTGTCGATGAATCGGCTTTGCGGGTCGGGGCATTTTCTTCCGCGAACGGCCACGCCGTAACTTGTCAGCGTTTTATTTTTGGCGGTCGCCGCGCCCAGATTTAAATTTATCACCCAGCCGCAATCGGAGCGCAAGCCGTAAGTCGTGCCGCACCAATAATCCTGCGCCGTCAACGTCCGGAAAATTTCTTGCGGGAAAGCGGGGCTCGTTTTGGAATAATCAATCAGCGAGCGCAATTCTGCTTTGGAAGGGACGCGCCAATCCGAAAAGCCGCCGTAAGCCGTCTCGTTCAGTTGCGGGATATATTTTTCGTTAAAGGCAAACCAATTCAGCGGACGCTTGCAGTAGCGAAAATTTTCTTCGTCGAGGCTCTTAACCTCCCAATCCAAGCCGGTGGTGCTGTCTCTGATTACAGCAATTTCTTTTTGCGTGCAATGTTCAAAGTCAAGCGGCTTGCCTTGCGAATCAAGGAATATGTAGCACATTTCAAGCACTCCTGCCGTCGGGAATCGGGTCTTTAATGGGATTGAAAACGTCAATGGCTTC
>JAFXNB010000089.1 GCA_017529935.1 Selenomonadaceae bacterium
AGATGGTCGTTCATGCCCGCCTTAAGCGCGTTCTCCTTGTCCTCCTCGAAAGCATTGGCAGTCATCGCGACAATCGGGACAGTTTGCGCGTCGGGGCGGTTCAGGGCGCGGATATTGCGCGTCGCGTCGTAGCCGTTCATCGTCGGCATCTGCACATCCATTAAAATCAAATCGTAGTAATTCGTCGGAGCCGTCCTAACCATCTCCACCGCGTCGGTGCCGTCGCAAGCGTCCTCCACTTCAAGCCCGATTTCGGTGAGAATCGCCTTGGCAATTTCGCGGTTGACTTCAATATCCTCAACCAACAACACGCGTTTGCCGCCAAAGTCCGTCGAAGATAAATCGTCGTGTTTATTCTCGTCCTCGTCGTGCCCGTGAATCGCCCTAGACAACGCGCGTTTCAAATCGGAGCGGAAAAGCGGCTTGGTGCAAAACGTCGTAACGCCCGCTGCCTTTGCCTCCTGCTCAATATCCGAGTAATCGTAAGCCGTCAGAATTATAAACGGTGCCATTGAACCAACGACGCGGCGAATTTGGCGAACAGTTTCAATGCCGTTTTGGTCGGGCATAAGCCAATCGATAATGTAGGCGTTGAAGGGGTCGTTGTCCAGCGCACGCCCCGCACGGAAGACCGCCTCGCGAGAAGAAGTTGTCCACTCTGAACGCATGCCCATTTGCTTAAGCATTTCCGTCACGGATTCGCAAGTATTAAAATCGTCGTCGACAACCAGCGCACGCAAGCCGCTAAGTTCTTTAATAGGAACCGCTTTAACGTTCTGCTGAAGTTTAAGGTCAAGCGTCACGGTGAATTCGCTGCCCTTGTCCTTCTCGCTTTCAACTTCGATTGTGCCGCCCATAAGCTCCACCATTTTTTTTGTAATGCTCATGCCAAGCCCCGTGCCCTGTATGCCGCTCTTAGTTGAAGTTTCCTCGCGCTCGAAAGCGTCGAACACGTGCTTTAAAAATTCTTTGCTCATGCCCAGCCCGTTGTCCTTGATTCGGAATTCGTACTTGGCGCAGCCGTGGATTTGGGATTCGTATTGCGAAATGCGGAAGAAGATTGAACCAGTCGACGGCGTGTATTTAACGGCGTTGCTCAAAATATTTATCAGCACTTGATTGACTTTGAGCTGGTCGGCGTAAACGTCCTCGTTCTTGACTTTGAACGCGTCGATGTGGAATTTCTGTTGCTTAGCGTTAATTTGCGGCTGAATTATGTGTATCAGATTGTGAATCAAATCGGAAAGGTTGCACTCTTGCTCGGCGACTTCAACGCGCCCGCTCTCGATACGGCTCATGTCAAGAATATCGTTAATCAAGCCCAGCAGGTGATTGCTTGACGACAAAACTTTTTCCAGCGAATCTTTAACCTGCGTGCGATTTTCAAAGTGGCGCAGAGCCATGGACGTGAAGCCGATAATTGCGTTCATGGGCGTGCGTATGTCGTGGCTCATGTTGGAAAGGAAAGTTGTTTTGGAGGCGTTGGCGTGCTGAGCTTGGGCAAGTGCGTCGGCAAGTTCCTGATTTTTAGCAAGAGCTTCGCGGGTCTGTTCGTCGACATTGGCGAAACCGACGCCCACCGCGTGCATATCCGTATCAATTTTGGCGATACGAATCATCGCGAAATGTTCAACGCCGTAACGGGTCAAAAGGTAGCGGTGCGAAATAATTTCCTTATCGGCAAGGCGTGCGCGGATATTTTCCGGCTTAACAAAATCCAAAAGAGCCTCGCGGTCGGTCGGGCAGACGTAATCTTTGACGTAGGTGCGCAAAGCCTCGCTGAAGCGGACGACGTCGCTGACGTGGCGATTGAGTTGCCGGCTGATGTCGGGCGCGACACGATAACAAACCGCCTCGTCCGAATCAAGATTCAAGTGATAAACCAGCCGATAATCCACCGTCAACGCCTGAATCATTTCGGATTGCCGCCGCCGCCGCCGCTCCTCGGAAAGTAATTGCGTCTGCAAGCGGAATTTTTCTTCCATTTCCTCGCGCTTAACCCGACTTTCCGTCTCGGCGATATTTTTTTGGTGGAGGAGCTTTGTATTCTTGCGTGCCTGCGAAATTATCAGCACGAAAATAATTATCATCGCCGCTATCATCAAGACCGTTCGCAGTGTCGAGCGGTGGAGCATTTCGGCATTCACAACGGAAAGTTCTTCCTCAATTTTGCTCTCGCGCATTAGGTAAGTCAGCATCCAATCCGTGCCTTCGACGGGGCGATAATAAAGCGATTCCTTCACGCCGCGAAATGTAAACGACGTCATTCCTTGGCGCGAATTTGCGAAGTCGTCCTTAACTTTCTCAAACGTAAAACCTGGCTCAAACGTCGCCTCTTGCAACGCGCTCAAAAGATTCGTGCCGCTATCGAGACTTCCCAAAACCGCGTCGGTCAAAGATTCGCCGTTCGTGCCGTAGAGGTTGGAAAAAGTCATGGCGGTCGTCGTGGTGTGCATTAAAAGCCCCGCCAGCAAATCTTGCATTTCGTCGATGATAAAGCAACCCTTGAGCGGCACGCCTTGAAAGTTCAAATTCTTGACGGGCACGAAGACGGCGACGGTTTTATTATGCGTGAAAACTTTGGGCGCGGTTACATTTTCGCCCGCAAAAAAATATTCGTCGGGATTGGCTACGTTGCCTTCGGGCGTGAAAACTGCGCCGTTGGTGCTCACGAAGCCGATTTGTTCAACGTTGTAAAGCGTGCGCATTCTGCTTAAAAACACGCTCAAGTTTTCGGGGCTTTGCATGTCGTTGGCAGTCAAAACTTTAAGGGCGTTAGAAATTTGTTTGATGTTGCGCCTTATGCGGGCGATAATGACTTGCTCGCGGCGGTCGACGAGTTCGCGCAGATAGACGCGGCTGACGGCGTGAACCGCATCGCTTGTGCCGCTCTGTTCGCTACGGCTTATCCATATCGTCGACAAAATTAAAAGTATGGCGACAATGACGCCGCCGATAACTGCGGTTCTATTTTCTGCCAAATTTTTTTCTTCCATTTTGTAGACCTCGCGCAAGAAATTTTCTGCCGCAGATTTTATTAAAATTGGCAAAAGATAGCAAGCCTTATTTTAGGGAAGCAGGGAAATAGGGAAATAGGGAAATAGGGAAATAGTAATTCCTAATTGCAAAAAAATATGACCCGCCTTTTGACGAGTCGTTTAATTTTAGTTTATTGTACGACTGCGCGGGCAAAAGCTTTCATATGCTGAATCGTGTTGTATTCGCCCGTGAAATTTTCCGTCATGATGACAAGCACGGCATCTCCTGCGTCGCTGTAAATTATTCCGCCGTCGTCGTAAAGTCCATCGAGTGCGCCGGTCTTGTGCGCGATTTGCTTATCAGGCAGGGCGGCAGGGAAACAATCTGTATCCGTCTGCTTAACGAGGAAATCCAGCATAATTTTATCGTACTCCTCGCCGACGCATTCATAGTTATAAAGTCGATTGAAAAAATCTCCCAAATCTTTTACGGAAGAAAAATTTTCTCTTCCTGCGTAAATCGCGTCATAATCCATCATCTTGCGCCGCAAAACAGTATCGCCGTAGCCTTCGCGCCGGATGTATTCGTTAATCATCGACATGCCCAAGCGATCAATTATCATATTTGTAGCGGTGTTGTCGCTGTGTGTTATCATCAGCTCTATAACTTCGCGCAAAGTCAGCACGGTGCCCGAAGAATAGCCCGCCAAAATTCCCGCGCCGCCGACCTTATCGGAGCTTTTAAGCGTCAAAGTTTCGTCAAGATTCAGCTCGCCGTTTTTAGCTTTATCCATTGCCGCTGCCAAGATAAAAACTTTAATCATGCTCGCCGAACGCATGGGCTTTGAATTATAAATAAAAGTCTCGGAAGATTTTGCCGGATAAGCCAAATAAACCGCGTATTCCGTGCCGTCGTTCAAACATTGCGCGATTTTATCTTACACGCCGTCAAATAAAGATTGCGCCTTGACTGTAGAAAAATTTTTTTATTCAGGCTGAAGATTTTCTTCCTCTATGCAAGCCGAAATTAAAATCACTGCGATAACTGTCAGCGAGAGGAAAAATTTATACGCCATTTACTTCCCTCTTGTCATTTTTAACGAAGAGTGGCGATTACCGACCGCCTCCTCAGTGTGTCTGAAAAATAATTAGCGACCATGCACCCATTCCCATATTCCGATAGCTACAGGCGAGCTACCACCGTAAACGTATGCCGAAGCCCCCCAGCTGTTGCTATAGTAAGGACCGCCGCCCGCATACCAGAAGCTATAGTGTATTCTGTTCCTTCTATCGGTTATGACATTGCAGGAAAAGTTGTCACGCCCCCCCGCCAAGCTCTCCGTCAGAAGATAAGCCCTTTCGCCGTTATCTTGGTAAACGCCGACGAAAACACGCGACGCCTCAGTCTGCTACCCTCCGACAATGACAAGCGCGAACGCCAACATCATCGCCACAAAAATTTTCTTCGTATCGACTGCCTGTCGGGAAAATTTGCAAAAAAATAGAGCCCGTCTGAGACGAACCCTCGAAGATTTTTAAGCGGGCATTGCGTTGACTTTCAACGTAAGCTTGGATTTTTTGCGAGCGGCGGCATTTTTGTGAATCGTGTTATTCGCCGCTGCCTGGTCGATTGCCTTGTGCGCTGCGGGCAAAAGTTTTTTCGCCTCTGTCGCGTCGCCCTCCGCTATCGCCGCCAGCACGAGCTGTTGAGCCTTTTTCATGCGCGTTTTCTCGAAAATATTCCGAGCGCGGCGTTTGGCGTCAACCTTCATGCTCTTAACCGAAGACTTAATGTTAGGCAAATGAAGCACCTCCTATAAATTTTCTTACAGCTGTGGAAGTCTATCACAGCGCGGTTTAAATTGCAAGTTAAATTATTTGACGGGCGCGAGAATCATGTAGGCTGAAATTATCGCCAGGGCGACGCTCAAACCCGCGAAGACGTTCCGCTTAAAGATTAAATCCCGCCGCAAGTCGTCGAAATCCTCCGCGCGAGCTTTGCGGAAGAAAAATATCATCGCCGCCAAAAGTAAAAGTTCAACTGCCGCCGTCAGCGCGATTTTTTCTTTATGCCAAAGTTTAAAGCGAACTTGCATAGATTTTTCGCCGCCGTGAATCAGCACGGGTGCCAAGTTCCATTTCAAAATTTTTCCGTCGGCAGAAATTTCCTCGGCGTTGGAAGTTTCAAGGGCGTAGGGCAGGCGGATTGAAAAATCGAACTTAACGCCGCTCAACGCGCTTTGAATCATGAAACTTGCTTCGGGCGGGAGATTGGCGGGCGGGCTTGTCCAATAAAAATCAAAATCGTACACGTCGAAGAACCAGCCCTCGTGCCGAGAAATACCGCGATTTTTGCCGCCTTGAACAGCGTACAAATCGCCCGCAGAATTGGCGAAACTTTCAACATCGGGATAATCGTAAGCAAATTCGTAGCCGCGCAGGTCGCCCTCGACGATTAAATTGCCCTTCACGGCGGGATTAAGCTGTTCGCTTCTTTCCTTCCAATCCTCAATCTGGCGGATGACAAGCGCGTTGCCGATTAATTTGCTGTGCTGTTTAACCGCGCCGTCGTCGGTGATTGTCAAGTCGGATTCGGCTTGGAAGCAGCCCGCGCAGATTGTGCCGATTAAAATTATCGCGGCGGCAAAAAAATTTTTCATGACTTAAATCTCGCTTTTGTCGACTTTATCAAAGGTTTCTAAAATATCGCGGTCGGGTTCGCTGTCGAATTTGCTGACGAGGAAAATTGCAATCAGCGCGAAGATAAATCC
>JAFXNB010000090.1 GCA_017529935.1 Selenomonadaceae bacterium
CCGACATAAACGTTTCATTGCGCCCCGTGGGCAGCGACAAGCTCGGCACGCGCACCGAAATGAAAAATATTAACTCGTTCAAGGCACTCGAAGACGCGATTAACTACGAAATCGAACGGCAAGCGGAAGTTCTCGACGACGGCGGCACGATTATTCAAGAGACGCGCACTTGGAATCCGGAAAAAGGAATTACGCAATCGATGCGCTCTAAAGAAGACGCGCACGATTATCGCTACATGCCCGAACCCGACTTGCCGCCGATTGTCTCGACTGATGAGGAGATTGAAGCGTTCAGAAAATCTTTGCCCGAATTGCCCGACGCTCGCCGTGTACGGCTGATTAAAACTTTCGGGCTGAGCGAATACGACGCGGGGATTATCACGAGTTCGCGGGCGATGGCGGAGTATTTTGACGCCGTTGTAAATTTCGGAGCCGACGCGAAAGCCGCCGCCAACTGGATTATGGGCGATTTGTCCAAAAATCTGAACGCGGACGGTTTGACGATTGAAAATTCTCCCGTCGACTCAAAACGCCTCGCTGAAATGATTCAGTTAATCGCCAAGGGAACTATCAGCGGGAAAATTGCCAAAACTGTTTTTGCGGAGATGTGGAAGTCGCCCGACGCGCCCGAAAAAATTGTAAAGGACAAAGGCCTCGTTCAAATCACGGACACCGGCGCGATTGAAGCCGCCGTCGACGAAGTTATTGCGAAAAATCCCAAAGCTGTCGAAGAATATCGCGGCGGCAAGAAAAAAGCCCTCGGCGCGCTCGTCGGTCAAGTCATGAAGCTCACGCGCGGCAAAGCAAATCCGCAACTCGTCAATCAACTGCTTGCGAAAAAATTGGAAGCTTGAAAATTTTTGCAGGCTTGAATAAAATTTCTCGCCGCGCTCGTGCTGCCCGCAAAGTGAATGTGCAGATACGACGCGACGAGATTTTTTTTTGCCGCGCCCGCGAAATATTCTGCGCCCGTCCTCATGCGCCGACATTTGAAAATTTTTTCGTCAGAAGTTTCCGCCATGGAGAAATGGAATTCATGCGCGCGAATTTTTTCGCCCGCCCTGCCGATTAAACAGTCGCGCAAAATTTCCGCCTCGACGTAGCCGACCGTTTGAAGTTTTTTCGTCATGGTCGCCACGCCGTCAATCACGCCGCACATTTCAAAAATTTTCCCGTCGAAATCAATCAAACGGCTCATTAGATACATAAAACCGCCGCATTCCGCGAAAATCGGCAAACCAACTTCCGCCGCGTGGAAAATTTCTGCGCGGATTTTTTTATTTTGCTCAAGTTGCGCGGCGAACATTTCGGGGAAGCCGCCGCCGATTATCAAGCCGCTGATATTTTCGGGCAAGCGTTCGTCATTGAGCGGGCTGAAGAAAATAATTTCCGCGCCGAGCCGTTCAAGTTCGCTAAGACCCGCGCCGTAATAAAAATTAAACGCTTCGTCCTTCGCGATTGCAATTTTTATCGTCGGAGAAATTTTTTTATCGCGAACAAAATTTTTTAGCGGCGCAGAATTTTTCGCAAGGTCAATCAGCGCGTCAATGTCGACTTGAGCCTCGACAGCCGCGCTGATTTTTTTTATCACGTCGACGGCATTATTTTCAGCAGTGGGAACCAAACCGAGATGACGTTCGGGCAAAAAAAATTCGTCGTTGCGTTTAATCGCGCCGAAAACTTTAATTCCGAGCGTGTTAAGCGCGTCGACGATAATTTTTCTGTGGGAATCGGAGCCGAGCCGATTTAAAATCACGCCCGCCAGCTTAACCGATTTATCGAACTCGCGAAAGCCCAACGCGACCGCCGCCGCAGAAGTGCCCATGCTTTTTGCGTCGATAACCAAAATAATGGGCGCGTCAAGGAGTTTAGAAATTTGAGCCGTGGAAGAAATAACGCCTTTACCGCCGTCGAAAAGCCCCATAACGCCCTCGATAATCGACAAATCCGCGCCCGCCGAAGTCTCGACGAAAATTTTTTTAAGTTTATCCGCGCCAACGAGCCAACTATCTAGGTTGTGTGAAATTTTTCCGCAAGCGAGCGCGTGCCAGCCGGTATCAATATAATCAGGACCGACCTTGTAAGCCTGAACGTCAAGCCCGCGATTTTTTAGTGCGGCGAGCAAACCGGCAGTTATCGTGGTCTTGCCGGAGCCGCTCTGAGTCGCGGCGATTATCAGCCGAGGAAAATTATTGCTCATTTTGAATCAGTCCCCTTGAAAATTTTTATTAAGCCGAATAAAACCAACCAAAATTACCGTACTAAAGGCCGCCATGGACGGCGGCCGTGAGCGTTGCGCGAAAACATGGATGTTTTCAAGCAACGCAGGAGCGGTATCGGGTAGCGCGGACATACGAACGGGAGACGGTAACGCCCCTGCGAGGGGTCTTTTCTTTTTGCTACTTTTTCTTTGGACAAGCAAAGAAAAAGTAGGTTAAAAAAATAATCTAAAATGAAGAGGAAACTTCTTTGAAACCTTTCTAGTGAAAGAAAGGTTAATTCCCGCGCAAAGTATCCAGCAAGTAGAGAATGGCATTGACGGCGGCGACCGCGATAGAACTGCCGCCCTTGGTGCCAGCCACCGTGATAAACGGAACGTCATTTTGCGCGGCAAGTTGGGCTTTGGATTCAGCCGCGCCCACGAACCCGACGGGCACGCCGATTATCACCGCAGGACGGATATTTTCCTCGCGAACGAGCCGCAAAACTTCAAATAGCGCGGTCGGGGCATTGCCTATCGCTACAATCGCTCCGTCAAGCCGCTTGCCAAAAATCCTCATCGCCGCCATTGAACGCGTTATCTCCTCGCGCGTGGCAAATTCCCGAACGTCGCTATCGGCAACCTTGCAAAAAATTTCCCCGCCAAATTTCGTCAGCGTCCGCAGATTTATCCCGCGCCGCACCATTTCCACATCAGTAAAAATATTTTCTCCGCGCAAAATTGCCGTCTTCGCCGCCGCTATCGCCGACGGGTGAATTTTTATTATCGGCGCGTACTCCACGTCGCCCGACGCATGAATTATCCGCGAATAAATTTTCCGCTCCTCGTCCGTCAAGTCCAGCCCCGACAAATGCGGCGCGATTATCTCCATGCTGCGTTCTTCTATCGCCATTGGCTTTGTCATGAACATAAAATTTCTCCTCTCAATCTTTTTCCGCCGTGATTATCCAAACCGGATTCAAAGCCTGCGTCATGTCATACGCGCGGATTTTTTTCAGCCGCGTGATTTGGACTTGAAACGCATCGTAATTCCAGCCGTGATTCCTGAAATATTCCAACGCGCCCGCTGAAGTCTGAATCGTTATCGCATTGACCACGATTCGCCCGCCACGTTTTATTTTTAGCGTGTCAAGGATTTTTTCTATCTTCCCGCCGCTGCCGCCGATTATCGCAACGTCCGCCTCCGGCAAAGACGACAAGCCCGCCGGTGCCTCCGCGCAGATTATCGTCACGTTCGACACGCCAAATTTCTCCACGTTGCGCTTTATCAGCTCCACTGCCTCCGCCTTGCGCTCTATCGCAAAAATTTTCCCCGCAGGTGCCATTCGCGCCGCCTCGACCGTGATTGAACCCGTGCCCGCCCCCACGTCCACTACAACAGAATTTTTTTCCAGACACGCCTCCGCCAGCGTCAAGATTCGTATCTCCTGCTTTGTCATGGGCACGTTCCCGCGGATAAATTCCTCGTCTCTTATCATCTTGCGGCTCACTCCTTGCTTTATAGAAATTTTTTCGCTAAAATGATTTCCGTGGCACCTCCTGCCCAAATTTGTTCGTGAAGGGAGGTGAGTACCATGGTATCAACGTTTCTGATGACCGTCGCGGCAACCGTCGTGGCGAATGTCATTTCGCACTTCGTTTGCAAGTGGCTCGACAGGCGTAATAGATAAGAGAGCCCGTTTGGTTATCGTTACCCCAAATAAAACGAACAATCTTCTTTTAAAGTTTAAACCCCGAGCTAGCAACTCGGGGTTTTTTGTGGCTTCCCATGATATCAACGTTTGATTAATTTCTGACGGATTCAGTTTAGCACAGCGAAAATTTTTTTGCAAGGAGTTTATTCCATTGCTTTTACGTGCCGCTCGATAAAATCTATCTCCGCCGCCGTCAAGTTGTATTTGCGATAAAGTTGCGCGTCGACGTTCCCGCTCCAATCGATGTCGCTGCCCGCCGTAAAATCTTGCAACGGAACTTTTGCCCAAGTTTGCGGCGGATTGTGCTGTGTAACCTTCAGAATGCCCAGCATACAGCGGCAAAATTTGCTCTTTATGTATACTAGGCAAGCCTCTGCCTCCGCCCGCGTATCGAACGCTCCGACGCTGATAAACGTCTGTGTTGCGCCGACAAGCGGCGAGCCGACAAGCGGCGAGCCGACAAGCGGCGTGCTCATCACTTCACCCAAAGCTCCACTGCCGTTGGAATGCGGGACGTAAACTTTAAATTTTGTCAGCGGCGTGGGGGCGTTTATATAATCGCGGCGAATCCATTTGTACATCCGTTGCATTTTTAACAGCCCCAAGATTTGAATGTAATCGTACCCGTCGCTCGGTCTGTAGTTAAGAAAAATATCGGGAAGCTTTTCAAATACGTTCGTCTTTAAATCGTAAGCGTGTCCTTTACTTAATCTGCTTGCCGCGTCGGGAAAATCTTCGTGCATTTTTTCGGTAAAGTGATAAATTTCTGAGGCGAACATAATTTCATTGAACGGGCGAAAATTTGGATTATCGACGCAAATTTTTTTATGAATGGTGTTGAGTTCTTCAAAAGCCGTGAAAATTCCAATCGCGCCGAAATTTTTTGTATCGTCGCGGAGCGTGACGGCAACTCCGCCTTTGATGTCGACACCGCGAAAATATTTTCTGGGGTCGGGCGCGTAGTCGAGAACTTTAAAGTGCGGGTCGTTGAGCATGCGGCGATTAAAATCTTTGGGCGTGCCTCCTGCGTCGAAAAGAAATCTTGCGGGCGTGATGAAGACCGCCTTGTCAGAAATTTTGCGTGCGGCGTTCATGAAGTGATGATAAATTGGCGGCGCGAAAGTTTTATTGCCGCCGGGCGTGTCGTCTTGATAGGGCGGGTTGCTGATGACGTAATCGAATTTTTTCATGTTGAAACCTCCAAAAGAAAATTTACCGCCGCCGCGCCAATCGATAATCGTCGGGGCGAAGAGCGAATCGGGCTTGCTCATGCCGTCGAATTGGAAAAAGTTGGTGGCGATAATTTCGGCGACTTCGGCAAGGTCGTTGACGGAAAAATTTTTGACGGCTTCGGCAAAAGTCAGCAGAACATTGGCGCGGGCGATAAGTAAGCTGTCGCCCTGCAGCTCGTAGCCGTAGACGCTTTGAACGGCGCGTTTGACCTCGGAAAAATTTTTGGCGGCGCGGAGTTTTCTATCGAGAATGCCTGCGCGGCGTTCGGGCGGAATAATTTCACCGGTCTCGGCGTCGTAGCGATTCGTGATAAAGGGAGCCTCGCCGCAAGCAATTTCAAGCCAACGCGAATCAATTTGCCCGTCGTCGAGCGCGTCGACCATGAACTTAACGAGACTGCTCGGCGTGAAAACTTCGGCGATAGAGCGCGTGCGGGAAATTTTTTCGGCGTCGTCCTTTTGAGCGCGTGGCTTAATCGTCGGCAAAAGTTTTTTCGTGAGCTGTGCGCCGTTAAAGATAATGTTGCCGCCGGTGTTCATGTCGCGCAGGAGAATTTCAAGCACGTCGACGAGCGGCTGTTCATTCCAACGAATCATAATTGCTCCTTAGATTTTTCCGCCATTATACCACAAAAAATTTTCCGCGTTGAAGGCGGATTTTTTCTCCGCGCTGTGATATAATTTGCGGCGTTTAAAAATTTTCGTAGAAGGTGAAGCCTTGGACAATAACGAAAAACCGAAGCGAAATATTTTGCCGATAATCTTCCTGATCTTGTGCTTTGCGGCGTCGGCGTTGGCGGGTGCGTTGTTCGCGTCGTCGAGTTTGTTTGACGAAAAAAATCCCGTGCGGCGAATCGTCAACAGCGAAGAGACGGAAGAATTGATAAAAGCCAAAGACAAATCAATAGTGATGATAATGGGCGTGGACAAGCGCGAAGACGACGTCGGGCGTTCGGATACTTTGATGATAGCGACGATAGACCCGCAGCTTGACCAAGCGACATTGCTATCAATCCCGCGCGACACTCGCGTAAAAATTCGTGGGCGCGGCTACGACAAAATTAATGCGGCGTTCGCTTATGGCGGCGTCGACTTGACAGAATCGACCGTTGAAAATTTTCTCGGCATAGACATCGACCACTACGTTCAAATCGACACCAACAGCTTTGTGAAAATAATCGACGCGATTGGCGGCATTGACATCGACGTAGAAAAGCGCATGTACTATGAAGACCCGTGGGACGACAACGGCGGGCTGGTGATTGATTTATATCCCGGTCAACAGCACATGGACGGCAAAACCGCCGTGACTTATGTGCGCTATCGAGATTCGGAGGGCGACATCGGGCGCGTGAAACGCCAGCAAGCATTTATGGCGGCGTGCATGAATAAAATCACTTCGCCGGAAATCGTGCCGCGTATCCCGCAAATCGTCCGCGAAGTCATCGACGCGGTAGAAACGGATATGTCATTGCGGCAACTTTTGGAGCTGGCGGGTTCACTCAAGGCGGCGCAACAAAACGGCTTGCAAACCGACATGGTGCCCGGCTACCCGCTGTACATCGACGACATAAGTTATTGGATACCCGACGTGGAGCTTTTAAGAATTTCTGTAGCCGACGCGCTGGATATTCACGTCGACCCGTATCTTCGTCAACGTTTCGAGCGCGACGCCCGCGAGTACAGAGACTCAATCCCCGACGGCGCGAAGGATATTCCGGAGGGCGAGGACATAATCGGCGCACCCGTCCGCGAAGGCAGAGACCGCCGCCGCGTCAACGACCGCACGACGATAAGAGACAGCCGCCTTTCCGACGAACGCACTAATCCGATTGAACGCCGCGATTATTCTGACGAGCGCACTAATCCCATTGAACGCCGCGATTATTCTGACGAGCGAACAAATTCGATTGAACGCCGCGATTATTCCGACGAACGCACTAATCCGATTGAACGCCGCGATTACTCCGACGAACGCACCAACCCGATTGAACGCCGCGATTATTCCGACGAACGCACCAATCCGATTGAACGAAGAACTTACGAGGAACCGCAAATTGAGCGGCGAACCATTCCCGAAGTAGACGAGGCTTTCAGTGAGCCGACACGCGACGAGGCTCCGAAAACGAGGTAGAACCCATGATAAACTTGACGGACGATTTGTATTTGGGGACGGGCATGCACAAAGTTGTTTACGTACACCCGACCGATAAGAATTTGTGCATAAAAATTTTGCACACGGCACCCGACGAAGATTTGGAGCGCGAATTCCGCTATCGAAAGTCACTGGGCAAACGCGCCGATTCCATGACGCTCATAACGAAATATTTCGGCGAGGTTGAAACTTCCAGAGGCAAGGGCTATCTTTTCGAGCGCGTGGTTGATTATGACGGCAACACAAGCCGCGACATGCTGGATCTTTTCGAGGCGACAATTAAGAACAAAAAAAATTTGCCCGCCGTGGAGAAAATTCTGTTGGACTTCAAGCGCGTGTACTTTGCGGAAAAAATTCCGCTGGCTGGGATTGACGCGAGCAATTATCTTGTGCAAAAAATTTCTCCGAGCGAGTACCGCGTCCGTATAATCGACAATATCGGCACTTCCGCATTTATTCCGCTGGCTTATTACTTTGATTTTTTTGCTATGAAGCGGGCGCGAAAATATTGGCGGCTGTTTATGAAGGAAGTCGGCGAGCGGTACCGAGTTTTATTTTCGGAAGAATTCTTGAGAAAGTTGGCTGAAATATGAATCGAACGACGCGGACGGCGGTAAAAATATTTATAATCGCGGCGGCAACGGTGGCGTGTATCGCGCTGGCGTATTATCTCGGGGCGAATGTCACGGGTCACAAGCTGGCGACGGCGTCGGACAACATGAACTATTCGCGGTGGCTGGAAAAATATTTTGCGTTGACGCGGGCGGCGGGCTTAGCAAATGGGCTTTGCGCATTGGGCTGGTTTTTGGCGGCGCGATTTTTTTTCACGGTCGATGAGGCGGCGGACGCGGGCAAGAGAATTTTTTGGGCGGCGTTAATGGCGGCGTCGCTGGCGATAAGTTTGGGCGTGGCGCATTTTTACGCGCCGATTTTGGGCATAAAACTCAACGGAATAATTTTCGGGCTGTTCGCGGCGATATTCACGGGCGCGGGCTATTGGCTACTGACAATTTTTACGACGCCGCTCGCCTTCAAATACACGCCGCTTGGCGCACAACTAATTTTAAGCAGAACTCACAAAGTCGATTAAAAAATTTTTTTCGGAGGGATTTTCATGAGGAAAATTTTTTCATTGATAATCGCGGGAATAATCCTGTCGATATTGTTCAGCTGTGCGCCGACGACAGCAAAAAGTTTCACCATAGAGCAAGCAGTTCGTATCACGGCAATGGAAAGGGGCACGCGCCCCGCGCCCAATACTTACCTATCAAAAAAATATATCCGCAATCACCTGAAAAAATTTCGCGACGGCGTTTCAATCGTGATGGGCTTGGAGAGCTACAATAAATACGTCGTCCCGTCAAAGACAATCGGGCGGGCGGACGGTTGCTTTGTTATGCCGAAATATATTTGCGACGAGATTGATAAAAAATTCGGCGGCGACATTTCCGTTTACGAAAAATCTTTGAGCTTCACGGAAGGATATTTTTCCTCGCAAGGTGGCTTGGTTCGGCTGGATATTTTTGACATATCCGATTTGAATTTGCGGATGCCGAGCGGCAACGAGGAGGGCGCGAATTCTTATTGGTTGCCGGGCGGTTTCACGATGGGCGCAATCCCCGAAGCAGTCGTTGACCCGATACCTAAAGAGCGCGCCCGCGTAAAATTTTATTGAGGCATTTTGGAGGCGGTTATGAGTTATTTTTTTATTTCAATCGGCGGCGACATTTCCGTCTACGAAAAATCTTTGAGCTTCACGGAAGGATATTTTTGACATATCTAATTTGAATTTGCGGATGCCGAGCGGCAACGAGGAAGGCGCGAATTCTTATTGGTTGCCGGGCGGTTTCACCATGGGCGCAATCCCCGAAGCAGTCGTTGACCCGATACCTAAAGAGCGCGCGCGCGTAAGATTTTATTGAGGCATTTTGGAGGCAGTTATTTTTAATTAGGAATTAGGAGTTAGGAATGAGGAATTAAATTTTGTAAATCATTCCTAATTTCTAATTCCTAATTCCTAATTGTTTGGAGGCGGTTATGAGTTATTTTTTTATTTCAATCGGCGGCACCGGCGCAAAGGTTATGGAAAGTTTAACGCACCTTTGCATTGCCGGACTTTTGCCCGAAAACGAGAGACTTTATATCGCGGCGATTGACCCTGATGTCGGCAACGGCAATTTGGAGCGGACGTCGACCGCGCTGAATAATTTTGCCGTCTTCCAAAATTTTTCCGTCGGCAACGATACGCCGCTGTTCAAAAATAAAATTTCAATCGTGCGCCCCTTCCCGTGGAATCCGACGGGGCACGATAAAAATCTCGACGACCTGCTAGAATTTTATCATCACAGCAACACGCCCGTCGGTAAACTCTACGAAGTTCTCTACACAAAAAAAGAGCGCGAGACCACGCTCAACGAAGGCTTTCGCGGGCACCCGTCGATTGGCGCGGCTGTCCTTGCGAAAAAATTTGAGGACGGCTCGAAGCTGACCGCGCAGATTGAAAAAATTGTCGGCGAGGGCGAGAGCGTAAAAATTTTTTTAGCGGGTTCAGTGTTCGGCGGGACGGGCGCGGCGGGTCTTCCGACGATTGCGCGGCTTATGAAAAATAATCTTGCTGACTACGCGGACAGAATTTCAATCGGCGGCGTGCTGATTCTGCCGTATTTCAGCTTCACGCCGACGGATAAATTTGACGAACTCTTTGCCCGCAGTGAAAATTTTTTGCCGAACACCAAGGCGGCGTTGAAGTACTATTCGGAGAAGGAAAATCTTTTCGACGCGACATATTTTATCGGCGATTCGGTGATGACGCCCGTCGGAGAATTTTCCGTTGGCTCAGCGAATCAGCGCAACGAGGCGCACATCGTCGAATTTTACGCGGCATTGGCGGCGGCGGATTTTTTTGCGCGACCACTCCACGCGCCGAAAATTTTCAAGTACATTTGCCACCACGAGCGCGACAAATTTTCTTGGAGCGATTTCCCCGCGTCGAGTGAGCGTTTCGTGCAGTTCGCGCGATTTATTTTTGCCTACGTCCACTTGATAAAGCCGGTGCTGAACAATTTAATTTCGGGCGACGCGAAGCCTTACAAATATCCGTGGTTCGTCGACTTTTTAAAGGACGTTGACTTGACTGCGCCGGACGTGGTGAATTTTAATTTTTATGCGGAGGCGTTCGCGGCGTGGCTCAAGCAGATTGAAACGCTTGACGGGCGCGAAGTTTTTTTGATAAATCCCGCGATGTTTGAATCAAATCCTGCGCGGCTCGTCGACAAAAACTTATTCG
This sequence comes from Selenomonadaceae bacterium, assembly GCA_017529935.1. Classification (GTDB taxonomy): domain Bacteria; phylum Bacillota; class Negativicutes; order Selenomonadales; family Selenomonadaceae; genus Quinella. The sequence continues at coordinate 10,589 of JAFXNB010000090.1, forward strand.
CCGCGCTTGACGGCAACAAATCTAAGTTGACGCTCCACGAAATTTTTTATCGGCTGACGGAGCCTTTCAAGTTCGATTCGACGATTAAGGGCTTCGGGAAATTTTTGCGGCGGCTTTACGACGTTTGCGGAATTTAAGAGGTGATTTCAATCAAAACACTTGAACTCTTCGCGGGCGCAGGCGGTTTGGCTCTTGGTCTTCAAATGGCGGGCTTCAATCACGTTGCACTTTACGAACGAGATTCTGCAGCTTGCAAAAATTTGAACTTCAACATTCAAAATGATTTCTCGCCGATAAAAAATTGGAATGTCATTCAAACCGACGTCCGTTCGGTAAATTACAGACAGTTTGAAGGAAAAATTCAATTGCTTGCTGGCGGACCGCCGTGTCAGCCGTTTTCCCGTGGTGGCAAACATAAATCTTGCGACGACGCTCGTGACATGTTTCCCGAAGCTATTCGTGCTGTTCGCGAATCACGACCAAAAGCTTTTATATTTGAAAATGTTCAGGGACTTCTGCGAAAAAACTTTCAAACGTACTTCAATTATATTCTTCTGCAGTTGCAATATCCCGAAATTGTACGAGGCGACATGACTTTACAGGAGCATCTTTCTCGACTTGAAAAATATCACTCGTTTGGCTCGGCAGACGGATTATTTTATCGGGTCTTGTTTCACGAAATAAATGCTGCAGATTATGGTATTCCGCAAAATCGACGGCGTGTCATCCTAGTTGGCTTCAGAAGTGATTTTCATACTAATTGGTCGTTTCCTTTCCCAACTCACTCGCGAGCTACCCTTGAATACTCGAAATGGATTTCTGCAGATTATTGGGCTGAACATAATCTTCCTGTGCCGCAGGAAAATCCTCTGACCTCCGCCGATATTCGCAACCTTCGTCATAATGTGGAAGAAAATATTTTTCCGTTGCAACGTTGGCGAACTGTAAGAGACGCTCTTAAAAATCTTTCCGAGGCGGAAAATATTTTTAATAATGAACTGCGTTCAGGAGCAAAAGTTTATAAAGGGCATTCGGGCAGTTCGCTTGATATGCCCTCAAAGGCAATCAAAGCGGGCGTGCATGGTGTCCCAGGCGGAGAAAACATGCTAATTGAAGATGACGGGCGCGTTCGTTATTACACCGTCCGTGAAAGTGCTGAAATTCAAACTTTTCCGCACAACTATATTTTTGTTGCTTCCTATTCTGAAAATATGCGCCAAATTGGAAACGCTGTGCCCGTAGAATTAGCTCGCGTCATTGGAGAATCACTTTATGAAAAATTCAAATGAATCGTTCATTACGTTGGAGCCTTATAATCCACTCGACAAAAGAAGAATCGGCGAACAGGTTGCAACGGCTCTTCTTGCTCAACCCATAAAAAATCTGCCGCCTGAAAAATTCATAGGCGCAGGAGTTTATGCTCTTTACTACACAGGCGACCTTCCAAGCTACTCTCTTTTAGCGTCGCGTAATAAAAACGAACAGTATCTGTTGCCAATTTATGTTGGTAAAGCCGTGCCTGAAGG
>JAFXNB010000091.1 GCA_017529935.1 Selenomonadaceae bacterium
ATTTACAGCCACTATCTACCACGTACAAGACGGCGTTTAGCAATTCTCTCTTACTGTACTTATATTCTCTCATTCCGACAAATAAAGGCGCAATGATAGCCCATTGCGAATCCGTTAGGTCAGTCGGATAACTCTGACGTTCTAAATAATCTTTTTTCATGTTCTCATTTTATAACTTTCTCTATGTGAAAACATCTTCTCAGTCTTCCAGAGATTGGGAACGCCTTCAAGCTCGGACAGTTCGCGCTGAATCAAATCGCGATAAAGTTTTGATTCGGCATGAGCTCCGCAAGTACTGCCATAAGTGTTGTAAAGTCGGCTTTGCAAAAGCAGACCGTTGTTCGGTTTGTATGCGAAGATTTGCCGCGTAGTCTTGCGGTTGTTGAGCGTTTCGAGCTTGTTTGGATCAGCCGCCGTGAAAACGATAAAAGTAACGTTGTCGCGAGCGTAGCCTGAACAGCCGCAGTTGTATTCGCCGTCAACGACGTTGAAGCTGTGGCAGCTGGTCAACATGGAGCCGCGTTGGTCGTCTTTCGGATTGCTCATGGTCAAAAAGTGGGCGGGATTAATCGAAACGAATAACTTAAAATCGATTTTGCGAGTGGAAAGCTCGTCAGCGAATTGAGCGAAAAGGCGTTGAAATTCACTGCCCGCCGAATTGTCGGTGACGCCGAGAGAATCGCAAATGGCTTTGAAAATCCGACTGCGCTTTTTGCGCGGAGCATAAGCGTTGGGAGCAAGCTTGTTGATGGCGTTGATGTAATCGTCGGCTTTGTCGTTGGGGTGGGAGAAAAATCGAACAACGCGTTCAATCAGCAAGAGGCGTTCGCAGTCGGCGTCCCATTTGGCAGGACGCAAAATGTCGTTGGCGAGATTGTTAACGAGAATGTAGTCGGGATTGTGAGTTTTGGTGCCGTTGATGACGATGGCTTGAAGTTGCTCATCCCAACCTTGAGACTTACGGAAAAGATCGCGCAGGTCGCGTTTGCTTTTGATGGCGTCGTCGGCGAGACGTTCGGCAAAAGCATCGGAAATATCGTCGAGTATTTGAGTTGCGTAGCAGTGGCGAAAATAATCGTCGAGAGCAGTCCAAATGTTGTTGCGCGTGAGAGTTTGCAGATTGTCCATATTGAAAACCTCCCAAAATGTAAAAAGCCCCGAACCGGAGTTCGAGGCTGATTAACGTTCAAGCGACAGATTTTTGAGCGCGTTGGCAGTCGAAGCAGAAAAATTTATCGAATTTTACTCTTGACAAAGTCGTAATTTTTTGCGATAAAATAGGTGCTCGTGCATTCGTGCGTCACTTCTGGCAAGTCCATAGGTTTGGATACTACCAGATGGGCGTTGGCTCTGAATGGTCCGGTATGCGTAGACGGTCTGCGTAATCGGATACCACCAGGGTAAGCGGTTGTGTTGCATGTACGAGGATTCAAGCAGTCCGGGGGGACTGGGGAGTGGTAAGTGTGAAAGCTGCCATTGTCCGGGGAACCCTATGGTGCAGAGGCTCGCGTCGGTCACCAGACAACACAGTATATTAACAATTCTTGGAGACCTGAAGTTTGGGGTCCACCACAGCAACGAAAATTCACGTGATAATAAGTTGTGCGGGTCAACAGTCTAGACGCCGGCAATTTTGTAGTGCACTAATCGATTGGAAAACAACGAAAATCCGCCGAAAACGGCGGAAAATCGAGCAATAACGCGAAAGGGCGACTCAATTTAAGTCGCCTTTTTGCGTTTATTGGCGACGTGAGAACACTCGCGCATGACCTCGACGAATTTTTTAGCGATCTTTTGCATGAGCAAACCTCCAATCAAAACCAGCTTGCGCCGAGCGATTCGTGCCCGGCAATGTTTTTGTCGACGACGACAAGGGCAAATTTGAAGTCAGCGCAGTGACGATATTTAATCGCGCCTTTGATGATTTGGCGGTTGATGTCAAGAAAAGCGTTATCGTCGTTGAGCCCGCGTTTCCAAGCAATATCGAGATACCACTCGCAAAAATTCGGCTGATTGTTCTTGAAGTCTTTAATTGTCTGAAGAGCGGCGAGCGGCGTGAAGTAGCCGATAGAGTAAGCAACGAGCGCGGCGATGATATGCCGATATCGCTTGAGTAAAGCTTTGTCGGAGTCGTAAATCATGTGGCGTCCTCCCTGAAAACGAGATTGAATTTTGCGAAGTCTTCGGGCGGGCTGTCGGCAAAGGAAATAAGTTGCCACGCCCACGAGCCGACGAAATCAAAGCCGGTATTGCCCGCGTGGAAATCTCCGCCGCCACGGTCGTTGCCAACTGCCGTAAGAAGCGGCAGCGGGTGAATCGTCCAGTCGTGCTTATCAGTGCAAGCCGCTTTGTACGCGTCCAAATCGACGAATTGCTTTGTGTCGTGATTGAGCAGAAATTTACCGTCGATAGTTAAATTCGTGAACGTGACGCCGATAGCGGAAACACTGTCGCCCCAAACTTCGCCGTAGCTCGGAACATAGAACGCGGAGCAATTCTGGAAGTCGAAGTCGTCGGGCTCGGTTGCATAATCGCCAACCCAAGCGACGCGGCTCGGCTCATTGTAGAGAAATTCGGAAAACGCATTAACAAACGAATTTTGCCACCAGCTGTGCTCAAGTAATTTTGCGAAAGTGTATTCGCCGTCGACAGACCTGTCGAAGACTTTGCAATTCAAGCCGTATTTGTCTCCCAAAATAGCACGATAATATTGTCCCATTAGAAATGCCTCCTTTGACGTGCGATAAAATCAAGCAATTTTGGAAACTGAACCTGCGCGAAGTCCCAGAGTAAGTGAAGGTCGTCGCGCTCCAGTCCGACCAATTTCCCTTCGTTATAAGACTTCGCGAAAGCAACGGAGCCGAATATAATCAAGTCGTCGTCGATATACAGATTTGGTACAGGATTAGGCTTGAGCAAAGCTTCGTCGTCGCTCCACACGTCGAAGAATTTGCCGTTGACTTCGATTTCGGTGCAAGTGACGAGTTGGCAATTTAAAATCCTGTACAGGTCGTGCAGGATGTTGTCGGGCGAAATGTATCTGACGTGCGGGGAAATGGAATTGGTTGCGGCGTCAACTTCGAGCGTGAAAACTTTAAGCGGCAAGCTCATCGTCGGTCGCCTCCTTGACAAGCTTTTGAGCGTGGGGACAATTTTCGCGAGCGGCGCAGTATCCGAGACATTTACGATTGCCCCAACGTTCGCGGACGGAGCAAATTGGCGGCAAAGTTTTCGTTGCTATTGCCTCCCGCAGGATTTTGGCTTTGTGTTGGAAGTAGCGAGTGAGCCAACGGTCACTGATTTTGTTGACGGGAATGATGTAGACGGGCTTGGTGATACCGCGTTCTGCAGCAATGCGCAGTCCCGAATCGCGGCACAACGCTTGAATAAACATGCGGTTGACTTTGAAGCCGACGCGCTCCAGCAACATGCGGTAGGCGTTGAGCTGAATCGCCCAATCGAGCAAATCGCGCACGCCATCGAAACGAAGTTCAGTTCTGAATTTGGGCAAGCCTTTCTTCACGCCGGATTTATAGACTTCGCCGATGTCGATTTTGGTTTTGTAAATGCCGAGAGCCTTCATGAGCTTGAAACTGCTGGTAACTTTCAAATCGCCGAGGACGCCGTCATCACCGTCAAGAATTTTGCCGAACAAATCTAATTGTCCCGAAGTGATTTCGTCCTTGAGCCGTTCTTCGGACAAAATGTCGCCTTGAGTGTGCTGCTCGTTGATTGAGTGAACGGCTTGCCCGTGAAGCGCGTAGAGAATTGACGCGGGTTCAACGGCGTAATCGGTTGTTTTCTTGAGGAAAGTTTCGCGAGTGCCGGAGATTAATTCGGTGACGGTCGGCTCGGAAAGATTGCGGTCGAGAGAATTGGCGACGGCGCGAAGTGTCGGCAGGAACATACAACGTTGTTGATTCGGGCAACTGCGCAGACAATCAGCAATGTCGACGCGTTGATCGTCGGGGCAGATAAATTTTGTTGCGGGCATATGAGTACCTCCAATAAAAAAGCCCCGACCGATAGCAGTCGGGGCGAATTTTTTATGACGCAACGGCAAGTTTGTCGTAGTCATTCTGTTCAATTTGAACGGTAAGGTCGCCGAAGTGCTGTTCGTCGAGCAGGTTGTTGAAGTCGATTTGCGAAAGCGCGACGCTCAGATATTTAGCCAGCGTGCGAATCTGCAAGGGATTCAGTGTGATATGAACGGACGTTGTTTTGTCGTCGAGTGCGAGGAATACAACGTGGTTGTCGAGGCGAATTTTTGCGTCAATGTCTTTGTAAGCGACGCAATTAAAGAAAGTGCACATGAAATCATCTCCTTAAGCGGGTACGGATTCGTATTCGGGCAACGATTGATAGGCGGCGACAGTCGGCGGAGTCAAGAGATTGTGCGGCACGGGCAAGGCAAGAATCTCGCCGCCAATGCGTTCGAGGTCGGTTGCCCGTTCGTAGGATTTTGCAATTTTGCTGGCGGCAGTGACGGCGTTGATAAGTCCGTAGCGCGAATTGTCGGCACCGATGAAGAGTTGGCGGAGAATATCGCCGCGTTCGTTTTCGGTGAGTTGGAATTTATCGGCGAGCAATTCGACGGATTTAACGGGATCGTGCTTAAGCGGAATTTGAGTGGCGTCGCGCAATCTGTCGACAGTGAGGGCGAATTTAGCCTCGTCGACAGCGGCACGCACCACGTCCTGAACCTTCATGAAAAAGGTTTTGTCGTCTTGAGCAAGCGTTTCGTCGCTGTAAAGTTCGTAAGCGTTGTCGTCAGAAACGTTGACTTGCCGCCCGACGTGATATTTTTTCTGTGCGAGGTCTTTGCAAATCAAACCGTTCTTGCAGACGAGACGGAAAACAAGGGGTTCGACGCGCAAACTACCCAGACCGACTTCGCTGTTGGAAACGACGAAACCGGCTTGAACAACGTCGCCGACGCGAATTTCAGCCTTGAGTCGCCGATTGACGACCTTCAAATAAAGATGCGTTGGAGTGACTTCGCAGGATTCAATCGATGAGCCTTTCATCTCGTTGATGACGGGCAGAACAGCCGCGCAAAGCTCCAGATTATCGAGCCGCCGATAACGGTCAGACAGGAACGCCCTGACATTGCCGTCAAGTACGCGAATCATGCGGCGTTCGGGATTCTGATTGAGCCACCGATTGACATTTTGGTCGAGCAGGTCTGGAGCCTCATTCTGCATTTTGGCGTAGTAGCGGTACGGAATGTTGAGTCTAGCGGCAATCTGCTGATGAGCAACGTCGCCGACCGTAAAGCTGTAGTTGTGGCTGTCGAGTGACAGATAGAGTTTCGAGCCGTAATTACCTCTCCTTATCAGAACTATCACCATTAAAAAACTTTTTAAGTTCAGGATTATTGGCTACTTCCTTCTTCAAGTTATCAATACCTTTAGGATCAACAATACCTTTGTATTTGGGGTCTACTTTTTCTGCTATGAGGTCGTTTACCTTTTCAAGTGTAGCCATATCGATACTGATTTCCATAAAAGATACCTCCTGTTAGGGGTTGTTGGTAAATTAAAAGTGAATAACACAAGCAGCGAGTAAAACAAAATTCTCAAAGCAAGTTGCCAATTTATCGTATCGAGTGGCAACGTGGCGGTAATTCTTGATGCGCTGAAAAAACCGCTCGACGATAACGTGCCCGCCGGTCAATATCACATTCAAAAGTTGCATTCTCTCGTTGAGGAGGACGTGAACTTTGGTCTTTTAAAGCCGA
>JAFXNB010000092.1 GCA_017529935.1 Selenomonadaceae bacterium
AACCTTGAGCCCGTTTCGGCCCCTATATACCGAAAGTTCAGTCAGCTGCAGAAAGATCGGAATCTTTACAACGAGGAAGAACTTTTCGAGATAACTCTGCGCGGCTTGAAATATTCGATGATTGGACAGGTTTTAATCGAACGCAGTATCGCCGGCTGGAAGGAAATCGAGTTCGAGGTTATGCGCGACGGCAACGACAACTGCATAACGATTTGCTCCATGGAAAATTTCGACCCCGTCGGCGTGCACACGGGCGACAGTATCGTCGTGGCTCCCACGCAAACTTTAACCGACCAAGAATATCAAATTCTCCGTTCGGCGAGCTTGAAAATTATTCGTGCGCTGGAGATTGAGGGCGGTTGCAATATTCAATTCGCGCTTGACCCGAAGAGCCAAAATTATTACGTCATCGAAGTTAATCCGCGCGTCAGCCGTTCGAGTGCGCTGGCGTCTAAGGCGACCGGTTATCCGATTGCAAAAGTCAGCGTCAAAATCGCGATTGGTTACACGCTGGACGAAATTGTCAACGCCGTCACGAAGAAAACTAAGGCTTGCTTTGAGCCGAGCGTCGATTATATCGTTGTCAAGTTCCCGCGCTGGCCGTTCGATAAATTTGTTTACGCCGATACGACTTTGGGCACGCAGATGAAAGCAACCGGCGAAGTCATGAGCCTTGACCGAACTTTCGAGGGCGCGATTTTAAAAGCCGTGCGCAGTCTGGAAATCGGCGTCAATCGTCTGCATATGGAAAAGATGGACGATTGGGACGACGACAAAATTAAAAAGCGTCTTGCCCGCGTCGACGACGAAAGGCTTTTCCTTATCGCCGAGGCTCTGCGCCGCAATATCGCCACGCCCGAAGAAATCGCCGACATCACCAAGATTGACCGCTGGTTTATCGACAAGATTAAAAATATCACCGACATGGAAGTCCGCCTGCAGAAGGGCGAGCTTAACGCCAAAACTCTGCGCGAGGCAAAACTTATCGGGCTGGCTGATAAATCTATCTCCGAACTGACCGGCACGAACATCAACGAAATCCGCGACATGCGCAAGCAATTTAAAATTCTGCCCGTCTATAAAATGGTCGACACCTGCGCGGGCGAATTCGAGGCGGCGACGCCCTACTACTACTCCACTTTCCGCGGCGAAGTTGACGAGGTTGAAGTCAGCGGCAAGAAAAAAATTATCGTGCTCGGCTCCGGACCGATAAGAATCGGGCAGGGCGTCGAATTCGATTATTGCTCCGTGCACAGCGTTTGGGCACTGCGCGAGGCGGGCATTGAGGCGATTATCATAAACAACAACCCCGAAACCGTTTCGACCGACTTTGACATCTCCGATAAACTTTATTTCGAGCCGCTGACAACCGAGGACGTTTTAAATATCGTCGACAAAGAAAAACCCGCCGGCGTTATCGTGCAATTCGGCGGACAAACTGCGATTAATTTGGCGGCGAGTTTAGCGGAGGCGGGCGTTAAAATTTTCGGCACGAGCGTTGACAATATCGACCGCGCAGAAGACCGCGAACGCTTCGACGAAATGTTGACAGAATTAAATATCCCGCGCCCGCGTGGTATCAGCGTCACGAATCTTGACGACGCGATAACCGGCGCGGCTAATATCGGCTATCCCGTCATGGTTCGTCCCAGCTACGTTTTGGGCGGCAGGGCTATGGAAATTGTCTACAACGAGGAAGAACTCCGCGATTACATGAGCCGCGCAGTTAAAGTCACGCCCGACCACCCCGTTTTGGTTGATAGGTATATGCAGGGCACCGAGGTTGAAGTTGACGCGATTTCGGACGGCGTCGACGTTGTTATTCCTGGCATAATGGAGCACGTCGAACGCGCCGGCGTCCACAGCGGAGATTCAATCGCCGTTTATCCGCCGCAAACTCTCCCGTCCAAAGTCATCTACACGATAACCGACTACACCAAACGGCTTGCCCTTGCGCTCAACGTCAAAGGCTTGCTCAATATTCAATACGTCGTGGCGGACGGAAAAGTTTTCGTCATCGAAGTTAATCCGCGCTCCAGCCGCACGGTACCTTTCCTCAGCAAAGTCACCGATATTAAAATGGTCAACGTGGCAACGCGCGTGGCACTCGGCGCAACGCTCAAAAGCATGGGCTATTATTCTGGTCTCGTCGAGCCGAAACCCTATGTTGCCGTTAAAGCTCCCGTGTTCTCCTTTGCAAAAATGCAGGACGTTGACATCTCCCTCGGTCCCGAAATGAAATCCACCGGCGAAGTCATGGGCATTGACTATCACTACGCCCGCGCACTTTACAAGGCGATAACCGGCGCGGGCATGAACATTCCCAAGCACGGCTGCATTCTGTTCACCGTCGCCGACAAGGACAAGGACGAAATGAAGCAACTCGCGCGCGCTTTTTCCGAACTTGGCTTTAAACTCGTGGCTACCGAAGGCACCGCTAAAGCTCTGCAGTCAATCGGAATCGATGCGGAAATTGTCGGCAAAGTTCATCAGCGCAGCACCGATATTATCCAGATGATTAAGCTCGGAAAAATTCACATGGTCGTTAATACGCAAGCCCCCGGCAAACACATCGCCAAAGACGGATTCAGAATTCGCCGCGCGACCGTCGAGTTGGGCGTCCCCTGCCTGACAAGTCTTGATACCGCCTGGGAAGTCATGCGCGTTTTAACTTTCATGCGCGATAGGCGTCTCGTTTATTCGCTGGCGATTCAAGATTACGTCGGCGGCGGAGATGCTCTGGCATGAGCGACTTAGAATAAAACAAGAACTATACTTAAATCATTTTTCTTATGTTTCACAGATTCAGGAAATAAATATTGGGCTGTCCCTTGAGATTTAATCAGAGGACAGCTTTATAAGTTTTATGATTCCACAAGGCACCTTTAAGTTTGATTTTCGACGGCTATAACGTACTAATGAATCACGGACGTCGAGCACGGGCAACGATTTGCTTGTTTTTGTTAATCTTGTCTGTTGGACTTATCTAAAACATGCCGAAAATGTTTATTAGCGACAAAAGCGTTTTACGAAGGAATCGTTGATGAAGTTATGGTGCAGGAGGAAAAGTAAAGATATCTTACCCACCGAAGAAGGAATCTCTGGAAATTGGAAGAGGCGCAGGCTTACCTTGCCGAATTGGACGACGTGGAACTCGACAACCAACAACTTAAAGCGGTAGCGGGTGGCGGTTGGTGTGTCCGTGATTGCAGTTGCTTTGGTGAATGTGGCGATTACGTAGGGATCATTTGATATCATTGAATGCGACGATACGTGTAGATGTAGAGACTATTGATTTTACGATTTTGACGTTATTTGTTCACACGCGGCGCGGCACGTGCGCGACGAAAAACTTTTCGGGAAAAAATTTCCTTTGGTGCGTGAAGCAATCGTTCACTCGTTAGCGGGAACTCCTTTTTCCGAAATCTGGTTTGAAGTTCCGCTTTTGGTTGCTCCGCGTTTTGATTTGCATGTTTGTCTTAGTCCTTCGACGCCAAAGTATATTCAAGCAGGAGGAAAATAAATGCGATTAAGCACTTATGAAAAGGACAAAAAAGAAATTGAAGATTATCGGCTGATGGTGAACGGGCTTTACGGCGCGTATGACATCGTTGCAAAGGAAGACTGCGAAAAAATTTCTGCGGGCAAATTTTCTGAACTGCCGCTCGCGCTCCTTAAACGGCTTCTCCTCAGAGGTCTCCTTACGCCCAAAAGCGAATCGGAAGAACTTGCCGATATGAAATTGCTTGCCCGTCTGCACAAAAAAGTTTATGGCAGTTCCATCATCGGATTAATTATCTTGCCGACGTATGATTGCAATTTCCGTTGCCCGTATTGTTTTGAGCAACACTGCTTGAACAGGGGACAAGATTGGCTTTCGCAGACCATGAGCGACGAAATTATTGAGGCGATTTTTTCCGCGCTGAAAAATTATAAAGACAGAGGCTATGATGTTGACCACTGTATTTTTTATGGCAGCGAACCTTTGCTTGCAAAAAATCTGCCGGTCGTGCGCAAAATCGCCGAACATTGTCGCGAACTCAATTTGAATATGAGTGCCGTGACTAACGGTTACGACCTTGAGGGTTATCGCGAATTTTTTAAGGAATTTAAATTCGATATGCTACAAATAACGGTTGACGGCGTGGGCGAAGTCAATGACCGGCGCAGAATTCATAAAGACGGCGTCGGCACCTACGAGCGGATTTTGGCGAATGTCGAACTTGCGTTGGAGCTGGGCATAAAAGTTTTTTTACGCGTAAACGTTGGCTTGGAAAATCTTCACGGCATGAAAGATTTGATTGACGATTTAAAAGCGCGTGGCTTCCTCGACAAGGAAAAATTCAGTTATTACTTCAAAGCCGCAACGAATGACTTTAAGCACGAAAAAGCTGTTCTCCGCGAAAAAGATTTAATTGACGAGCTGATAAAAATCGGGTTTACTACCGAAGAAGCTATCGACCGTGAATCTCAATATTCAGTCACCAACAGGTTAATTTTGCGGCTGATAAAAAAATCGAGCCGTGTTTTTTTGTTGACGTTAAATCAAAAAATGGCGATTATACGGAGTTTTGGGATAAAGTTTTGTCGATATCCACCATTATTTTCCCGCGTATTATCGTCCGCTTTACGTCGAATTTATTTTGAAGGACAAAAAAATTCGTTGCCGATTGGTACCGCGATGAAATATCTTTACGATTGTGTAGCTAACGGAATCCGCCGCATACATTTTTTGGGCGACGTGGCAGGTTACGAACACCTTGACCGCTTGTTGGCGGAGTGCAATGAGGAAGGGCTTCTAACTTCGATTGAAATATCCGGCAAAGTTAATCGCAAGTAGCTCAAAGACATGATAGCCGAGGGCGCAAGTCAATTCATCGTCGAGGTTGAAAACTCCGCGCTGAAAATGTTGCAGGAACTAAACTTTGCAAACGTGCAGGCGAAATGGTTCATGGACGGCGAAAATTTTGGTGAGCTTGCGCAGAAAGTGGAACTTGCAGAATCGTTCGGCGCAAAAAAATTGATAATAACGGGCATGAAACCACACGATGTAAAAAAGCTGCTCCGAGCCGCGAGGCTTTGGAACAGACTGCAAATTTTATCAGTGCTTACGAAAAAAATTCGGCGGAAATGAAATTGTCGGTTGAGCCGTGTTTCTCCGTGCTTAAAGCGTTCATGGGCGGCGCGGACTCTAAGAAAAATCTCAATCGCGGCATAAATCGCGGTTGCACGGCAGGACGAAATCATTTCTGCATTACGGCGACAGGAAAATTTTCTCCCTGCAAGTTTATTCCCGACGAAGCGGCAACTTCAATCGTCGATTATTGGGAGAACTCTTTGACGCTTAAAAATTTCCGCGCATTGGAAGAGAATCACAAAGATTGTTGTTATAAGCGGCGTTGCTTGCCGTGTCCCGCGCTCCAAATTCAAACTTGCCCACTTGCAAGCTATGACTTCACGTTATATAATGCAGAAAACTTTTAAAGAGTGATATTTATGGGAAAATTGACTGACGAACAAAAAACTAACCTCCCGAAAGAACTTATTGCGAAGGCTATGCAGTGCGAAACGCCCGAACAACTCGTCGAACTTGCCAAGAGCGAAGGCATCGAGCTGACTTTGGAAGAGGCGCAGGCTTATCTTGCCAAAATGGACGACTTCGAGCTTGACAGCCAACAACTTCAAAAAGTTGCCGGCGGCTGGTGTAGCGATTGCAAATTGTACACAAAAGGAAAAATATACCGTTCTATATTCGCAATGGCTCGTTCACTCATTTTAATTTCGTAAGTGTCAAAAGTTCGCTTTATATCCTCGACAGATTTCCAATTTCTGCCGTCCCATAATATTTTGTGGATAATTTTACGATCGGTTACATTTTTTCTCTTTCGCAAAAGAAATTTCATTCGGTTGTACATTTCAATTTGATAATTTTCTTCCAAGAAATACAGACGCTACAATTTTTCTAAATCCGGACAACTGTCGAGCGTTGTCAGAAATTCTTTTACCTCATGGGCTAAACTCGCACAACCAGCATAAATTTCTTCAAAATAATTTTCAAGATCGTTCGCGATAAGCGGATTACCTTTTTTTATACTTCAATAAGCATAGCCAAAATATTTGAAACATGGTGCTTATAACGGCGAAACCAATGCAAACTGGAGCCAAAAAGCATTTTTTTTATTCGACAATCGAAAAGAAAGTTTTTTGGAGTTTATATCAAGCGGAAAAGTTTCCTCAAGAATAATTTTTTCAAAATGCGCCGGATTCTCTTCCCGTATTAACTGCCGCCGATAAATTGTTGTGCGGAAAGAAATAACCTTTCGTCTGCTCCTGCCAAATCGTGTTCAATCTTTAAGCCCCCAATCATTCTCCGTCTTATTGACGCCGCAATTTACCTTTAACCATTCACTGACTTTCTTTTGCCAAGAATAAGTTCCCGGACTGGAATGAATCCATGCCTCGACAAATTTTTCGTTAATTTCCCATTTGCTTAGCGAACTCAAGCCAAAAAATTCATTCGCAGATTTCGTTGTATAAAAATCCATGTGCTACTTATGTGAGGCAGATAGGCTAGCCAAAGTTTTTTTGTTTGTTAGTTCAAAGTCTTGCGCAACTCTTTAAGCGTTATTAGCATTTGTTCGTTAATGAGCTTAGAACTTTCATTAGCATTTTTCAATTTTTCGTCGATGAAAACGCGAATTTGCTCGCTACTGTATGCTTTATCCGCCATAATTGCTTTTCCTTTGAGCTTTATGCCCTCAATAAGTGCAAGAGCCAGTTTACTGGTACGGCAGGAAGTTTTCCACTTAAGAAGATTTCACGCACGACGCTTGGCGTTTTGTAACCAGCATGGGCGTCACTATCTGCATATCTCTCAATCCCATTTTCCTGTAAAAATTTTTTTTGGTCAGCAAGCCATTGTTCGCCACGAAACACGGGTTTGCCCGAATCCCTGTCCCGTCAGTCGTCCGACGCCGGCGAATTCTCCGAACTTGGCAAGCAACAAAAAAACTTTTTTTAAGTCATTGCTTATCGCCGCGAAGTCATAAAGAAATTGTCCGAAAAAAGCCAGCGTTCCCCTATCGCGCCCGAAATAAAATTTTTTGCTCTCGCCGCTCCATTGCGTCAGACGAATTTGCGCGGCAAGCTCACGAATAATTTTTTTGTCGACGGCGGCGGGCATTTCCGATTGCGTCCACTTATCGGCAAGTGAAGCAAAAATTAATTCGGGACGCGGATAGGGCGCGTCAAATTCATCAATGCGGAATGACACGGGCGACACGAAATTAAAGCAAATTTCCTTGGCGGGCGGCGCATGCTTGACGCCTAAAATAAAATCTTCAATCGACATGACGCCCGAATCAATGCGAATATTACCGTCGCAAATTATTTTCTCCACGCGCAAAATCAAGCCGCCTGCTTGAATTTTTTCGCCGACCTTCACGCTCAACGCCGCTTGAAGAATTTCTTTGTTGAGTCCCGTCACCCGCCAAAAAAATTTTTCGCCGCGACGAACTTGCCGCCGCTCCTCGACAAGCGCAATTTCTTCCGCTGATTCAAGAAATGATACCGTGAACGGTTTTAAATTTTTCTCGTTGTGGACGAAGGAGCACAAAGCTGGCGAATATTCGTTTAGAATTTTGAAAAACGCCGCGTGCATAAGCCGACCGTTTATCGGCGACAAGGGTGCTGAATTTTCCGCCCGCAACACGTAAATGACTGCGCCTAACATTTGATCACGTCGAAAATCGTCTGCAAAGTTTCGCGCTGCCGGAACCGTTCATCAAGCTCCATGGTTTTGCCTTCTTTGATGTTGCCGCGCATGGTTGCAACTTTTCGACTCCAACGCGGCTGCTTCGTCAACGACCAGTCAAGAATTTTTTTCAGCTCAACCATAACTTTCCGCCAAATCTCGTACCTGTCGCAAGCCCGCAAATAATCTTTGAAGGCGTCGAGATATTCGGCGGGATTTTTTTCGCGGCAAGGATTTTGCCAGCCGTCCGCGCCGAAAAGTTCAGTGTAAGCCGTCTCGTCCTCGACAAAAAGTTTCGGCTTGATTCGGATACTGCCGAAGCCCAAAGGCTTGCCCTGCCCGATTTTGTAAGCCGCGTCCGTTGAGCCGTACAAATCGAAAATCATCATCAGTGCGCCAAGTTCAACCGCGCTTAGATTTTTGAAACGAATCTTCGCCGCGAATTTGTTGCCCTTGGCAAGCGGCGTCATATCCTTAGTCAAAGGCTCCTGCTTTGCGTTAATGCGTTTTTTATTCTCGCTAAGTTCAAAATTATTCGCGTGCCAATCGTCGTCGTCGATATAATTGTGCCAGTAAAATTTATAGCCGCGAATCTGCGCCCCGACCGTGTCCCAATGTTTAAGCTCGCCGCCCTGCTTTAAGTACAGCTGATAAGAAGTCGGATTGGGTTGCATGAGCGGATGCGCCTTTGCCGTTGCAAGCTCGGAAACTTTTCCGTCAACGGGCGTGGCGTCCTCAAAATAAACGCGGCTTGCCCAAAGCTCAGCACGTCCGAAAACTGCGTCGGCAAAATCGATAATTTTTTCGTCACGTAAATTTTCCGGAACGGCATTGGCGATTCGATTTTGATACGGAATGCGGAAACATTGCCCGTGCCCAAATGCCGTAATTTGTCCGCGCTCCTCCAGGAAGTGGCAGGGAATCAGCGTCTTCACGTCGGGCAAATTTTTTTTCGTCAGCCGCTCAAGCTCTGCGCGTTTCAAAATTCCTTTGTCCGTAAAAAGATTGACGCCGCGACGATTGCGGTCGTGTTCGTAGGACGTGCGGACTTCTTCGGGCAAGGCAATCCAATGCTCGCGGCTCCAATCGACGTAATCAAGCCGCGTAAATCTGATAAATTGTTTGCCGGCTTTTTTCTTGTCGTCGCCCTTCAAATTTTTGTAACTCTCGGCGTCGTGGAGTTTACAGCTTGCTTGACTGCCCGTGATGATGTAAGCTTTGGTGCCGTCCCATTTGACGCAACTGGAATTTCTTTCGGGAATAGTCACGTGGAATTTCTCTTCGTATTCGCGAATCAGAATGCGGTCTTCCTTGCGGTCGTAATTCATGGGTTTTCCGTCGGCTATCGACGGCGCGATAAAATATTTGTTCTCGACCGTGCAAATCAAAAAACCGGGGTGCGCCTTTTTCTTGCCGGTGTCTTTGTCGGTCATCAAGTCAAGGTAGTGTTTGTTTAATTCTTTCGTCCAAGGATAACGCCCGACGCCCATCAAGCAACGGAAATAAATATGTTCGTCGTTGAAGTCCTCGCCCTTGCCTTGTGAAGTCGTCTGCCCGCGAAACGCGCCGCACGTCACGACTTTGAAAATATTTTTGAACATACCGCGCAATGACGAGCCGGGGATAATCGGCGTGCCGACGGGCGCAAAACTTTTCGCGTTGTCGCTTCCGCCGATAAACAGCGGTGTCAAGGCTTCAATGTCAAGAGAAATTTCGCCGCTGATATTTCCCGCCGCGCCGATATGTTCCCTGAAGCCCTCCACGCTGTCAAATTGCGCGGGCAAAACTTTTTCCGGCAACGGAACAAAATTATAGGGCGCAGTCGCTGGCTCCGAAGATTTTTTCTTCGGAGGATTATTTTTTTTAGGCTGATAAGAATTTTTTTTCGGCGGAGGAGGCTCTGAAGTTTTAAAGCCGACCTTTGTGAACGCATCAAAAATATTTGCCATGTCAATCACCGTCCCAATCAGCTGGCTCAATCGCGACGAAACGATAATCGACGTAGCCGCTTAATCCCGTCGCTTCGTCACTGCCGATATAGTTTCGCGTCAAAAGTCCGTAAAAATTTTTTCCGCCGTCAGCGCAAGGTAACGTCATGGAAATTTTGCGCGGCTCGTCCGTCAAAGTTATCCAACCGTCCTCCGAAGCGGTACGTTCGCCCCAAAGTCGCGCAAAGCTGTCGACGTAAAAATTGCCAGTGCCCGCCTCGTCGCGAATGAATCGCCCAACGAAAATTTTTCCCGTGCGCTTAAGATGAATCTCCGCCTCCGCGTTGAAGAGGCGAACTTCCAACCAATCGTCGACGTTCGATGAAAATTTTCCGCCGTCGAATTTGCCCCAGACGATGTTTTGAATCTGCCACGCCACGAAAGTTCCCACAGAAAATTTTTCCCGCAAAAGTTCTTCAAGCTCCGCCGCAGTACATTCAAGCCGCTCCGAAAAAGTTTTGCACTCACGAAGTTGCAGATTTTTTTTTGCCAAAGCCAAGCCGCTCATTTGCCGTCACCTCCCGCGAAATTTTTCAACGCCGCCGCGAAGTTTTCAAGCTCCGATTTTTCGCCGATAAGAACTTTGCCGTTCGCGCCGAGTTTGTAAGTCTTGCCTCTGAAATTAATTTCGGCAGAAAGACCGCTGACGGTACCGCGCCCAACAGATTTTTCGCCGCCCAATGCCACACGTCCGAGCCACAAATCGCGCAATAAAAAAGTCGCAAGACCTGCCTCCGCGTCGGTGGCGTCGCGAATCTCAAAATGAATCTTGAGTGTCGGCTCCAAATTTTTTTGATAAGCGGGTTTGCTCGTGAACAACGTCCCTTGCAGCGTGCCGCCCGTGAACCTGTCAATTTTGTTGCGCGTGTGTTCGACTTCGGCAAAATCTTCGGGCGCGATGTAACTTTCCGCCACGATAAAGCGGCTCTTGATTTTTTTGTCGTCCGTCGAATTGCCCATCAAGCCGTTCAAAATTTTTGCGTCGATACCGAGCTTGCCGAAAATATATTCGGCGCGGTGGCGCAAAATGCCCTTGAGACTTGTGCCGGGTATAACAAAATCTTTGCGGCTTTTGAGCGTGGCGGCATTGTCATCGCGGATTATGAACGACGAATTAAATCTAAAGTTCGCGTCGACGATAAAATTTTTCGGACTGGCGTCAGTCTGTTCAGTTGACGGCAAAATTTCATTCGCGGACTTTTCGCCCGTGAGCCACGCGACAACGTCATTTTTGTTGCGGAAGTCGTAAAGATTTGCGGTCAGATTTTCGGCGGCGACGAATCCGAAACCTTTTGTCGTCAGTGCGCCGAGTCTAATCCCGTCATGCAATCTGCGCAACAGCCGAGCAATCACAGCGCATATTTCGTCCAGCGAATAATTTTTGTCACCGTTAAAATTTTTGTTGACGTGAATGCCGCGCAAATTTATAAGCAGGCGAAGTGCACCCGACGCGCCCCGCTCCACGACCTCGAAATCGTATTTGCCGTCGCCGTCGACCGTGCCCGTCAAGCCGTCAATGCGCACGCCGTCACGCGCAATTATTTCGCCGCCGTTCAATATAACGTCCTCAACTTGAAGCGAACTTTGCATTTCTTTTTCGTCGCCGAAAATTTTCGTTGTCCATACGGGCGATAGATTTTCAAGCCAATCGCAAAGGACGCCGCAAAGCGAAGTTCCAGGTATAAACGGCTCGCCCTGTCGATTTTTCAGAACGTGCACATCGCGGAAGTTTTCGGCGGTCTCGCCCGCGCCGTCGCCTATCAACAGCGGAGACCTCAAAACCAATTCGCCCCCGATTAAAATTTTGCCGATAACGCTTGAACTATTCATTCCGGTCACCTCCCGTTTTGCGGGCAGCGCGGAAATAATTCGTCAGATACTCCGTCAAAAATTCGTCTTCCGAAAAATCTTCGTCGCTGAAATTAATCACGCCTTTGACCTGCTCAAGCGCGGAAGTGTTCATCAAGTCGTGAACTTTGCGCGGAAACTCCGCATTGCCCGTGAACACGTCGAAGAATTTTTGCCCGTTCGCCATCTCAAATTTTTTTAAATGATCCTCGAAGCGACTGCCGCCGCGAATTTCAAGTTCAAGTCGCGATTTGAAGTTTTCGCGAACATTTTTTTTGCCGACACTCGACAGGATGCCGCCGAGCCGCGTGAAAAAATGCGTGTAGTTGCCGCCTTCCAGTTTCGGGCGAAGTTTTTTGGCGTCCTCGTAAGCGTCAATTCTCACCTGCTCCAAAAGATGTGACGTCAAAATTTTTTTCGCCAGCATGACCGTCTCTGCGGAAAAAGTTTCGGGGCGTGTAATTTCTTCTTTATCGGGCGAACCTTTCACGAAGTCGGACGACGGTTGCCAAATTCGCACTTGCCCGAAGCCTTCTTCCGTGCGCAATCCGAAGCCCGCGAACATTTTCAGGCGCAGGAGTTTTCGTTCGTCGTCGGTCAGCGGGGCGGCAGTTTTCAGCTCAAAGACGGTGCCCGCCGCCAATGCCGATACGCGCGGTCTTTTCATGCCCCACGGCACGACGAAATTTTCAACTTCGACGCCCGACGCGAACACTTTGCCGAGTGAAAATTTTTCGCCGAGCTTGCCGACAATTTCCTCCCCCAAAATTTTTTCCGCGCTCAAAAAACAATCGGCGATGGGGATTAGCGGCGTGTCTAGGAGCAGGAAAATTTTATCGCCGAAAATCTGCGCGGGCAGTTCGTCAATTTCTTTGAACGTCACTAGACATTTGCCGTATTGCGTGAACTTCGACCGCCCAACATACGCCAGCATTTGATTACCATCCAAAGCAAGCCCGCCGCGCAGTTGACGCAAAAGTTTTTCGTCGCCGATAATCTCGCCGCGAAAGACTTGCCCGGCGTCGAGTGCCTCATAATTATAAATTTGCCCGTCGACGCTTCTGCCGGCTGTGCGTTCCTTTTCGCCGCTGCGGCTCATGTGCATAAACATATTCGTTTTAACTTGCGCCTTAAAAATTTCCTTGCCCTTAAGCATGCCGAAGCCGCGAAAATTTTTATAGCCGCGCCGAGATTTTTCGTCGCCGAGCAGGTCTTGAATCTTATCGCCGTCGGGAGTGCCCGCCTTGCCGCTCTGTAACGACAAAGGCAGGACGAACGCGCGCTTGCCGAGCACTTCCGGATTGGCTGGCAGGAATTTCAAGCCGCCAAAAAAAATTTCGCGGAAAGTCTTATCGTGCGCCTCGTCAGTGAGTTTTTGGACTGTAACGAAGCGCGACGCAAGAATCCCGCGAATAATCGAGCCGCTGAAAGCCGAATGCGTGCCCGTCATGACGGTTGCATTGCTTGTCGACGTGAGGACGCAGGGCGACAGCGTTTTGATGACAATTTCCAATTTATGCATACTCACGCCACCTTTGCTAAAATTTTGCGGGCGAGTTCGTCAGCGGGTAAGCCGTCGAAAGTTGCCGCGCATTGAATTTTCCCGAAGCCGCGATTGCGTTTCGTGCCCGCCGCAGTCAAATTTTTAATCGCCAATGCCAGCAAGTTTACAATTTCCTCGTCGGCGTTGAGCAAAGTGACTTCGCCGAAAAATTCCAAGCCGGCGTCGAGCACGCGCAGATTGTGCAACGAACCGTCCGCCGCAATTCCGTCCTCTAAGCGTGTTTGGTAGCGCAACGACGTGAACTCATTGAGCACGTCGAACGCCGTAAAAATTTCGGGATACTTCCACTGCAGATATTTCCACTCCGCGCAAAGTCGTTCGTATTCGGCGCGTGGGCGAATAAAAAAATTCGGCACGACAAGTTGAACGTCGCTTTCCGAATGTCTGTGAAAAATTTTTTCGAGCGGCGATGATTTTTCGGCAGCAAGCCCGCTGAGTTCAAACATTTCGACGACTTCGACCGCGCTCTCGTAAAGCAAGCCCTTGAATCTTTTGCCGGGGAAGTAGGGGAAGCCGAATTCGTCGCGAACTATTTCCGCGTCGACGTTCACATCAGCTTGACCCGAACCCAAATGAATCGGTGACAAAATTTTTATCGTTACGTCAATTTTTGCCATGCTTCAGCCACCTCCCCGCTGTAAAAGTCCATTAGCTCTATCGCGTCGACGTAAGGCGTTGCGCCGTTATGCCACAGCGTTTCTTTAAAATTATCCCAATCCGGCACGTCGGGCAAGTGCTGTTGCTGATGTTCAAGCTGTTGCAAAAATTTCGTCGCGTCGTCTTGCCCGCGCTGAAGCACGCCGCGCAGTTCCTTGATTTTGTTGTTCGCCATGGCTTTAGGAAATTTCGTCGTGCAAGTGAGCAGATTTTCCAAGTTGTGCAGGCGGTCGCGCTTATAAGGAGCCGAGTCGTTGCAAACGCGATAGGGACCGAAGTGCAAATTGCCGCGTGCGCCGCGATATTCCGTCGAGCGAATCTGTTCAAGGGTCGGAGCCTGTTCGCCGTGAAGGATCGCGAAATCCAACCAACTTGACCCGCTTTTATCGTCGAGTTCGCGCATAGATTTTTTCGCTACGTCGCAGAGTTGCTCCGCCAATTCGTAGCCGCGAAAGAACGGATACTTTGTCGGCAAAATCGCTATGCCCGCGCAGGCGTCCATGTGACGCGAAATTTCGCCGGTCAAATGTTCGGGCGCGTCTTCGGGCGTTTCCGCATACAAATTTTCCATAAGCGTCTTGGTGAACAGAATCGCCATTTTCGCCGGACAAAAAAAAGTTACGTCGTCGCCGCCGATTATCAGCGGGCGTATCGGCAAAAAATTTTCGTCGAGATTGAGGACGTTATCGAAGCCGCCCGCGTTTTTCATGCGGATTATCTTTGCAAGCAATTCAGCAAAGGCACCCTCGGTTTTGCGGCGAATCTCGCGCGACAATTTGCGCCGCTCAACCAAGCCCGTACACTGTCTGAACTTCAAGCCCATGTTGTTGCCGTCGACGTGAATAATCGCGAAATAATTTTCGCCATCCTTTTGACCGAGCTTTTCAACTTCCGTCGGGAAATCAAAATCCGCCAACCCGTCAAGTTTTTTCAGCGTGAAAATTTCTTTGAAGCGGTCGCGCAAATTTTCATTGGCGGACGTGGAGATTTTAGCTTTGACAGCCGCCTCTTGGGAAATAAATCTGAGTTCGCCGTCTTCCCTTCGGCAGAAATTCGCTGTCTCGCCGTTGATTTCACAGCTGAGCGTTAAGCCGCTGTAGGGCACGTTCACCGCAGGGAAAATTCGATTTTGATTTTCCTTGAGCTTCAAGTAAAGCGCGTCAATGTCGTCTTGATTGAGCTTGTCGTCGATTTGCTCCAACTTGCCGGAAGCTACGCCGACTTTTAAGCCGGGACGTTCGACCAAAAGTTTACGCGTAAATTTTTCGACAACCTCGACGCGCCTGTCAGCCTTCGACGAATCGAAAAGTACCAGAGCATTGCCGCCGCCGATATACGCCACGCAACAAGAATTCATTTCAATCCACGGTTGCGCCGTGTCCGCCGTCGGATCCCACGCGTCATCTTTTGTCGAAAATTTGTCTTCGGGGAACATTTCCTTGAGCACGCCGCCAATCAACACGTCGAAAAAAAGCCTGTCGACGATATACGACGCGCCGACGTTCGTGCGGAGCCTGTCGCCCGAATAAATGTAGCGTTGAATGCTCCGCGTATCGAACAACAACGCATTAAAAACTTTTTGAACCATCTGCTCACCTCCTAAACAGGATTATGCTATATGTATAAAATTTTTGCAAGAAAAAACCGCTGCGCTTTCACGCAACGGCTAAGAAAATTTTTTGTCTGTTTTGTCGACGTTCATTTTAGCAATCACCTCCAAAAATTTTCGCGATTCAAATTACCAAGGGAACAACCACGGCAAGCGGGAAGGCGGGAAGAACGAGAACGCCATATTTTTCACCTCCTTTCAAAACACGCGGTCAATATCAGTCACGAAGCAACAACCACAGCAACAATTCGCCCATGCAATTCATCTCCTTTCAAAGCGAAACTTTTAACGCGGCAAGTCGACGGCTACGCTATAAACATCACCTCCAAAATTGTTGCTACCCAAGAATTATTCGCGGCGCGAGAAGACGGTAACTGCAGTGGTTGCGCCGGCGGTGAATGCGGTGATAGCTTCGGTGGTGGCGGCGGCGAACAACGGTGCCAAGAAGAACATACTCAACAACTCCTTTCAGCTACATATTACCAACTCGGCGGGGACTTCGCGAATCATTTTTCCCGTGAACTTGACCTTATAGGCATCGGCTCCTTTCGCTATTCAGTTTTCAAAGATTCTCTCGGTCGGGGTGCTTCGTTGACCTTGTGAGCGCAGTATAGCAGGCGCGTCAGAACTTTGCATTTCAATTTTCCTGTGAATGTCGTTTGAAAGTTGCGGCGTGGCAATCATTGTGCTACATTAGGAAAAAATCTTGTGAGTTGAAAATTTATGCGCTATATCATCTGTTACGACATTCCCGACGACAAGACGCGCGACAATATCGTCAACTATCTTGAGCGATTCGCCTGGCGCGTGCAATACAGCGTTTTCAGTTGTCGTTTGGAAACGGAGCGGGCGGCTTTGGTCTGGAAAGATTTATTGGCAATCGCCGAGCCAGATAAGGGCAATTCCGTCTTGATGGTGCCGCTTTGCAAGGCTTGCGAAAAAAATCTTTTGCTGTCCGCAAAACCGCTGGAGGAGGAAAAAGGTTTTCTCGTTGTGTGAGGTGAAAAATTTTGGGCGTACTTTATCTTTTGTCGGCGGGCAGTTGTGCGCATAAAGTCGGTCCGCGCATCGTCGTCGAAAAAAATTCCGAGGTCTTGGGTCGCTTACCTATCCGCTTGATTGACGGCTTAGTTGTGGGGCGCAACGCGCAACTCTCGACGCAAACAATCTTTGAACTCATGGAACAGCATATCCCGATTTTTTATATCGACGGGCGCGGAAAAATCATCGGGCATTTCATTTACGAAAAACAATCCGCCTCGCGCCTCTTACGTCAACTCGAAATTTTCCGCGACCCCGTAAGGCAATTAGAATTATCGTGGGAAGTTATCGCCGAAAAAATCGACAATCAGCGCGACTTGCTTAAACGCTACGAAAAAACCGTCGGTGCCGATAAACTCGACAAGCCCGCCAAAAAATTAAAGCAAGCCGTCGATAAACTTTCCGCCATGCAGACCCTTGACGAATTGCGCGGCGTGGAAGGTCTTGCCTCAAAAATTTACTTCGCGACTTTCCCCGACCTGCTCGACCAAAAGTGGAAGTGGAAGGAACGTTCTCAGCACCCCGCCCGCGACCCCGTTAATGCCCTCCTCAATTACGGCTATGCCTTCTTGGAGCGCGAAGTCCGTATCGCCGCCGCGCTCGCCGGCATGGACGCCCGTATCGGCTTCTTCCACGCTAACGACGGCAGAAAAGATTCGCTTATCTTCGACCTAATGGAATTTTTCCGCCAGCCCGTCATTGACCGTTTCGTCCTTAGCTTGCTAAACAAGAAAATGATTCAGCCGGAACATTTCGCTTCCACGCCCGAAGAATGCCGCTTGACTGACGACGGTCGCATTGTCTTTTGCAATCGCTACGAAGAGTACATGGCTAAAAAATATCGCGAATACGGCGATAAGACTTCCCGCGACGTGATTAATGAGCGCGTCAAAAAATTCTCCGCTTACCTCAACCGCTGAATTTTTTTCTTGCAATTTGCTACTCGACAATTTATAATCGGTTCCGTAGTTTGGAATCAGATTTTTAATTTGGAAAGTGATTGGGGGTTACGTAGCGACGCCATTCAGACAAAACATTTTCCAAAAGGTATGAACGGCGTCAAACCAACAAAAACCGAGCTTTTATGAAACGTATATGATACAAGTTTTGTGAGAACGCAATCGAACAGCGGGCTTTTCCGTAACTCTTTCCAAAAGCCCGAATTTCGTGGCGTTACGACGCCCTCCCCAAATGCTACGGTCGTGCATGCCTCCCTACCGTTTACGGTTTTGAAACTTGACGCTTCCATGCCCCATTGCTGTACTTCTGGGCGTAAGTCGTGCATGCCTCCCTACCGTTTACGGTTTTGAAACTACACTTGCTACCTCAAAGTTATAACGTTCTTCTGTCATAAGGTGTCGTGCATGCCTCCCTACCGTTTACGGTTTTGAAACGGTCCTATCCAGATACCCGGCATTCTAAGAACAGGTGTTCATAAACGCTTA
>JAFXNB010000093.1 GCA_017529935.1 Selenomonadaceae bacterium
GCTACGCCTACGATTTGCGCTCCAACCGGAAAACTTCTGTCTGGTCTACGAACTTCGACGCAATGGCAAAAAAGACTGTGCTCAAAAAACTTCTCGGCAATTTCGGGATAATTTCAATCGACCAACAGAGCGCGGCATTGGCTACGGCGTTGCAAGCCGACCAAGCTGTAATTACCGAGGAGGGCTTCCGCTACATTGACAACGAACGCGACGAGGAAAAAATTGTTCCCTTCAGCGACGTGATTGATTTGCCTGACGCCGACGCCGCAGAGGAAACTGATTCGGAGGAAAAAAATGATTGAAAAATTTTTCAGCGCGAGTGACAGGGCGGCGATTTTGGTCGAGGCTCTGCCCTACATTCAAGAATTCCACGGCAAGACGATTGTCATCAAATACGGCGGCAACGCAATGATTAACGACGCGCTCAAAGCCAGCGTTATGCAGGACGTGGCGTTGATGAAGTTCGTCGGGATTAACGTTGTGATTGTGCACGGCGGCGGTCCCGAAATTACCGGCTTCTTGAAAAAAATCGGCAAGGAAACTTCGTTCGTAAGCGGCTTGCGTGTCACCGACGAAGAAACCGTCGAAATTGCGGAGATGGTTCTTGACGGGAAAATTAATTCCGAGATCGTCACGCTGTTAAATCGGCGCGGACTTCGGGCTGTCGGCTTGAGCGGCAAGGACGCGGATTTGATTCAAGCCGAAAAAAAATTGGCGACGGTCTACGACGGCGGCGAGAAAACCAAAGTCGACATCGGCTACGTCGGCAAGGCTAAGCAAGTCAACATTCAAATCGTCAACGACTTAATCGCGCGGGGCTACGTGCCAGTTATCGCGCCGATTGGCGTGGGCGACGACGGCGCAAGCTACAACATCAACGCTGACTATGTTGCGGCTGATATTGCCGGCGCACTCAAGGCGGAAAAACTTTTGCTCCTCACCGACACCGAGGGCGTCTACAAAAATTTCGAGGACAAGAGCAGTTTTATCTCCACGCTCAAAGCCGACGAGGCGCGCGAATTCATCAAGAGCGGAATAATTTCCGGCGGCATGATTCCCAAAGTCGAGGCGTGCTTGCGGGCGATTGAACGCGGCGCGAATAAGGCTTATATAATCGACGGGCGGCTGGAGCATTCGATTATTTTGGAGCTGTTCACGGCGGCGGGTCTCGGCACGGAGGTTTATCATGGTTGATAAAAATTTGTTCCTGCACGATTTGGCGGTCGTTTCAATCCTTAAGAACGAAGGACCTTACCTCAAAGAGTGGCTGGACTATCACTTAATGGCGGACGTCGATCACTTTTATCTTTACGACAATGAAAGCCCCGATAATCAAGCCGAAGTCGTCAAGCCCTACGTTGATGCGGGGCTCGTCGATTATATTTCCGCACCGGGCAAACATATGCAGATGAAAGCTTATAACGACGCCGCTAATCGTTTCAAATTTCAAAGCCGCTACATGGCGTTCATTGACGGCGACGAATTTATTTTCCCGAAAAGCAACCGTTCCGTCGTCGAAGTCGTTGACGAAATTTTACCGAACTATCCCGACGCGGCAGGCTTGGCAGTAAATCTGCATAATTTCGGCTCGAACGGAGAGGAGACAGCGGATTATTCTCGCGGTGTGCTTGAAAGATTTACGCGCCGTGCGCCGAGCGATTGGGCACCTAACGGCATGGGCAACGCGCACGTAAGTACTATTGCTAACCCGCGTATGATAAATTATTTGACCATTCCGCATTTCGCTTTTTACTTTGAAGGAGTGCACGCTATCAACGAAAACGGCGGCATTGTCCCTTCGGCGTTCAATAATCCCGTGACGGATAAAAAAATCGTCATGAATCACTACAGCGTGAAATCGCGCGAAGAATATGCTAAAAAAGTTAATCGCGGCGCGGCAGACCACAATACCTATTACATGGAAAATTTTTTACCGAACGACACGAACGAGGAATTTGACGACGGCATTTTACGTTATCGCGCTGAGCGTGCAAAAGTTTATAAGTCGCCCGATAAATCTCGCGCTGACGAAAAATTATTGAACGCGCTGATGATAAATTTGTCGCCGACGCTTTTGCCGACTACGCCGCTGACTTTCTACGCAGGAAAAATGGAGACGTTCTTGACTTGCCGCGCGGTAAGCGAATATCTTAGCAAGAGAATCACGAACGACGCACCAACCAAATTTTTCGAGGAGGCGGCACTCACTGCGATTTTTAAGACACTTTTTGGCGGCATGAATTTTGCGGACATGCGGCTTTTGATTAGGGAATTGCCTGCGCTCCTGCGACTTCCTTATCCCGTCGTCAAAGATTTGCGCAACGCCGTACTACAAATTATCCCGCAGATGATGGAAGTTATGAAAACCAGTTCGCTTTGGCGTGAATTCATGGAGCTAGGCTATATTCAAGACCTGTTGAAAACTTTTAAGGAGTGATTTTAATGAATACGTTGGTTGCTGTGGCGATTGCGCCTGTGGGCGTCGGCGAAGAACTTAGCAAACACGTCGCCGAAGTCGTGAAAGTTATCCGCGAATCGGGCTTGCCCAATAAAACTTACTCGATGTTCACGGAGATTGAAGGCGATTGGGATTCTGTTATGGAAGTCGTCAAGCGCGCGACTTTCGTTTTGGCGGAAAAGGGAATTCGCACGGAAGTCGTTTTAAAGGCGGACATTCGCCCCGGCGTCGAAAACATGATGGAAGGCAAAATCGACAGGCTTAACGAGGCACTGGAAGAAAAACCTCCAGTCGTCGAAGAAAAGCCGCCGTCGGTCGAAGACAGAATACGGCAGACATTGGGGCGGATAAGACGATGAGCATTCGTGAACGGTTGGACATTTCCGCGTATCTGGTTATCGGTTCCGAAAATTGCACGCGTCCCGTTGAAGAAATTGTTGCGGCGGCGGTCGACGAAGGCTTTACCTGCGTGCAAATTCGTTCCAAAGTCTCCGCTACCCGCGAAATGATTTCAATCTTGGATAAATCTGCGCGGGCGATTCGTGAACTCGGCAAGAGCGATTCGGTTGCGCTTTTAGTTGATGACAGGCTCGACGTTGTGCTGGCGGCGCGGGAATTCGGAATAAAAGTTGACGGCGTGCACGTCGGACAAAGCGATATTCCCGTTGAAGTCTGCAGAAAATTTTTGGGCGCAAATTCAGTCGTCGGCTTGAGCGCGAACACGCAAGAACTTATCGTCGCCGCAGATGTCTCGCAGGTTGATTACTTTGGCGTCGGAGCTTTGCACGCCACGTCGACGAAAACTGATGCCGAAAAAACTTTAAGCTTCGACGAAATTGCCGCGCTCAAAAAAATCAGTCCAATACCCGTCGTGGTGGGCGGCGGCGTAAAATTAAAAGATATTCCCGCGCTTGTCGCCACGGGCGTTGATGGTTTCTTCGTGGTGTCGGCGGTCGCGGGTGCGGCTAATCCCAGGCTTGCGGCGCGTGAACTCGTTACGGCGTGGAGAAAATAATTGCGCTTTCAACAGAAGCCTTTCCACTCGCAAGCACAGATTTACAACATGATAAATTTCTGATAAACTGGCGCCAGATAAGTTAGGAGGAATTGAAATGAAAGTTATCTTGCAAGCAGACGTAAAAAAAGTTGGCGCAAAAGGCGATGTCGTTGAAGTTTCTGACGGCTACGGGCGCAATTATCTTTTGCCGCGCAAGTTGGCGATAGAAGCGAACGCGGCGAATTTGAACTCCGCCAAAGTCAACGCGGAAAATAAAGCACGCCGTGCGCGGCAGGAGGCGGACGAAGCTAAACTTTTGGGCGCGCAACTTGAAAAAATTTCCGTGAAAATTCCCGTGCGTGTCGGCAAGGACGGCAAACTTTTCGGTTCGGTGGGCGGCTCCGATGTTGCCAAAGCTCTCAAGGAAAATCATTCGCTTAACGTCGACAAGCGCAAAATTTCCGTTCAAGGCGACGTGACGGGCGCGGGCGTTTACGAGGCGATTATCAAGTTGCACCCCGAAGTTACGACGAAAATTAAAGTTGAAGTTATCGAGGGATGAGTTTGTTCAGAAAATTTTTTGGCAAGAAAAATACTCCGCAGCCGCGACAAGAAACCGAACTTGACCGAGAAATTTCCGCGCTCTACGGAATTTTAGTCGACGTTATGGGCTCGGACAGATTGGTCTTGCAGGCGGGCAAAATGGACGCGCTACGCTACATGCGCTCGCACGACCCGGCGGAAAGAATACTCGCCCTGCGCCGAATTTTGGAGGAGAATCCGACGTTGTCGCCGCCGCCGAAACCTTCGGAACTTCGGGCGCAAGTCGTCCTGTTGTCGGAAGTGATAGCGGACATCATGGCGCGTCGGCAGATTGAAGACAAAATCGAGCGCAAGATTAACGAGAAGATGGAAAAAGACCATCAAGATTACGTCAAGGATATTCGCATGCAAATCCTAAAGGAGGAGGAGCCGAAAGCCGAGACTCCGCACGATAAAAAAAAGCGCGAGGAACTTCAAGCGTTGGAAGAAGTTCACTTGACGCAATCGGTAATGGAGCTACTCCGCCCGCAGTCGCTGGAGGAAATCGTCGGGCAGGAGCGTGCAGTCAAATCGTTGCGCTCCAAATTGGCGTCGCCCTACCCGCAACATTTAATCTTGTATGGACCGCCGGGCGTGGGCAAAACTACTGCGGCGCGTTTAGTTTTGGAAGCGGTACGCGGCACGCCACTCAGCCCGTTTGATAAGGACGCGCCCTTTGTCGAGACGGACGGCACAACTTTGCGCTGGGATCCGCGCGACGTGACTAATCCTTTAATCGGCTCCGTTCACGACCCGATTTATCAGGGCGCACAACGTCAGCTAGCCGATAGCGGCATTCCCGAACCCAAGCCCGGACTTGTCACGGACGCGCACGGCGGAATTTTGTTCATCGACGAAATCGGCGAAATGGACATCATGCTCCAAAATAAATTGCTAAAAGTTTTGGAAGATAAACGCGCTTACTTTGAATCGAGCTACTACGACCCGACCGACGAAAAAGTTCCGCCGTATGTCAAAATGTTGTTCGAGAACGGTGCGCCCGCCGACTTTGTGCTAATCGGTGCCACGACCCGCGACGCCTCTTCTTTGAATCCGGCGTTGCGTTCGCGCTGTGCTGAAATTTATTTTGAACCGTTGACGCCCGCGCACATCGTCGAAATTATTTTGAACGCCGCTAAAAAACTCAACGTCGAGCTGGACGACGGGCTTGCCGAAATTATCAGCGAATACACGATTGAAGGGCGCAAGGCGATTAATATTCTCGCCGACGCCTACAGCCTTGCCCTTGACCGCGCCGAAGATAAAATCTTGCACATTGACCGCCCGATTAAAATTTCCAAGCAGGACGTTTACGAAGTCGCGCAAGTCAGCCGGCTCTATCAATACGTCACGAAGAAAGCCTCCGGCAAGTCGACGGTCGGGCATATTTTCGGGCTGGGCGTCAGCGGCTTTATCGGCTCGGTTATCGAGATTGAAGCGGTTGTTTTCCCTGCGGAAAAGGGCAAGGGCACGATTCGCTTCAACGAGACCGCCGGCTCCATGGCTAAAGATTCCGTCTTCAACGCGGCGAGCGTCCTGCGCAAAGTCACGGGCAAGGACATTCACGATTTCGACGTTCACATTAACGTTATCGGCGGCGGCAATATTGACGGACCCAGCGCGGGCACGGCAATTTTGGCGGCGTTGGTCAGCGCAGTCACCGGCAAGGAGATTCGTCAGGACGTGGCAGTCACCGGCGAAATTTCGTTGCAAGGGCGCGTTAGACCGGTCGGCGGCGTCTTTGAAA
>JAFXNB010000094.1 GCA_017529935.1 Selenomonadaceae bacterium
AACTTTTTTTCAAGCTTTAGGAATGCTCCCGAAAAAATTTCTCCCGTCATGAAAAATTACAGAATACACCGTGCGAAAACGTTTGAGGAAATTTATAAAACGTGGCTCAACGGTCGTTCTGATATGGAGGAAAATTTCATTGCTTTTGTAAATCAGTTGGATTGGCGCGTCGTACAGGAGTTGGCGGCGGAATATCAGTCAAAATTCGCTGATGTTTACTATTATTTATTCAGCGAGCAGTCGCCCGATGAAAATTTGCGTTCGTGTCACGCCGTCGACTTGCCGTACACCTTCAATAACGGAGATCACATTGTCCCGAATCCGAAACAAAATCTTGTAAAGCAAGTTCAATCGTCATGGGCGGCATTTGCGGCGACAGGCAACCCGAACAACGAATTTATTCCGCATTGGGAAAAATATTCCGTAAAAAATCGCCAGACCATGGAGCTGAACTCGAAAGGCTGCGTCTGTCACAAAGATTTGAACACGCAAAACCTCAACGCCCTGCGCTACGTCTATGAAGGCTAGGGGCTATTGGTAATAAATCGGGAAGCTAGAAATGCGCAGGCATTTCGTATCGGCGCGGCGATAACGCTAAAAATATTTAAATGATTCAGCGCGACCGCTGTTCCCCCGCTTTTAAAGCGGGCGGGGCTTTTTTTTTTTATGATGTCCGTATGCTATAATTTCATTGAAAGGAAGTGAGGTTATGTTTCAAAACTTAACTCGCAGAGACTTCATCAAGATGACATCGGCGGCGGCTCTCGCTTTTGCGGCGACGGGTCTGCCACTCGACAACAAAGTTTTCGCGGCGAGTGATTGCACTGTGAAAACTCGTTACGGAACTTTTAACGGTTTTGTCGACGAACGCGGAGTAAAAACGTGGCTGGGCATTCCGTTTGCACAACCGCCCGTCGGCAAACTTCGTTGGCAAGCTCCGCAACCGCTCAAGCCGACCAATAAATCTTTCGACGCGAAAAAAATCGGTTTCACTGCCATGCAAGACATTGACGAGAATGAAGGCGCATCTGTAAATCCGCAAAGCGAAGATTGCCTGACGCTCAACATTTGGACACGCGGCGAAAAGAAAAATTTGCCGGTAATGGTGTTTATTCACGGCGGCGGCTTTGCCGGCGGCGGTTCAAGTGACCCGCTTTACAATGGAACGCACTTCGCGGCGGCGCAGGATGTCGTTATCGTCACGTTTAACTATCGGATAAATGTTTTCGGTTTCGTGAACTTCGGCACGATTGATTCTGCCTTCGAGGACAGCGGTTATCTCGGTTTGAAAGACCAAATCGCTGCTTTGACGTGGATTAAGGAAAATATTGCGGCGTTCGGTGGCAATCCCGACAACGTGACGATTTTTGGCGAAAGCGCCGGCGCAATTTCCTGCATGATGCAGATGGTTATTCCCGCCGCGAAAAATTTGTTCGGCAAAGCAATTCCGCAGTCCGCGAACTCTTACATGTACAATACGACCGAATATTCCGCTGAAGTTGCGCAAACTTACATGGAAATAGGCGGCGCGAAGACTATGCGCGACATGATGAAAAAATCTTCCGACGAATTGAGAAGTCTTTACGAAAAAGTCAGAGCCGCTCGCATTACTGAAGGCCTCAAGGATTATTTGCCGACCGCTGATGGGAAATTTTTGCCGAAAAACCCGTTCAAGGCACTAAAAGCCGGCGACGCTCGCTCAATCAAACTTTTGACGGGCACGACAGCCGACGAGTGGCGTTACTTCCTGATGTACTTTGATAACTTCTTCGAGCTGTTCCGTGACAATCCGAAAAACCTTTCGCCCGTCCTGCTGAAGTACAAAGCACGCCCGCCGCAGGAAGTTTATCAATCTTGGCTGAAAAATCGCCCCGACACTGATGAACGTTTTGAAGATTTTGTGGAGCAGGTAGATTGGCGCGTCGGGCAGGAGTTGGCGGCGGAATATCAATCGAATTTCGGCGACGTTTACTATTACCTGTTCAGTGAGCAGTCGCCCGATGAAAAATTGCGTTCGTGCCACGCTGTCGACTTGCCGTACACCTTCAACGTGGGAGACGAAATTGTTCCGAATCCAAAGCCCAATCTCGTCAAGGTTGTTCAAGAGTCGTTGGCGGCGTTCGCGGCTACCGGCAACCCCGACAATGAAACTATTCCGCACTGGGTGAAATATTCCGCTGGCAATCGCCAAACTATGGAGTTGAATTCAAAAGGCTGCGTCTTACATAAAGATTTGAACACTCAAAACTTGAACGCCCTGCGCTATCTCTACGAAAGCTAAAGGACGTGATGTTATGTCGAACTTAACGCGCCGCGAATTTATTAAAACTATGTCGCTGGCTACGTTGGCAATTTCTATGCCTATTAACGTTTTTGCGGCTGATAATTGCACGGTCAAAACTCGTTACGGCACGTTCAAGGGCTTTGTCGACAAGCAAGGTGTAAAAACGTGGCTCGGCATTCCGTTTGCACAACCGCCCGTCGGAAAACTTCGTTGGCGTGCTCCTCAACCGCTTAAACCGACAAATAAGACCTTCGACGCGAAAAAATTCGGCGCGTCTGCTCTTCAAGAGGACGATAAGCTCGAAGCAGCGTCCCAAAACGTGCAAAGCGAAGATTGCCTGACGCTTAACATCTGGACGCGCGGAAACGGCAAAAATAAACCCGTAATGGTTTTCATTCACGGCGGAGCCTTTCAAAGCGGCGGCAGCAGCGACCCGCTTTACAACGGAACGAACATTGCGGCGGCAAATGACGTTGTAATCGTCACGATTAACTATCGTCTGCACGTTTTCGGCTTCGTGAACTTCGGCGCGATTGATTCTGCCTTCGAGGACAGCGGTTATCTCGGAATTAAAGACCAAGTTGCGGCTTTGACGTGGGTTAAAGAAAATATTGCGGCATTTGGCGGAAATCCCGACAATGTGACGATTTTCGGCGAAAGCGCGGGCGCAATATCGGTTATGTTGCTTATGGTTGTCCCTTCGGCAAAAAATTTGTTCCAAAAAGCAATTCCGCAATCCGCGAACTCGTACATGCACAGTACACCGGAAAATTTTCAAATTGCAGAGCTGTATATGGACTTCGGCGGCGCAAAAAACATGCGCGACATGATGAAAAAATCTGCCGCAGAGCTCGAACAGCTTTTTGAGGAAATAAACGCATCTCGCGTCGCTGAAAATGTTATGGATTACTTGCCGGTTTGCGACGGTAAATTTATTCCTCGCGAACCGTTCAAAGCATTAAAAAACGGCGGCGCACGCGGAATTAAAATGCTTACGGGCACGACCGCCGACGAATGGCGTTATTGGTTTCTGTTGCACGGCGAAAAATTCTTTGAAATGTTCCGTGACGATCCAAAAAAACTTTCTCCCGTCATGATGAAGTACAATTCGCGCACTCCGCAGGAAATTTATCGCGCGTGGTTGCAAAATTGCCCCGATACCGCAGAAAACTTCGAGGATTTTGTTAATCAGGCAGATTGGCGCGTCGGACAGGAGTTGGCAGCTGAATATCAATCGAATTTCGGCGACACGTACTATTATCTGTTCAGTCAGCTGTCGTCTGATGAAAAATTGCGCTCATGTCATGGGATTGACTTGACGTTTACCTTCAACAATCCCGACAGCGACCTTGAACCAAATCCCCCGCAAAATCTTGTTAAGGTTATTCAAGCGTCGTGGGCGGCATTCGCGGCGACGGGCAACCCGAACAATGAATTTATCTCGCACTGGGAGAAATATTCCGCCAACAATCGTCAAACAATGGAGCTGAACTCGAAAGGTTGCGTCTTACATAAGGATTTGAACACTCAAAACTTAAACGCCTTGCGCTATGTCTACGAAAATTAAAGGAAGTGAGATTATGTCAAACTTAACGCGCAGAGATTTTATCAAGCTGACTTCAATGACGGCACTGGCTCTGGCGGCGACGGGACTGCCCCTCGATAACAAAGTTTTTGCGGCGGATAATTGCACAGTAAAAACTCGCTACGGAACTTACAATGGTTTCGTCGACGAAAAAGGCGTAAAAACTTGGTTGGGCATTCCCTACGCGCAACCTCCCGTCGGAAAATTGCGCTGGCAAGTTACTCAACCGTTGAAGCCGTCCAATAAAACTTTCGACGCAAAGAAATTCGGCGCGTCGGCAATTCAAGAAGACGACCCAATCGAAGAATCATCCAAAAACGTGCAAAGCGAAGACTGCCTGACGCTCAACATTTGGAAACGTTCCGATAAGAACAATTTGCCCGTAATGTTTTTTATTCACGGCGGCAGTTTTGAGCAGCTTTACAACGGAAATAACCTTGCGGCGGCTAATGATGTCATTGTCGTCAGTTTCAACTATCGGCTGAATATTTTCGGCTTTATGCACTTTGAACTTGTTGATTCGTCGTTGACGAACGCAGGTTATCTTGGCATGATTGACCAAATCGCCGCGCTGAAGTGGGTTAAAGAAAATATTTCTGCGTTCGGCGGCGACCCCGACAACATTACGATTTTTGGCGAAAGTGCGGGCTCAATTTCCTGTATGTTGCTCACTGTCGCGCCTGCCGCCAAAGGTTTATTCCAAAAAGCAATTCCCGAATCGGGACCTTCGCGCTTCGTTCACGATATGCAACATGCCGCCAAACTCACGGAAGACTTTATGACTTTGAGCGGCACGAGGAAAATGAGCGACTTGATGACAAAATCTGCCGCCGAACTTAGAGATATTTACATAAAACTTTTTGAAGTGCGCATTAAAACTGCTCACTCCGACTTCATGCCTGCTTGCGACGGAAAATTTTTGCCGATTGACCCTTTCACGGCGATAAAAGACGGCGCGGCTCGCGACATTAAATTTTTAACGGGTGTAAACTCCTACGAATGGGGCTATTGGCTGCTGTATGACGAAAATTATTTTAAAAACTTCTACGACACGCACGAAATAATTTCGCCCGTCATGAGCAGGTGCAAAGAGCGCACTTCACTCACGGACAAGGAAATTTATAAAAAATGGCTCAACGGTCGCCCCGATACCGATGAAAATTATATGGCTTATTTGAATCAAATTGATTGGCGCGTCGGGCAAGAGCTTGATGCCGAAAATCAATCGAAGTTCAACGACGTGTATTATTACTTGTTCAGCGACAATTCTTTGCGCGAAGATTTGGGCTCGTTTCACTCGTTGGAATTGGCGTTCGTGTTCGATAAGCCTTTCGATGAGCTGTTGCCGAATCCGAATCCCAAGCTTGTCCGACAAATTCAGGCGTCATGGGCGGCATTTGCGGCGACGGGCAACCCCGACAATGAATTTATTCCGCACTGGGAAAAGTACACTGCCGCCAACCGCCAAACCATGGAGCTGAACTCGAAAGGTTGCGTCTGCCACAAAGATTTGAACAACCAAAACCTGAACGCCTTGCGTTATGTCTACGAAAATTAAAGGAGTGATGTTGCATTGACAAATTTAACTCGCAGAGAATTCATCAAAACAGCGTCGGTGGCGGCCTTGGCAATGGCTGTTCCCATTGATGTTTTCGCGGCTGATAATTGCTCCGTCAAGACTCGCTACGGCACGTTCAACGGCTTCGTCGACAAGCAAGGCGTAAAAGTTTGGCTGGGTATTCCCTTTGCTCAACCGCCCGTCGGCAAACTTCGCTGGCAGGCTCCTCAACCGTTGAAACCGTCCAACAAAACCTTCGACGCAAAAAAATACGGCAAAGAGCCTATGCAAGCATCTATGAAGCTCGGAAATGTGGTTGAAGCCTCCGTTCCAACGGAAAACGAAGACTGCCTGACGCTGAACATTTTCACACGCGGCGACGGCAAAAATAAACCCGTCATGGTGTGGATTTACGGCGGAGGTTTTGTTTGCGGTCATTCAAGCGAACCGACTTATAACGCAAGCAATTTCGTTTCCGCGCACGATGTCGTTATCGTCACTTTGAACTATCGGCTGAACGTTTTCGGCTTTATGAACCTTGCAAGTGTCGATTCTTCGTTCGAGGGTACGGGTTGCCTCGGTATCCAAGACCAAATTGCCGCGTTGAAGTGGGTCAAAGAAAATATCGCGGAATTCGGCGGGAATCCCGACAAAATTACCGTTTTCGGCGAAAGTGCCGGCTCAATTTCGACGTTCTTCCTGACAATCGCTCCCGCCGCAAAAGGTTTGTTTCAAAAAGCAATTCCGCAGTCGGGTGCAGTTGGTTTTTATAAAACTCCCGACGAATCGGCTCAAGTTACGGCAAACTTTATGGATTTTTGCGGTGCGAAAACCGTTGGCGACCTCATGAAAAAATCTGCCGTCGAACTTCAAAAGGCTTACGCAGAATTTACTGACGTTCGCGAAATGAACGTTGCGGATTTTTATCCGACCGCAGACGGTAAATTTTTGCCGCGTGATCCGTTCAAGGCACTCAAAGACGGCGCGGCTCGCGAAATTAAAATTTTGACGGGCACGACTTCCAACGAATGGAACGCTTTCTTGCTGGCTAACGAAGATTTGTTTAAACTTATTCGCAAAGACCCGCAAGACATTTCGCCGATTTTTTCACACTACACAAAACAGACGAACGAAGAAATTTATAAATCGTGGCTCAACGGGCGTCCTGATACAGATGACACTTACGGCGACTTTGCAACACAGGTAGATTTTCGCGTCGGGCAAGAGTTGGCAGCCGAATATCAATCGAAGTTCGACGACGTATTTTATTATCTGTTCACTCAGCAGCCTTCACCGCCGCTTGAACCTTTGGGTGCATTTCACGCGCTCGACCTGTCGTACACGTTCAACGTCCCGTATATCGAAGAAAATCCCGATCAGAACCTTGTGCGGGCAATTCAGGCGTCATGGGCGTCATTTGCG
Source organism: Selenomonadaceae bacterium (assembly GCA_017529935.1). GTDB lineage: Bacteria > Bacillota > Negativicutes > Selenomonadales > Selenomonadaceae > Quinella. The sequence continues at coordinate 6,850 of JAFXNB010000094.1, forward strand.
GCGACAGGCAACCCGAACAACGAAACCATTCCGCATTGGGAAAAATATTCCGCCGGCAATCGTCAAACAATGGAGCTGAGCTCGAAAGGCTGCGTCTGCCATAAAGATTTGAACACTTCCAACTTGAATGCCCTGCGCTACGTCTACGAAGGCTAGAGGCTGTTGGTAATAAAGCAGGAAGCTATATCGGCGCGGCAATAACGTTTCCTTTGTCGTAATGTTGCGGCGCGTTATCTGTTCCCCCGCTTTTAAAGCGGGCGGGGCATTTTTTTAGGAGGTACCAAGCCATGATGATAGTATTGACGCTCGGATATGTTTTAATGGGACTGATATTCCTGATTGTCCGACTCTTTTAACATTTGACGAAAACTCGTTCGCTGGACAATTTCGTTCGGGCAATTCGTGGGGATTGTATAAGTCTTTATGACTACGCCAAGTAAATCGTGGTATCGAACCCCAAAAAATTCAAAATCGTCGCCGTGATTATGGTCTGCTTGATTATCTTATTGATGATGCCGCTCCGGACTGAAATTGAATATGCGACAGAGGAATGTTTTTTGAGTACGATAATGTTCATTATATTTTTAACAGTCTTCACTCCGAAAGAAGATCCGTCGGACGCTGGATTTCCCGTTGACATATTCGGATTTATTTACTCAGTCATCTTTATGTTTTACAGCGCGAGCAATTTTGTCATTGACATCTTTTACGCGAACGAAGCTCTCAAGGACGACATGTGGATATACGGATACATAGTCACGATGATTTCGTATGGCATATGCATTACGTCTTTAAGTCAATTTATAAAAAGAGATATATCGAAGCAAGAAATAATTTTATTGGGTTTGGTAATGATGATGACGCTGGAATTCATAGTCTATTACGGGGTAGGCTTTTTTGGCGGAATAAAATGGTACACTTACGAAATTTTGACATATGAAACATATGAATTTAGCCTCTTTGAAATTTTCGGCGACATCACGTCTATCATAAATCAAGGAATCGTCTTGGCGTCGCAAAGCCAATTAGAGGAAATAGCTTTAAGCGACATATGGGGATATATCATCTTGAACGGAACGGACATGCTAACCGTTACGGTAGTTGTGGGCTATCTGGTACAAAAATTTATGGAGAAATGACCGACTAAAAGTAAAACGTGACACATCGGAAACTTTTTACCTCGGCTTATGTCAGGGCATTTTTTAGGGGAGTCTCAAGTAATGGTCGTATTGATGCTTGGATATTGTTTAATGGGGCTGATATTCCTAGTCTTGCGATTTTTTTATCATATTTTGCCTAAAAAGCGTTTGCAAAATAATCTGGTCAGCGCGGTTAGAAAGGATTTGATAAATCTTTACACTTACGCCAAGCAAATAGTGGTATCGAATCCAAAAAAATTCAAATTTATTGCCGTGATTATGGTCTGCCTAAGTATTTTGCCGCTGACGCCGCTTCAAGTAGAAATTGAATATATTGTTGAAGATTTTTTAAGTACGATAATGTTTTTTGCGTTGGTAGTGATATTTGCGCCGCAAGAAAATCATGCGGAGAGAGGATTTCCGGTAGAAATATTTGGATTTATCTATTCAATTATTTTTATGTACTACAGTGCGGGATTGTTGGTATTTGATACATTTTACTCGATTAATTTACTCAAGGACGACATGTGGATATACGGCTACATCGTCACGATTACTTCCTATGTTTTATGCATAGCGACTTTAAGCCGATTTATGGAGCGGGAATTATCGAAGCTAGAAATTATTTTATTGGGAATGATAATGCTGACGACGCTGGAATTTATAACATATTACGGGATAGGTTTTTTTGGCGGAACAAAATATCACGATTACGACCCTTTGGAATATGAAATGAATATCTTTAATATATTTGGCGACATCACGGCTATTATAAATCAAGGAATATTTTTAGCCTCGCAAAGTCAAATATTGGAAAGAACTTCAAGAGAAATATGGGGATATATCATCTTGAACGGAACGGACGTGCTGACAGTCACTGTGGTTTTGGGATATTTGGTACAAAAATTTATGGAGATGAACAGCAAAAATTAAACTCGAAACTAAAAATGCTAGTGACATTTTGGAACCGCCATTGACTGATATGATAAGTTGCAATAAAATACAGCTGATTATCATGAAAATTGTATTGGGAGGGAAGTTTATGAGAAAACTCGTTGCCGCCGTGCTGAGTCTGTTTGTAATGGCGTTCGCGACGGTGTGTTTCGCCGAAACTTACGAGATGACTTACGAGGCGCAAAACTTTACCGAACCGCTGAAAAACGATCAAGCGTTGTCGGAAACTTTCACGACGCCTTACGGGCTGCTCAAAATTCAGGCGCGTAAACTTTTGAATTCAAGAAGCGAAAATCGTCTCCACTTCATAGTTTGGCTTGACGACGTGAGGATTGAAGATGCGCACTTGCCAAAAGTGGATTACGGCTACACGTTCCGCGTATTCAAAAACACTTCCAACGGCGAGCTGTTCTATTCGCTTGAAAGCATCGAGCGCGCGTGTCTCTACGGTTATTCGCCCGTCAACAAGAAATTGGAAATTTACGTCGACAGCCTGAACTATGCGCACGAAAAGGACGCTTATCCCTACATCGTGGCGTTGAAGAATGGCGATTTGATTTTGGCGTTTGAAAAGGGAAATAAATACAGACGCTACAAATTTAACTGGGACGCCAAAAAGAATTGGTTCGGATATGCTGACCTTGGGACAGGCTGGACTTCTATCATGAGGGATAAACAATAAAGTTTCAGGAGAATTTCCATGAAGAAAAAATTTTTCCAACTAATTTTGTTCGCGCTGGTCTTAATGACGGTGAGCACGGTATTAGCGGCAAAAAAAACGCCGGACGAACAACGCGCCGAATTGAACAATATGAGCACGCAAGTTTTGTCGCGCATGTATCAAAAATATCCGTCGGCAGAGCGGGCAATGCGAACTGTCTACGCTTCTGCACAATCAGCGCGTCCAGTGTCAAATGGGGCTTTTGGGGCGACGACCACGGGCGCGGAGTTGCCGTGAACAATCAGACCGGTCAAAGAATTTACGTGAAGATGAAGGAAGTTAGCGTCGGCGTGAATTTCGGCGCGAAGGAATATGATTTGCTTTTCGTTATCCTCAATAAGGAAGCGTGGGACAGATTTATTTCCGGCAATATCAAATTCGGTACGGAAGCTTCAGCGCAGGCCTATGACGGCGTGACCGGCGACACTTTTGCGGACGCGACCATTGTTGCCAACGGCGTTTGGGTCTATCAGCTTGACAAAAAAGGTTTGGCAGTTGAATTGACGTTTAAAGGCGCGAGAATTTCTCCGTATAGAACGCTCAATTAAAAACGGCGAAAATTTTTTTGCTAAGCTGTGTAACAAAATCGAAACTCCGACGTATAAGCTATAGAAAATAATTTGGAGGCTGATAAGAATGGCAAAGGAAATTTTGAAGGACGAAATCATGAGCGACGACGAACTCGACAACGTGGCGGGCGGCAACAGGATTGAAACTTTTCAGGACGGCAACGAATTGTACAAGCGCGGACTTTTGAGCGCGGAGGACGCATTGAGCTCGGCTCCCGTGCGCGACAAGCTTCACAAAATGGGCTACGCCGGCTACAAAGACAACGGCGGCATCATCAACGGCAACATCTACACCGACAAAAACGGCAACGAGATTACCCGCGAGCAATTCTGGAAGAATTTCGACGCTGAAAACGGTACCAAAATTATCCGCTAATTAAACCTCAACACTAAAAAAAATCCCTTCGGCAAATGTCGGAGGGATTTTTCTTTGACGACGGAAAATTTTTTTGCTAAAAACGGCGGGCTTATCAACAACAACATCTACACCGACAAAAACGGCAACCAAATTTCCCGCGAACAATTCTGGAAAAATTTCGACGCGGAAAACGGTACCAAAATTATCCGCTAATTAAACCTCAAAACTAAAAAAAATCCCTTCGGCAAATGTCGGAGGGATTTTTCGTTGCGGATTAAGTTAAGCGGCTTTATTTTTCCGTACAGATTTATTCGAGAGCCAGAGGACGATAAAATACATGACGGGAATCAGGAACAGACCTAAAATTACGACGAAAGTCATGCCGCCGACAACCGCTGTGCCCATTGAATTACGCGACGCCGCACCCGCGCCACTTGCCAACGCTAACGGCATGCAACCGAGGATAAACGCCAGCGAAGTCATCAAAATCGGGCGAAGTCTAAGCCCAGAAGCTTCAATTATCGCTTTAATCGGATCCATTCCCGAATCAACACGCGCTTTGGCGAATTCAACTATCAAAATCGCATTCTTCGCCGCCAAGCCGATAATCGTTAATACGCCGATTTGCATATAAACGCTGTTCATCAAGCCCGGATTTATATAGCCGAACATTGCTTCCAACATTGACAGCCCGTATTGAGTGAAAAACGCGCCGAAAATTCCCGTCGGCACCGTCAACAGTACCGCGAAAGGCACGCTCCAACTTTCATAAAGCGCGGCAAGGCACAGGAATACGAAAATAAGCGAGAGAATTAAAACTTGCCCTGTGGTACCGGAAGATTTTTTCTCTTCGCGAGTTTGTCCCGACCATTCGATGGCAAAACCAGGCGGCGCATTTTCCCTGAAGATTTCTTCCATAACTTGAATTGCTTGACCGGAAGAATAACCCTCGGCAACCCCGCCTTGTATGCTCACAGAGCGCGCGCCATTAAATCGCGTGATAACAGACGTGGAAGTCGACAACTGCGGCGTTAAAAGGCTGTCGAGCGGCACCATAGTCCCGTCGCTGTTTTTAACGTAGCTGAATTTCAAAGCTTCAGCCTCGCTGCGGAATTGCGAATCGGATTGCATGACAACTTTATAAGTTCTGCCGAATTGCACGAAGTCAGCAATTTGCGCGCCGCCGTAATTTACCTGCAGAGCCGTGAACACGTCGGAAAGATTTATCCCCAGCTGTTTAATCTTGTCTCGGTCGATGTCAAATTTACAAATCGGCGAATCGGTGGAAAAAGTCGTATAAACCCTTTCCAATTCGGGACGCTGATTAGCCGCCATCAAAATTTTATTTAATACCTCGCTGATTTCTTTATCGGTGTGCCCCGTCATGTCCTGCAATTCCATGCTCCAACCGCCAACCATGCCCAAGCCCGGTAATGACGGCGGCTGAACCGCCATAAGCATTGATTCGGGGTGATTTAAATTTAAAGCGTTCACTTTGTCGATTATAGACGTGATTGAAAGCTCATCGGTCGTGCGTTCGCCCCAATCAGTAATCTTTATAAAAAGCGTGCCGGAATTTGATTTCGTGCTGGAGGAAAGAACGTCATAGCCCGCAATGCTCAGGATATTGCTAATGCCGTCAATTTCCCGAACTTCTTGTTGGATTGAATTCATAGTTTCATATGTTCGATTAAGCGAAGTTCCTTCGGGCATCATGACTGCGGCGACAAAATATCCTTGGTCTTCGTCGGGAACTAAAGTTGACGGCAAATTTTGATACAAAACGCCGGTCAAAGCGCAAATTACCAGCAGAGAGGCAACGCCGGTTTTAGTGTGACTGATACACCAGCCAACCGCGCCGGTATATTTATTTTGCATGCGGTCAAACCAGTTATTGAAGCCGTCGAATAATTTATTGAGGAAATTTTTCTTAGCGTTCGGGTCGTGCGGCTTGAGCAACAGCGAACAAAGCGCGGGCGTTAAAGTCAGCGCGATGAACGCCGAAATTGCCATCGACACCGCGATTGTTAAGGCGAATTGCCGATAAAGGACGCCCGTCGTGCCGCCCAAAAACGCAACTGGAATAAACACCGCCGATAACACGAACGCAATCGCCACGACCGGTCCTTGAACTTCGTCCATGGCTTTTTCCGTCGCCTCAAGCGGTCCGAGTCCGTCCGCTTTCATGTGCTGTTCGACGTTTTCAACTACAACTATTGCGTCGTCGACAACCAAACCGATTGCCAGCACCATTGCAAAAAGTGTCAGCGTGTTAATCGTAAAGTCAAGCAGAACGAAACTCGCGAACGTCCCGATAAGCGACACGGGGATTGCTAAGGTCGGAATCAGTGTTGCACGCCAGCTTTGCAGGAAAACAAACACGATTACGATAACCAACATCAGAGCTTCTTTGAAAGTTTGAACGACTTCGCCGATTGACTCCGTGATAAATTCTGTGTTATCGATAACGCCTTTATATTCCAAGTCGTCGGGAAATTCTTTGGAGGCTTCTTCCAAAATCCGCTTGACTTCGCTGATAGTTTCCATGGCGTTGGCGTCGTTTGTCAACTTTATGGCGAAACCTGCGGCGGGAACCCCGTTTGCTTCGGAAATTTGCGTAGTTGTCTTAGCACCGGTCTCGACGCGCCCAACATCTTTTATCCGCACGTAAGAGCCGTTGCTCGTTGTCTTCAAAATGATATTTTCAAATTCTTCCGTCGTGGACAGGCGACCTTCGACGTTGCCGGTATATTGTTTTTTCTGATTTGTCGGAACGGGTAATTGTCCGATAGTGCCGGCGGCGGCTTGAACGTTTTGTTCGGCGATTGCGTCCTTAACATCGCCTGTAGTAAGCCCCAACTCGGATAATTTATCGGGATTGAGCCAAATGCGCATGGAGTAAGTTGAGCCGAATTCTGAAATGTCGCCGACGCCCTTAATGCGCTTAAGATTGTCGATTAGGTGAATCTTCGCGTAGTTCATTAAAAAAGTTCGCGTAAAAGTTCCGTTGGGAGAAAGTAGCGTAAAAACATACGCCATATCGCTTGAAGATTTTTTTGTCGTGACGCCGGCATTTTGCACATCGGTCGGCAGATTTGCATTGGCCGTCGTAACATTATTTTGGACAAGCACGGTATCCATATCGGCGTTGGTTCCAAGCTCGAATTTTACGGTTAAAACATAGGAGCCGCTGTCGTCGGACGTGGAATTCATGTAATCCATGCCTTGCGTCCCGTTTACTTGCTCTTCAATGACCTGCGCGACTGTTTTATTGATAACGTCGGAGTTCGCGCCAACATATGTTGTGGAAACTTCAACCGTCGGCTGAGTTATCTGCGGATATTGAGCAACCGGCAAACTTAAACCGGCTATCGTGCCGCAAATGACGATGATTAGGGCAATAACAATGGCGAAAATCGGTCGATGAATAAAAAATCGTGCCAAAACTTTCGCCCCCTTACGATTTGTCTACAAGTTCGTCAGATTCGTTGAGGGAAAAGCCCATTTCGTCCGCCGTAACCGTTGTGACTTCAAGTTCTTGACCGGATTTGAGAGTTGTCAGCCCTTCGACAATTACAACGTCATCAGAGTTTAGACCCTTCTTGACAATGTAATAGCTACCAACTTTTTCGCCGAGAACAATTTTTTTAGAAAGGGATTTGTTGTCCTTATCGACGACGAGCACGAAATTTTCATCAAGAAGTTGTTGGACGGCGCGTTGAGGAACGATAAGCGCATTTTTTTCCGTCATACCCAAGACACGCACGCGGGCGAACATTCCAGGCAACAAAAGTTCGTAAGGATTCGGAACGGCGGCTTTTAGCGTGAGCGAACTTGAATTATCCGTCATTCCCCTATCAACGGCGACGATTTCACCTTCCGCGGGATATTCTTTGCCGTTCGAGAGGACAATTTTAATTTTGGGCGGAGGAGCTTCCATGTCTTCTTCAAAAGTGCCCGCTTCCATAGATTTTCTAAGCAAGTTCAGATATTCATTTTCGCTGACGGAAAATTGCACGTAAATGGGATTGAGCGAGCCGATTGTAACCAATTTTGTAGTTCCGGCGTTCGCATAAGTCCCGACTGCCACATCATCGACGGAAAGTTTCCCGTTTATCGGCGCATAAACAATCGTGTCGTCGAGATTTTCCTGCGCCTTTCTTAGTGCCGCCTTGTAAGATTCCACGGTTGCAAGGTCGGCTTCCACTGTCGCGCGCTGATTGCTGACGGTCTGCGCGGAAATGGCGTCGCTCTGGAGTAACATTTCGTTGCGGTACAAATTATCTTGCGCGTTCCTAAGTTCTGCCTCCGCCTTGTGAAGATTTGCTTCCGCTTCTAAAATTTCCGTCTCGTATTGCCGAGAATCAATTCGATAAAGCGCGTCGCCGGCTCGAACTGTATCGCCGCTGTTGAAATATTTTTCCATAATGCTGCCGGACAAGCGCGAATGAACTTCAACATCTTGCACGCCTTTTAATTGCCCAGGATATTCGTATTTAACCGTGACATCTTGCTTAGATAGTTTCATTGCCTTGACGGCGGCTTTTTGTGGCATCATTTCTTGTTCTTCTTCACCGCAGCCGGCAAAAATTAGGCTCACGCCGAGAATAACTACGGACAATAGTGCTAATAGTTTTCTCAAGTTTTATTCCCCCTTCTTACATGAATTGCAATTTATTATAGCAGTAAAATCTAGAAAAAAAAAGCCTTTTGACTACACCTCCAACGCCGATATTTAATTCGGCAATTTCTAACGTTGTCTTGAAAAAAATAACATGCCGTTGCGGATTTTCCGTCTTGCGCTCCGCTTGAAAATTAACTTTATTAAAATATTATCAGCTGTTTTCGTAATAAAAGATACGCGGGTTCAGACTGCGCACGGCAAATAATTCAGCGCGGCAAGCTCGTAAAACTTTTCCGCCCTTTTTCTGTAGCGGTCGTTCGGCTTCAAAACAGAGCATTTGCGGCGAAAGAATATCCCTCGCCAAAAGCATCATCGTCGGTTTTATAAAACATTGAAAAGCATCATCGTCGGTTTTATAAAACATTGGAAACGCTTTCGCTGAAGATGATCTGCCCTTCTAAAATGGGAATTGGAGTTTCAGCACGATAATTAAATAGCTAAACTCATGCAAAATGGCAATTCCCGAACTCAAAATCGCGAAACAAAACAATTTTTTGTCATTTATTTCGCAAAAGATAAGTGGGCGGTGAAGTTGTTTCAAAAAAAAAAAAACGGAGACAAGTTGTTGACATTGAAGTTTAGAACTGGTATATTGCCCAAGGAAAATAATTATTGCGGCAGTGCATATTAGGCTTTGGGAGTGATTGGATGCGCAACTCACTCAAGAAAAATTTTCGCCCCGAAAAAGGTCAAGTTGTAGTCTTCACGGTGTTGCTGTTGCCGCTAATCCTCGGCGTGGTTGTCTTCGTCATCGAGATTGGAAATATCTACGTGCACTACTCCGATTTGCAAAACGTCGCTGACACCGCCGCGCTGACGAGAACTCCAGTTAATGCAAAAAAAGTTGCCGACGCGAACAGCGCAAATTTAAGTAGCAAAGAGGCATTCAAGATAACGACTTACACGGGAATGCGCAAGCTTCCCGACCCTGCCGACACAAATTTTTATGTCAAACTGGAGAAAAACGTTCCGATTATTTTTATTAAGGTCTTCGGCGACACATACAAGCTTGAAGCTTATGCAGTTGTCTCGGAGGAGGGAAAGCCTGTGCGTCACACGGCAGACCTTGAAAAAGATTTTAACTGGACTCGTGTGCAGTGATGTTGGAGGAAGAGTTTCTTGTTCACCAAAATCATAAGAATTTTGAACAGCGTGGTCGAGCGATTCACTCCAAGGCAGTTGCTGGCGGGTGCGGCGGCAATCGGGCTGCTGGTCGTGCTGATGGTTTACGGAACGCTCACCCACATTGAAAGTAGCATGAAGGTCGCGCAACCTAAGCCGATAAAGCTGACCAAAGCCGTGGTGGCGAAAGTCGACATTCCGCGCGGAGCGATAATCGGCAAGGACATGCTCAAAGTCAAAGAGTTCGTCGTTGATTCCCTTCCGAAGGGCACGGCGAGCGACATTGAGGAATTCATAAATCTGCCGACGAAGATGGAAATTTTCGCGGGCGACATCGTGACCACCGACAAAGTTTTTAGCGACTTTCGGGAGGCGGGCTTTATCGGAATGATTCCCGAAAACTGCCGCGCCGTGACAATTCCAATCGATAACATCACGGGTATTGCCGGCTTGCTGAAGGCGGGCGACCGCGTCGATATTATTCTTGTCTTGCCCGCTAAAGAAGGCGGCACGAAGTCTACGGTCTTCATGGAAAATGTTTTGCTCCTCAGCGTGAACAGGGACGCCGAACGGAATATGCAAACTCCCAAAGCTAAAAACGAAACGGAGCCTTCTGCGGAGACGCCCTTAGACGTGAGCACGGCTGAAAAAAATTCCGAAGAAGATTCGACGACGGAGAATGCTACCCGAAATGCGACGAGCGCAAGGCGAACTCCCACGGGTAGCGGCGTCGGGACAGCTACTATTGCGTTGCACCCCGACGAAATTACGCGGGTGATAGCGGCGACTTCGATTGGCAGATTGTATCTGGCATTGCGCCCGCTGAAGCCGCGCGGCGACGCCATGTTTATCCGCGAGACAGATTATTATACGGCGACGGACAGCAGTGAGCCGCCCGCTCCGAAAGCACCGCCGGTTCCGGTAATCCCCAGTGGTTTGCCGCAAGCCTCGCAACTTCCCGCGCCGAATCTTCCCGTAATTCCCGGCAACGGCACTAACTCCGCGCCGAAGAATAACGCCTTTGAAATTATCCAATGGGGGAAATAATCCTTGATTTAACTTGGTGGGATTACATTGAGGACAATTTTAAAATCCATTGCAATTATTTTTACACTGCTGGCACTTTCTATGACGGCGCAGGCAAAAGAAGTCGTCAAGCTGGACGTCAACGCTACAGTTTACGTCAACGCCGGCAGTATCATAACTCGAATAACTTCCGGTAATCCGCGAATCGCCGTAGTCAAGCAGATTGACCCGACGTTTAAAACCGGCTTCCTCGTCGAAGGACACGGCGTCGGTACGACGGTTGTTCTCGTGTGGACGGACTACGGGGAAATTAAAGAGTACATGGTTGTTGTTTCACCTGAAGACGTTGGGCAAGCTCTCCTAATCGAAGAGGCGATTGGACTCCCCGACGTTCATGTAAAAAAAATCGGCGAGAAAATTCTCCTCACCGGCTCCGTTAAAAATCAGTACGAACGCAACTATGCAATCCAAATCGCAAGCTTCTACGTCAAAGGAAAAGTTTCGGTGCCAATCAGCACGGGCAGCCACGGCAACCTTGAACTCGACACGAGTAGCGCGACGAGCAAATCCAGCGACGACATAGACCCTAGCGAAATTGAAAGTGACGGCGCAATCGTCGACCTGCTCAAGATGTTGCACCCGACGCAAGTCAAGCTTGAAGCGCAAGTTATTGATATAAACTCAAGCAACACGAGTGATTTAGGTTTCCAATACGGTTCGGGTAGCGGCTCCGGCGCGGGGATAAGTATTTCGCCTGGCGCGTGGGGCGTCGGCGAATCAATCGGGCGCGGCGGCTACAGCAACAACCCGCTCAAATGGCTCGACCGTCACCGCACAGATTTGTTTGTTTCGATTCAAGCTCTCGTCGACCAAGGCAAAGCGCGAATTCTTTCCCGCCCAAGTATTACGACGATGAGCGGCGAACAGGCGACAATTCAAATCGGCGGACAAATTCCCTACACGACTTCAAATTTCGGCGGCACAACGGTTCAGTTCAAGGACTACGGAATTATTCTGCAGTGCCGACCGATTGTTGACGGCGATAACAAAATCACCGTGGCGGTTCACGCGGAAGTTAGCAACCTCAGCGGGCAAAGCGTCGACGGGCAACCGATTATCTCCAACCGTCACGCCGAAGCCGTCATCAATCTCGAATCGGGCACGTCAATGTTAATCGGCGGGCTTATGGATTCTTCCGAAGGCAAAAACGTTTCCAAACTCCCGTTGCTCGGCGACATTCCGATTATTGGCGAATTTTTCAAGTACAGCCACAAAACCAGGAACAAGCGCGAGTTGGTTATAATCGTGACGCCGACCGTTGTTGAAACGACCGACACCGCGCCCATGACCGACGAAATGCGCAGTAGCTTCGCGCAAAGCAAGCAGGAACTTCAAGACAGGGAAGACGTTAATATCAATCCCGACAAGACGACTTACACCGCATTTAAGTGAGAGGACTGACATGGCGGAAGGACGCAGTAGCATTGTCATCACGGTCTTCAGTACGACCTCTGGCATTGGCAAAACTTTTGTCGCCACGAATTTGGCGGCGGGCTTGGCCAAGGACGGAAACGCCGTTTGCCTTATCGATTTGGATTTGCAGTACGGCGACGTTGCAAATTATCTGAAGCTCCAAGACGCGCCGACTATCGCTGACATTCCGCCGACAGTGCCGCCCCACAAAGTTCAAAATTATATCGGCGAATATCGTCACGGAAATGTTTCCTTCGCCGTGTTGCCCGCGCCCTATCGCGTCGAGCAATCTTACACCTTGGACGAACGGCGAATCATTTCCATAATCAATCACCTTGACAAATTTAATTTTATCATCGTCGACACCAAAGCCGAATTCAACGATATGAATATGGCGGTCATGGACATCAGCACGATTATAAATTTTCTGTGCGTGGCAGATTTCGTGCCCGCGATTAAAAATCTAAAGAGCGGCTACGAGGCAATCCTGCGCTTCGGCTACGACGTAAATAAAGTTCGTCCCGTTTTGAATCGCAGTGATTCGCAGACGCTTATCGACCCCGACGACGTTGAAGTTGTTTTGGGCAAAAAATTTTACCACAAAATTTCCAACGACTTCAAAGGCGCGAGCAATTCCATTCGCGCGGGCTGTCCGCTCATCTTGACTGATACAAATTCCAGACTCAAGCGCGACCTCTACGACCTCGTTGGACTCTATACAAACCGCAAGCGCAAGAGCGAATCTTCGGGCGGCGGCGGTATCGTTTCCTTCTTTAAAAAAATTTGGAGCCGCTGAAATGAAGTACAGCACAATTCTGATTGACGCGGACGACGCGACGTTCATTCACACCACGAATATTTTTAAGCGATTGCCCGACTTGACGCTCGTCTCCTCCTATCGCGAAGTGAAATCTGCGCTCGGTCAAGGCACGGTCTTCAATCCGAATTTGTTCCTTGTCGACATCGACGACGCGGACAATCGCCAGAGCTTGCCGGAGTTCGCGGAAATTTTTCCCGAAGCAATCGTCGTCGGCATCATGAGTAAATGGGACGCCGATAAAGCGTTCGAGAGCATTCGCGGCGGAGCAATCGGTTGCTTGCTCAAACCTTTTTCTGGCGAAGATATTCTTGACGGCGTGAAAATTTTCAGTCGCGGTGTTCGTCACACAAAGCCACGCTCGTTCTCGTTCTTCAGCGCGAAGGGGCGCAGCGGCAAGACGACTTTAATCGCGAACCTCGCTTTGTCAATCGTCAGACAGACGGGCGACATGGTTGCAATTATCGACGCCGATTTACAGTTCAGCGACATGGCGATTTTCTTCGACGTGGAGCCGCTTATGACCGTCGTCGAGGCAACCCGCGATATAAAATTTCTTTCGCCAATCCGGCTTAACGCTTACTTCCTGCCCGTCGCAGAAAATATTCAACTTCTGTGCGGACCCAAGCGTTTGGAGTATTCCGAGCTGGTCGACGTCGAGAGCTTAACCGCCGTCGTTCGCATGGCGCAAACTCTTTTCCACTACGTGCTGATTGATTTGCCGTCGGGCGTCAGTGCCTTCTCAACCAACATGTGCGAAATCGCCGATACAGTTTTCCTCTGCGGCATGTTAAACACCGGCTTTGAAATTCATCACATTCAGCGGACGTTGCCAATGTTCGAGATGTGGGAACAATACGGCAAGGAGCTAAAAGTTGTGATGAGCCGCGTTGACGACAGGCAGAAGCCCGACATTGAACGGCAACTCGGTCACAAACTCGCCGCCGTCCTGCCCAACGAATTCTTAATGGTTTCGGCGGCGAACAGCGGCAAACTCAAAAACGTCATGAACTACGAAAATCTTCTCTCCCAAAAAATCAACACGCTAGCAGGAGAGATTATCCATGCTCATTAGTTTGGTAGCAGTCACTTGCGGGCTGGCGGTCGTCGTGATTCTTTTCCTCGTGCGGACGTGCCTAGCTCGCTATCACATCAACCTTTTCAACGCGTTGCGATTCTACGTCGACAAGGAGCCGCCGCCGCAAACTTTCATGGACTATAAGGCGGTCAAGTGGACGGTCGCGCTCGTGAAAAAAATCGCCGCAATCCTCCCGCAAACATCGTTCTTTGCAAAACTCAACGTCATGCTCCGCCGCGCAGGTCTTCCGTTGCTCGGCTCGGAGTTCGTCGTGGCGGTCGCGCTGACTTCAATCTTGAGCGGGCTGATTGTCTTAGCTATCACGCTCAACCCAACAGCCGCCGTCATTACTTTCGCGGCAATCGTCGCCACAGAAATTTTCCTAGTCAAGCGGCAAGTCAGCAAGCGGCGCGAACTTTTCGTTAATCAGCTCAGCGATTGCCTGACAACCGTCGCCAACTCTCTGCGCGCGGGTTTCAGTTTCGTGCAAGCTATGGATTTGGTCGCAAAGGAAATGGAGCCGCCAATCCGCGACGAATTCGCTCACGTCATGCGCGACATTTCCTACGGCATGGTTTTGGACGAGGCGTTGGAGGACATGGACAAGCGCGTCGGCAGCTACGACTTTCACTTGGTCGTTACGGCGGTTTTGATTCAGCGGGAAATCGGCGGCAACCTTGCGCACGTCCTCGACTCAATCAGCCAGACTATCACCGAACGAATCCGCATGCGCCGTGAAATTTTGACGCTGACCGCGCAAGGCAGAATGTCTTCGTGGCTCGTGTCGTTGCTCCCGATTTTTATCGCCGGTGCCATGCTCCTCATTTCCCCCACGCACTTCGACGAAACGCTGGCAAGTCCAATCGGGAGAATCGTCTTGGGCGTGGCTACCGTCATGACGATTGTTGGCTTTGTCGTGATTCGTAAAATCGTCGCGATAAAAGTTGAGTAGCGGCGGCAAGTCAAAAAATTTGTAAACAATTCGCTGAAAGGAGCAACCGCCATGCTAAAAAAAATTTATCAACGCCTCAAGAATAAAGGTCAGGGCGTCGTGGAGTACGCGCTTTTGATTGGAGTTGTGGCAGTCCTCACGGTCAGCTTCTTCAGCAACGACGGGCTTGTAGAAACTTTCCGCACAACGCTCAGCAATGTCGTCGGGCACTTCACGACTTTTAACAGTGCTTATAGTAACAGCCATTGATTGAACGCTACGGAAAAATTTTATCGCTAACAAGTTTCTCGCAACTCGGCTGAATTTGTGGACTAAGGTCGATAGTGCGAGCTAAGGATAGACTTTTCCAAGGAAAGGAGATAAAAACCATGTTGCAAAAACTTCAAAAGAAACTCAAAGCTTTCATTGAGGAGAAAGGGCAAGGCGTCGTCGAATACGCGCTGGTTCTCGGCTTCGTCGCGGTCATCGCCGTTTACCTGATTGGTAATTCCGACATAAAGGGTCAAGTCGTTGACAAAGGCATTAACAATGCAAAGAGTGCTGCGACTGTAATGCAAACCGAATTTAACACTGCTTCTGCCAAAGACACCGGCACCCCCTAATCCTCAATTAATTTGGAAAGAAATTATCTGTTGACGGGGCGGCGAGAAAGAATGAGCGTCCACACGATTTTGGAATCAAAGTCCCGCCAGCAAATGTTCGATAAAATTAACCCCTCGATTCACGTTGAGGGGCTCTTTTTTCAAGCGCGAGGTGAACACGATGAAAATTTTAAGACGCGGGCAGGCATCAATCGAATTCGCGCTGATACTGCCAATATTTGCATTGTTGCTGTTCTCGCTGGTTTACATTGGCTTTCTGTTCATCGACGTGGTAACTTTGGACTCGGCGGCGGCGGCGGCGGCTCGCAGTGCGGTACTTTCAGACGACGGAACGGTCGACGACGCGCTAAAGACAAAAATTCAGAACACGACGCTTTTCCTCTACTGGTATGAAATTGACAGCGAGTCGCCGAAACGATTGGAACCTGTCAACGACGCAAACATTTTTACATACGGCATAAAAGCAAATCTGACGGTGAAAAACTCGGTATTGGAAATGGTTTTGCCGCCGGCGTACACCGTCGTGAAAACTGCATACAAGACCGAGGCGACGACACCGGAAGGAGGCGATTGATTAGTCATGGGACTTTTGGAGAGATTGGGCGGACGCCAAAACGCTGAATTGCGTTCGCAGGCGGAAATACTTTCGGCGGCGAAGAACGAGCCGCAAACGTCGCGCGTGAAATCGGCGTTCGACGAAAATTTACCGCGCAGTAGTGTAGAGACGTTCACGGGCTACCGACCGACGGACACCACGGAAAGTTCGTATCAGCAGCTGAAGTTGAAAATTCATCGGCAAATTATATCGGAAATGTCAGCGGCGGAGCAGGAGCTGTTGGCGGGTTCGGGGCGCAGTCGCGAAGAGATTCAAGAAATCGTGGCGGGCTATTGTCACCGGGCATTCGACGAGCAGGCAAGCATTTTCTCGCGCGGCGAACGACTGCAAATCATCGCGGACATCTGCGACGAAATTTTGGGCTTGGGACCGATAGAGCCGCTGCTGAAAGATTCGACGATAACGGAAGTGATGATAAACGGGGCGTCGCGGGTGTACGTGGAGCAGGCGGGCAAACTTTATCGGACGGACGTGCGCTTTCACGACGAAACGCACCTTATGAACATCATCGAAAAAATTTTGGCACCGCTGGGCAGAAGGATAGACGAATCGGCACCGATGGTCGACGCACGTTTGGCGGACGGGTCGCGCGTGAACATAATCATTCCGCCGCTTGCGTTGGATGGCTCCATGGTCACGATAAGAAAATTTTCCAAGTCGGCGTTGAAAGTTCAAGACTTGATAAATTTCGGGACGCTTGATGAGCGCATGGCAATTTTTTTAGAGGCGAGTGTCAAAGCGCGGCTGAACATTTTAGTAAGCGGCGGCACGGGTTCGGGCAAGACGACGACGCTTAACACGCTCAGCTCGTTTATTCCCGACGACGACAGAATTGTCACGATTGAGGACGCGGCGGAGTTAAAACTTCAGCAAGACCACGTTGTCCGCCTTGAATCACGCCCGCCGAACATTGAGGGCGAGGGCGCGATTGCGATTCGTGACTTGGTGAGGAACGCGCTACGCATGAGACCGGACAGAATTATCGTCGGCGAAGTTCGTTCGGGCGAGGCCTTGGACATGTTGCAGGCGATGAACACCGGTCACGACGGCTCCTTGACGACGGCGCACGCGAACACTCCCCGCGACGCTTTGAGCCGCTTGGAGACGATGGTTTTAATGGCGGGCATGGAACTTCCCGTCCGCGCGATTCGTACACAAATTTCTGCGGCGATTGATTTGATTTTGCAGCAGTCAAGAATTCGTGACGGCAGCCGAAAAATCACGCATATCAGCGAGGTGCAGGGCATGGAGGGCGATACGATTGTCATGCAAGATTTGTTCGTTTACGTGCAGGATTACATTGACGAGCGCGGCAAGTCGGTCGGGCACTTCGAGGCAACGGGGCTTCAGCCGTCGTTCATGGACAAGTTCAAAATCAACGGCGTGGATTTGCCGCTAGAAATTTTCGAGGCGGACGGAGGGCGCGGCTAATGATTCTGTTCATTTCAATTTTCGCGGGCGTGTCGGTGTTCCTGTTCCTTTGCATAATGCTTCGGAAAGTCAAGAGCACGGAGCAGTTTCAAGCAAAAGTTCGACTGCAAAATTTATCGGTAGTGAGCAACCGTTTCGCCGAGGACAGAGCAGCTCCGACGGTTTTAGCGCGGCGCGATTGGACGACGCTAACTTTCACGGAGCGAATCGTCACTCCGATAGCCGACTCCGCACAAGATTTTTTCATGCGGCTGGCACCACGCGCGATTTTTAAATCAATCGAACGACACATAATCTTGGCGGGCAAGCAGACGGAGTGGAGCGTCGACAAAGCGATTTTCATCTGGGGCGAGTCAATTTTCGCGGGCTTCATCGCGGGCGCACTGATTTTTTGGCTGACGGATTTATTTTTGATTCAGCGCGTGGCGATTTGGATTTTCCTGACGGCGGTTGGAATTTTGTTGCCGGTATCGTTCGTGCAGACGAAAATCCGCGACCGTCAAGAAAAAATCGTATCGCAACTTCCGCCGTTCCTTGACTTGTTAAGCGTAAGTGTTCAAGCGGGGCTTTCGTTCGACGCGTCGGTCGACAGAATTTTAAAGCGAACATCGGGGCCGCTCATGGACGAATTCCGGCAAATGCAAAAAGATATGCGGCTGGGCTTGTCAAAAAAAGAAGCCCTCCACGAGCTGGCGGGCAGATGTGATTTGGAAGATATTTATTTGTTCACGACGTCGGTAATCCAATCGGAGCGGCTGGGCGCGAGCATGGCGAAAACTTTAATCGAACAGGCAAAGAACATGCGCGAGCGTTATCAGCAACGAATCAAGGCGAAGGCACTTAAGGCACCGATAAAAATTTTGTTCCCGCTGGTGCTGCTCATCTTCCCGACGATTTTTATAATCATCTTGTTGCCGCCGCTACTGAACATACTGGCGAACATGAACCTTATGCCGAACTGATTCGAGGGACGTTTGAACGACATCAAAGCCCGTCGCCAAAAGATAAAGCGACGACTTGCGGATAAATAATTGTAGACGTATTAATACGGGCTACTTTTTTTATTCGAGTCGTAAAATTTTTTTCCTAAGGTACGCAACCTAATTGTTGAATGAAAAACAATTACCTAGTAAAATAACGCCATGAAATTTTGATAGGAGGGCGACTATGGAAATTTTGGTTTGTATTAAACAAGTTCCCGGCTCCAACAAAGTGGAGGTTGACCCCGTTACAGGCGTTTTGAAACGCAACAGCGCAGATGCAAAGATGAACCCCTACGACCTTTTTGCATTGGAGACAGGGCTTAGGCTCCGCGAAAAATACGGTGGAAATCTCAGCGTCCTGACTATGGGACCGCCGCAAGCGGCAACGATAATCTACGAAGCCTTTGCAATGGGCGCGGATAAGGGCGCACTTATCACCGACAGGAAATTTGGCGGCTCCGACGTTCTCGCCACAAGTTATACGCTCTCGCAGGGAATTCGCAATTTCGGCGCGTTCGACATTATAATTTGCGGATTGCAGACTACCGATGGCGACACCGCCCAAGTTGGTCCGGAAGTTTCGGAAATGCTCGGCGTTCCCTGCGTGTGCAACGTTCGCGCTATCGACAAAGTGGAAGATAATCACATAATCGTTGATATGGAAATGAGCGAGGACATCGAACGGTTGAAAGTCCCTTTCCCGTGCCTTATCACCGTGCAAAAAGATATTTACGAGCCGCGCTTGCCGTCATATAAAAAGCAAAAGGCGACCGCCAACAGAGAAATTAGTCGCTACTCCCTAAACAACATGACTGACAAAAACGAAAAACATTACGGGCTTGACGGCTCGCCAACGTGCGTTCAGAGAATTTTCCCGCCAATTTCCAATAAAATTCAAGAAAAATGGACGGATTCCAGCGAAAATTTGTCCCAACGCATTTATGACGCGTTAAAGAAAATAAAATTTACCGCGTGACGGGAGGTTATCATGGGAAAATTAATCGTTCATCAAGAAAAAGCGCAGAATATCGCCGAGCTTATTAAAATTTGTCCCTTCGGAGCTATGGAAAATAAGAACGGCAAAATCGAAATAAATTCCGCCTGCCGACTTTGCAAACTCTGCGTCAAACGCGGCGGCGGCGTTTTTGAGTTCGTCGAGAGCGAAATTTGGATTGATAAAACGGCTTGGCGCGGCATTTCGGTTTATGTTGACCACGTCGACGGCAAAATTCACCCCGTAACCTACGAACTTATCGGCAAGGCAAAGGAACTCGCCGCCAAAATCAATCAGCCCGTTTACGCGGTCTTTCTCGGAGAAAATATCAGCCAAAAAGCGCAGGAAATTTTGCATTATGGCGTTGATAAGGTTTATATTTGCGACAAAAAGGAACTGCGCGGCTTTAATATAGAAAATTACGCCACAGCCTTTGAAAATTTTATCGAAAAAGTTAAGCCAGCAGTCGTTTTGGTCGGAGCGACACCCGTCGGGAGGCAACTTGCGCCAAAAATCGCGGCGCATTTCCGCACAGGGCTAACCGCCGATTGCACAGTCCTTGACATTCACGAAAATACAGACCTTGTGCAAATTCGTCCGGCATTCGGCGGAAATATCATGGCGGAAATTCTCACGCCCAATCACCGCCCGCAAATGGCGACTGTGCGCTATAAAATTATGGACGCGCCGAAGCGTAGCGACGAAATTTCCGGCAGTGTCGAACCTTTGGAAGTGAATTCGGATAAATTTACAAGCAAAGTCGAGGTTTTAAGCGTAATTAAAAAGCCGCGCGAAGTCGGAATCGAAAATGCTGACGTGTTGATTGTGGCGGGTCGTGGCGTGAAGAAGAAAGAGGACTTGAAACTTATTCGAGAACTTGCCGAGGTGCTGAACGGCGATTTTGCGTGCACTAGACCGTTAGTTGAATGCGGCTGGCTGGAACCAAAGCGGCAAATCGGGCTTTCAGGGCGCACAGTTCGCCCGAAGCTGATTATAACTTGCGGCGTCTCCGGTTCCGTTCAATTCGTGGCGGGCATGGAACATTCCGAGCAAATTTTTGCGATAAATAGCGACTCGAAGGCGTCAATATTTAAAATTGCAAATTATGCCGTCGTGGGCGACCTTTACGAAATAATTCCGCCGTTGATTGCGAAAATTAAGCAAGGAGGGAGCATCGCATGAGCAATTATAAGCAAATGGATGAGCAAGATTTAAAAATTATCGCCACATTTCTTGACCGCGAACGAATTCTTTGGCGCGACGAAATTAACGAGGAATATAGCCACGACGAGCTGACGGTTGAGCGTTCTTATCCCGATTTGGTGGCGCGTGTCGTCTCCGCGCAGGAAGTTTCAAAAATTTTGGCGTATGCGAACGAAAATAAAATTGCCGTGACGCCGCGCGGCGCAGGTACAGGACTTGTCGGAGCCTCCGTTGCCGTCGAAAAGGGAATTATGATTGATACGACGCTGATGAATCACATTTTGGAGCTTGACGAGGAAAATTTGACGCTGACCGTTGAACCGGGCGTTTTAATCATGAATCTGCGCACTTACGTGGAAGAGCACGGCTTTTTTTATCCGCCCGACCCCGGCGAAAAGTCTGCGACAATCGGCGGCAACATCAGCACCAACGCTGGCGGCATGACGGCCGTAAAATACGGCGTGACGCGCGATTTTGTTCGTGCACTTGAAGTTGTTTTGGCTGACGGAACGATTCTTGAACTCGGCGGCAAAATTGTTAAAAATAGTTCGGGCTACGACTTAAAAAATATGATTATCGGCTCGGAAGGAACGCTGGCATTCATAACTAAGGCGATTTTGCGTTTAATTCCGTTGCCAAAGTGCAATATCAGCCTTTTAATTCCGTTTCCGACTTTGGCGCAGGCAATTCGCACGGTTCCGCTTATTATCAAATCAAAAGCCGTGCCAACTGCGATTGAATTCATGGAACGGGAAGTAATTTTAGACGCGGAAGAGTATTTAGGAAAAAAATTTCCCGACAATCAGGCGGACGCTTATCTTTTGCTGAAGTTCGACGGCAATTCTAAAGAGGAAATAACCAACTATTACGATGACGTCGCTCAAATTTGTCTCGACCAAGGCGCGATCGATTTGCTAATCGCCGACACGGAGGAGCGCAGCAATCCCGTTTGGAAGACGCGCGGCGCATTTTTGGAGGCAATCAAGGGAAATACCACGATGATGGACGAAGTTGACGTTGTTGTCCCGCGCAATCGCGTAAATGATTTTGTCGAATTCGTTCACGGCTTGCGCGAGGAAATCGGCATTCGGATAAAATCTTTTGGTCACGCGGGCGACGGAAATTTGCACGTTTACATTCTCAGAGACGATTTGTCGGAGGATAAATGGCAAGAATTGATGAATTTGGCGATGAATCGCATGTACGAGAAAGCCCGCGAACTTAAAGGGCAAGTTTCCGGCGAACACGGCATTGGTTTAGTTAAACAGCCGTATTTGAAAGAATTTTTGCCCGCAACGAGTCTGGAAATAATGCGCGGCGTTAAAAAAGTTTTCGACCCGAACAACATTTTAAATCCTGGAAAAGTTTGCTACGCGCCCTGATTTTTGAAAGGAACGGTCATGAAAACGGAAATTCCCTACCACAAAACCAAAATTCCTATTGAAATTCCCGATAAAAACTTCGTTTGCTGTCTCGTTTCGCACTCCGAAGATTTTAAGACGAACGAAACCGAAAAATCCATTGTCGAACGCGCTTTAGATAATCCAATCGGCTCAAAATCGCTCGAAAATCTCGTTCAGGGCAAAAAAAATATGGTTATTATCTCCAGCGACCATACTCGCCCCGTTCCAAGTCGTGTAACTATGCCGATTCTCCTTCGCCGTATCAGAAATGCCAATCCCGATATAAAAATCACGATTTTAATTGCTACCGGCTTCCACAGACCGACAACTAAGCAAGAACTTATCGACCGTTACGGCGCGGAAATAGTCGCAAAGGAAAATATCGTCGTTCACCGCTCGCACGATGATGAAATGGCGGATTTGGGAAAATTACCTTCGGGCGGCAAACTTTTGTTGAATAAAATTGCAATCGACACGGAGCTTTTAATCGCGGAAGGTTTTATCGAAGCGCATTTCTTTGCAGGATTTTCCGGCGGCAGAAAGGCAATTTTGCCCGGCATAGCCTCTGCAACTACCGTTATGGCGAATCATTGTAGCGAATTTATCGCCAGTCCTCACGCTCGCACCGGAATTCTTGAAAATAATCCGATTCATAAAGATATGATTTACGCCGCCGCGCAGGCGAAGTTGGCTTTTATATTAAACGTCGTCATAAACGCAAAAAAAGAAGTCATCGCCGCCTTTGCGGGTGACTCGGAAAAAGCTCACGTTAAAGGCTGCGAATTCGTGCTGAATATGTCGCAGGTGAAAAGAAATCCGACCGATATTGTTATCACGACCAACGGCGGCTATCCTTTAGACCAAAATATTTATCAATCGGTCAAGGGCATGACGGCGGCGGAGGCTAATTGCAAGGCGGACGGCGTTATAATCATGGTTGCGGGCTTATGCGACGGGCACGGCGGTGAATCTTTTTGCAAAATGGTTACAGACGCTCAAAGCCCGCAGAAATTGTTGGAAGAATTCGCCAAAATTCCCCGCGATAAAACAAAGCCCGACCAATGGGAAGCGCAAATCCTCTGCCGCATTTTGAGCAAACATAAAATCATCATGGTAACGGATATGTGCGACGAAAATTTGATAACGGGAATGAAAATGGAGCACGCCAAAACTTTTGACGAGGCACTTGCCCGCGCTTTTGAGCTGAAAGGCGACAATGCAACCGTCTCGCTTATTCCCGACGGCGTTTCCGTCATTGTACGTTAATATTAATTTAGTGATTGAGTTATGAAGAAATTTTTATTGATAGTTTTAATATTTGCGGTTTTAGTCGGTGGTTGCTCAAAATCTGACGGAGATGTTGATTTTCAGAACATCGAAGAATTAAATCAACCGCAATACACGATAGCGGCAGTCGTCGGCGCGGCTTCGGAGCCTTATGTACCAAAGGCTTTTCCAAACGCCGTCGAAAAACAATTTCCTGACATAAATGACATGGTAATTGCGCTAGAAAGTAAAAAAGTCGACGCAATAGTTTTCACGCGAGCAGCTTTGGAAAATGTTTTGGAAGAAAAACCGAATACTTTACAAATTTTGCCGCAAGCGATAGGAAAAACCGATATTTACATGGTAACTTCGCCGAAAACAGAGCTTACAAACCTAAAAAACGAGGTAAACGAATTTCTCAAGGCAAAAAAGGCTGACGGAACACTCGAAAAAGCATATAAATATTGGTTTAAAGAACATAATACTGAACTTCCCGCCGATATTCCAAAAATTCAAGGCGCAACGAAAAAATTGGTCGTCGGCACTATGGGTACGATGCCGCCATCTAGTTTTTACTCCGGTGACAAACTTTCGGGCTTTGATATTGAAATTGCCATGAGATTCGCGGCCGAATACGGCTATGAAATTGAATTTCGCGTCGAAAATTTTATTTCTCTGCTCTCCGACACCGAATTTGGCAAAATTGACATGATAGCCGGGTCGATTATGTACACCGAAGAGTGCGCCGAGCGCGTAATTTTCCCTGAAATGCCGCTTTATTCAATGCCAATTTCTGTTATGACCAGAAAAATTGCCACAACTGAAATAAAAAGCCCAAAAGAACTTAACGATCCGAAATTTACCTTGGGAGTTGTAACGGGCAGTTCTGCAGAAACTTTTGTGTTAAAAATTTTGCCGAAAGCCACGCTGAAACATTTTCCGAGCGTCAACGACATGATTTTGGCACTCGAACAAGGAAAAATCGACGCGGGAGCGTATTCGCAGCCGCCTTTGAACGTCGCAGTGCAAGAACAGCCCGAAAAATTTAAACTTTTGGACGAACCGCTTGTATATACCGATGTTTGCATGGTAGTTTCACCGACTCCGCACATTGCAAATTTGGAAGCGCAAGTAAACGAATTTTTAGCGAAACATAAAGCGGACGGCTCACTCGATAAAATTGTAAAATATTGGATGGAAGATAAAAATACAGAACTTCCAGATATTCCCGAACCAGAAAATGCAACTCAAACTTTGATTGTCGGGACTTCGGGGACAATTCCGCCGTATAATTTTTACGTCGGCGATAAATTAAGCGGAATGGATATCGAATTAATAAAAAGATTCGCCTATGAATACAATTACAAGCTTGAATTTCGCATTGAGGAGCTGCCGTCACAGCTTTTGGACGTTGAATTTGGAAAAATCGATATGCTTTCCGGCACAATAACTTACACCGAAGAACGCGCCGAGCATGTACATTTCGCAAAACCGCCCGTGTTGGTCGTTCCCTCTGCAATAATTGTGCGAAACGAACAGCTTGCCGGCGAAAATTTTATAAAATCGCTGCAAATATCCTTTGAAAAGACTTTAATTCGCGAAGACCGCTATAAAATGATTCTGGACGGCTTAAAAGTCACGCTGATTTTGGCAATCGGCTCGCTGATTTTGGGCACTATCCTCGGATTTATCTTCTGTATGATAAAACGCAGTACATTTAAGCCAATATCTAGCGCAATGACGGCATTTATCGCGCTGATTAGCGGTTTGCCGATAGTTTTAACGCTGATGATTTGTTTCTACATAATTTTTTCCGACACGGGCTTAAACGAAATAATCGTCGCGATAATTGCATTTTCGATTGATTTTGGCTGTTATGTGGCAATAATTTTGAACAGCGGGATTGAAAGCGTCGCCGTCGGAGAAATTGAAGCGGCAGAATCGCTCGGAATGAGCAAATTACAAGTTTTTAGGAAGATAATTTTCCCACAAGCGATTCAAAAAACTTTCAACGTGTACAAACGGCAAGTAATCTCTTTAATCAAGGCGACATCAATCGTCGGATATATCGCCGTGCAAGATTTAACGAAAGTTTCGGATATAATTCGTGCAAGAACTTATGAGGCGTTCTTTTCGCTGATTTTTACCGCCGCAATTTACTTTTTGATAGCGCGAATTTGTATTTTCTTGCTAAACTTGGCGGAAAAAAGACTAAATCGGAGGAAACGCAATGTCGAATAACGATATTTTGCTTGAAGTTAAGCATTTAAGCAAGAAATTTGCTGACAGCGAGCCGCTTAAAGATGTAAATTGCTCCGTTCGTCAAGGCGAAGTTATTTCGATAATCGGAAGTTCGGGAACGGGTAAATCAACGTTTCTGCGCTGCATAAATCGTCTTGAAAAACCGAGCGGCGGGCAAATTTTCTTTCACGGCGAAGAAATTTCGGATAATCCCGCCGTAATTCGTCAAATGCGTCAAAAAATCGGCATGGTTTTTCAATCGTTTAACCTTTTTTCAAATATGAACGTGCTGGAGAATATAATTACCGCGCCGATGATGTTAAAAAACGTCGAACGCGCCGACGCAATAAAAAATGCGCGAAATTTGCTAGAAATGGTCGGTTTAGCTGAAAAAATTACGAATTATCCAGACGAATTGAGCGGCGGACAAAAACAGCGGATAGCAATCGTCCGAGCGTTGGCAATGGAGCCGGAAATAATTTTATTCGACGAACCGACAAGCGCACTCGATCCGAGCATGGTCGACGAAGTTTTAGCGATGATTCGTTCACTTGCGACGAAAAATTATACGATGATGATAGTTACGCACGAAATGCGCTTTGCAGAGAACGTTAGCGACAGAATATTTTTCATGAACGACGGAATTATTTACGAGGAAGGCACGCCGCAGGAAATTTTTCACGCTCCTAAAAAAGATTCGACGAAAATTTTTATAAATCGCTTGAAAACTTTTGAGAAAACGTTTGATAACGCGGAATTTGATTTGATGAGCGTTCAAGGTGAGATCGAATCGTTCGCCCGCAAGCAATTTATGAGCAATCGCCGAAATATGACCTTGCAACTTATTTTTGAGGAATTGGTTTACGAATTACTGATTAATCGGCGCAAAAATTTATTTCCAATCACGATGAAAATGTTTTACAACGAAGTTCTCGACGAATGCGAAGTAAAAATCACTTATTGCGGCGAAAAATACAATCCGCTTGAAGAAATTGACAATATTTCAGTTACAATTATCAATGGAATAGTTCAAATCGTCGATTATAATTTTGACGGCAAAAATATTTTGAATCTAAAGTGCAAATAATCCTTTAAAACGTGCTAGTAAACGCTAATTTTGGAAGAGGAGCGGCAAAATTTATCGCGGTCAAGGTAAAAAATCATTTCAACAGCCAACAAAACGAACGGCAAGCATAGTTATATCGTCGGACTGCTCAGCTTTTCCAACGTGCGCCGCCAAAGATTTGCTCACGCCTTCAAGCAGAATTTTAATTTCGCATTGATGATCGATAGTGTTCAAGCAATTTTCCAGACGCGCCTCGCCGTATTCTTCTTCAGCTTCGTTTATGGCTTCGGTTACGCCGTCGGTGTACATGAAAAGAATATCGCCGTGATTCAGCTGAACTTCCTGCTGAACAAAATCTACGCTGTCCATGGCTCCGAGAACGAAGCTTTTCTTAACGTCAAGCCAACTGAATTTTTTCTCGGCGTCGCGATAGAGCAGAGGCGGATTGTGCCCGCCGTTGACGTAAATTAATCTGCCCGTCTCCAAATCTAACATCGCCAAGAAGACCGTTATGAACATCATCTCGTCGTTGTCTTGGCAAAGTTGCTGATTGGCTAAAGTCATGACGGAGGCGAGGTCGTCGGGACTTTTCATCATCGTCGCCAAATTTTTTAGGATAGTTTTGCCCTTCATCATGAACAGCGCGGCGGGCACGCTCTTTCCGGACACGTCAGCTATTGAAATTACCAAATGTTTTTCGTCCACGAGGTAGAAGTCGTAAAAATCTCCGCCGACCTCTTTTGCCGCCTTCATCGTCGCGTATATCTCGAAATCGTCGCGATTAAAATCAAAATCATGTGGCAAAGTGCTCAGCTGAATGTTCGTCGCAACGTTTAATTCGGTGGCAATGCGTTCCTTGTCGGCGGTTTCCTTTTTTAAATTCGCCATGTAAGTTTTAAGCTCGTCAGTCATGGAATTAAAGGAAAAAGCTAATTGTTCAATCTCGTCGCCCGTTTGAATGTCCAATTTTTTATCCAAGTTGCCACTGGCAATTTCCCGAACGCCTTCGGAGAGCTTTTGTATCGGTTGCACAAATGATTTGGATAATTTTTCGCTCAAGGATAAAACCAAAGCCGTCAACAAAACGACAGCAAGCAGCGCAACCGGAAATAATTCCTTAAATAAAGTTTCCGCTTTAGCGACGAATTCATCGGTCCTTTTTTCGATTGACCTTCCGAGATTTTCCGCCGGCGCAATGACTTCGATGACTTTTATAACCGCGCCGAAACTCCACGGGACATTTTCAAGCGGAGCATATGCCAAATAATATTCCTCGCCGTCTACAATCACCGGCATTAAGCCGCTTTCGCCGCGAACCATCTTTTCTGCCGCCTCAGCTAAACTTTTCTCCGAATTCTGCCGCAAATCGGGGAAACCCTCTTGAAGCGATAAAACTCCGTCGCCCTTCGGCGAAATTATCACTTGCCCGTTGCGATTCAGCAGAAATCCAAAGCCGGTCTTACCGATTTTGGTCTGTAAAACAAATTTTGCAACGCGTTCTGCAACGAAACCAAAACCCGTCACGCCGATAAATTTTCCGTCAGCTATTATTGGCGCGGAACAGGCCACAAAGGGAAGCGGCGCGGAAGAATTTGCATTTATAATGGCGTCGGTGAAAGTTGTGGATTGAGTTTCCTTTGCATTTTTGTACCACGCCCGCTCAAAGAAATTAAATCGCCTGTACGGCTCCGGATTTTCAAAATAATGTACGCGCATATCGCTTTCGTTGGTGTCAAAAACAATGTCGAACCCGTCCTCGTACGCCGTGTACATCGAACAATCCACGCCGTAGCAAAGAACCATACTTTTGAGCACTTCTTGAATATTTGCCGCCAAGCCAATTCGGTCGCGCAGATTCCACAAATTTTCCTCTGCTGACGGCGCAACTGCCAATGAAACTGCCCAGCCAGCCTCCATGTTCGGCGAAAATTTCAATTCTTGCGGCGGATAAATTTGCGGGTTCGACATGATGTATCCCGCCATTTTCGACACTACTTCCACATCAATCGCCATGCGTTGAAAGATAGAATCTATAATTTTTACCCGCTCATCAACGACTTGCTGAAGATGATTTTTCTCGCGTCCCGATACAATTTCTATTACCGATTCTTTTGTAGAAACGCCCAGCTGTTTGCCCATTGATTCCATTTCTGTTTTGGTCGTGAACATTCCATAATTTGCCAATGCGCCTGACAACAGCAACGTCGTTATACTTAGGATAAAGAAAAGTTTTCTTATTCGTTTGCGAATGCTCGTTTGCTTGGGTTGCATTTTTCATTCTCCTTAAAAAGGCTTTTTGTATAATTTCAGTTCGATTTTGTTTAACAGGTAAAGTTTTCAACTTGACTACCATAGAATATAATATACAAATCAAAACTATTTTTAAAGAAGAAATTCCACATTGGCAAGAAAAAATTTTGCGGCAGTCGTATTTTTCGCGATTTGCGTTTGTGAATTTTAATTTATTTTTTTGCTACGGGAGTGTTCTGCCTTGAATTTGAGTGACTTGGAAGTAGGAAAAAAATTTACGGGGCTGGTGCCCAATCGAGTCAGCGAAATTATTTTCGTGAAATTTCATGGCGACGAATTCGCGGAGGTCACTTATAAGGACGACTACGGAAATTTCGGGAGCCAAATGTTAAACTCCGACCAATTAGAAGAACTAAATCTGCTTGAAGTTTCGTCGCAATGGAAATTTGACGCCAGCGCGGAGGATTTTCGCCTAACTTCGGAAGCCTACAGAATTAGCGTTGCGTATTTGTTCGAGCCATATTTGGCGGTGTATTCGTCGCTGATAGAGCCGTTGCCGCATCAAATTTCCGCAGTGTACGAAAAAATGCTGGTGCAACAACCTTTGCGCTTTGTATTGGCTGACGACCCCGGAGCCGGCAAAACGATTATGGCGGGCTTGCTGATTAAGGAATTGCTGGTGCGCAGTGATGTCGTGCGCTGCATGATTGTTTGCCCTGGGACGCTCGTCGAACAGTGGCAGGAAGAACTTCAACATAAATTCCATTTGGCTTTTGAAATTTTGACGCGAGAGAGAATAAATTTATCCGTGAACGGCAACGCTTTTGCAGACGTGGACCGCGCTATCGTGGGCATGGACGTTTTGGCGCGGAACAAAGAATTTCAAGACAAATTGCAGACGACAACTTGGGATTTAATTGTTTGTGACGAAGCGCACAAAATGTCGGCGACGATTTCCGGCAACAAGACGAATTACACGAAACGTTTCTGGTTGGGGCGATTGCTCAGCAAAATTACGCGGCATTTCCTGTTGATGACGGCGACGCCACACAACGGCAAAGACGAGGATTTTCATCTGTTCATGTCGCTCGTTGACCAAGACCGCTTTGAAGGCGTCGAGCGCATTAAAGGCAATGTCGACGTGTCGGACATGATGCGGCGGCTGGTTAAAGAAGATTTGCTGACGTTCGAGGGCAAGCCGCTTTTCCCTGAACGCCGCGCCTACACCGTCAGCTACGATTTATCGCCGGTTGAAATGGAACTTTATGAGCGCGTGACGGATTATGTTTCGGACGGCTTTAATCGGGCGGAACGATTGAGCGGAAATAAGAAAACTTCCGTCGGTTTCGCGATGACGATTCTGCAACGGCGGCTTGCTTCTTCTCCGCAAGCAATTTACAAATCTTTGGAGCGCAGAACCGAACGCTTGAAAAAAATTCTGCGCGAAAAAAATATTTCGGCGGAGTTTGCTGTCGAGGCATTGGACGAAGAATTTCCGAGCGGCGAACTTGAAATTAAGGAAGAAGAACTTGCCGAACGTGCGACTGCCGCCAGCAATCTGACTGAACTGCGCAAGGAAATTCAAACGCTGGAAAAACTCACGGAAATGGCGAACACGGTTTTCAGGAGCGGCGAGGATAGAAAATGGCGCGAACTTTCCGAACTGCTCCAAGGCAACGAAAATTTTTCTAGGCGCGACAAGTTGATTATCTTCACCGAACACCGCGACACGCTGAATTATCTGCAGAAAAAAATTTCCGCGCTGTTCGGGCGCAATGAGGCTGTTGTCACGATTCACGGCGGGCTTAGTCACGGGGAGCGGCGCAAAATTCAAGAGCGATTCAAAGCCGACAAAAATATTTTCGTGCTGGTCGCGACGGACGCGGCGGGCGAAGGAATCAACTTGCAGAACGCGCACTTGATGATTAACTACGACTTGCCGTGGAATCCAAATCGTTTGGAGCAACGTTTTGGGCGCATTCACCGTATCGGGCAGAAAAAAATTTGTCACCTGTGGAATTTGGTTGCCAAGGACACGCGCGAAGGACAAGTTTTTTATCGTCTGCTGAAAAAGTTGGAGGAGGAACGCGCCGCGCTCGGCGGAAAAGTTTTCGACATACTCGGCAAAGTTTCGTTCGATAATAAGCCGCTACGTGAATTGCTGGTCGCGGCGATTCGCTACGGCAATGACCCGAAAATTATTCGGCGGCTGGATAATATCGTTGATAAAAGTTTCGACGCGGACAAGTTGCGAAAAATTCTGCGCGAACGGGCATTGACGGAAGACTCGCTCCGGCTTGAAAAAGTCACGGACATAAATCAGACAATGGAGCGCGTGGAGTCGCGCAAGCTCCAGCCGTATTTTATCGAAAAATTTTTCCAGACGGCGTTAAAACGATTGGGCGGACAAATTTATCCGCGCGTCAACGGTCGCTATGAAATTTTTCATGTGCCGAGCGACGTGCGCCAAAAATCTCCGCGCAATCAGCCCGTCGCGAAAAGTTATAAGCGCGTTTGTTTCGACAAGGACAAATGCAATATCGGCGGCGCGGCGGCTGAACTTTTAGCTCCAGGTCATCCGCTTTTAATGGCGGTTAGTTCCAAAGTTTTGGAGAAATTCGGCGGAGCATTGCGGCAGGGAACAATTTTTATTGACGACAACGACGACGGCAAAAATTTCCGGCTGCTGTTCTACGTGGAGATAAAAATTTTCGACGGGCGGGAGCAAGTCATTTCCAAGCGCGTGCATTTCGTGGAGATTTTGGAAGACGGTCAAGCCGTTCCGACGAGTGCCGCGCCCTACATGGATTATCGGTCGCCCACGGACGCCGAGCGCAGAAAAATTTTTTCGGCGATTAAAAAGGCGCAGTGGTTGCAAAAAAATGTTGAGGAACGCGCCATTAATTACACCGTGAAAAATTTGATGGCGGCGTATCATCAGGAAGTTGCCGCGCAGAAAAAAATTTACCTCGACAAACTCGAACGGGAAGTTAAAACGCGTCTGCGCAGTGAAATCAGCTTTTGGGACACGCGAGCCGTCGAATTGAGCGCGAAGGACAAATTTAACGCTGAACAGGCGACGCGGCGGGCTAACGAACTTGAAGCTCGTTTGAATCAACGCCTTGCTGAAATCGCTTTGGAGCGGAAAATTTCCGTGGCGGCTCCCGTCGTGGTTGGCGGCGCGTTGATTGTCCCGCGCGGCTATCTGCCAGAAAAAAATCTTGCGGCGCGTTCCCGTGTTGAAAAAATCGCTATGGCTGCCGTCATGGAAATTGAGCGCGAACTCGGCAACAAAGCTTCGGACGTGAGCGGCGATAAATGCGGCTACGACATTGAATCCGCCGAACCGAGCGGTCGCCTGCGTTTTATCGAAGTCAAAGGGCGCAACGCCGACGCCGATACCGTCACCGTAAGCAAAAACGAAATTATCACCGCGCTAAATTCCCCAGAAAATTTTATCTTGGCTATCGTCGCCGTTGACGAAAACGCCGCGCACGTCACCTATCTGCAAACGCCCTTCGCCAGCCAGCCCGACTTCAACGCCGTCAGCGTCAACTACCCGATTTCTTCTCTCAAGCGGCAGGGAAAAATTCTTCTCGAACGAAATATTTCTTGCGGAGGTGATTGACATGGCTGAAGATAATAAATGCATTAATGAACTTCGCGAAAGACTTGCAGAGGCGCATAAAGAAATTCGCAATTTGCAACGACAAAACGACATGTTGACTTGTGTTATCGTCAGCACGTTTGTTTCGCTGATTTCGTGCGTTGTGCTCCATTGGAAAGGTTGGTGACCTTATGAAAAAATTAATCGAAGTGGCACTGCCGCTGGACGTTATCAACAAGGCGTCGGCGCGGGAAAAATCAATCCGTCACGGGCACCCCTCGACGCTACATCTTTGGTGGTCGCGTAAACCAACTGCAACGGCGCGCGCGGTTTTATTTGCCGCGCTGATTGATGACCCGTCCGAACACCTAGAAAAATTTCCCACGCCACAAGCTCAAGACGCCGAACGCAAAAGACTTTTTGAACTCATCGGCGAGCTTGTCAAGTGGGAGAACAGCGGCAACGAAGAAATTTTTAGCCGCGCACTGAACGAAATAAAAAATTCCGTCGGCGAAGATTTGCCCGCAGTGTTCGACCCGTTCGCGGGCGGCGGAACTATTCCCCTTGAGGCGCAACGGCTCGGCTTAAAAGCTTACGCCGCAGATTTAAATCCCGTCGCCGTCATGATTAACAAGGCGATGATTGAACTGCCCGCGAAGTTTAAAAATCTGCCGCCCGTCAATCCGGAGGCTGATAAACTTATTGGCGGTTATCGCGGCGCGGAAGGGCTCGCCAACGACATTCTCTACTACGGAAAAATTTTGAAGACGCTTGCCTTTGAAAAACTCGGCGAACTCTATCCGACTATCGACGGCAAGACCGTTATCGCGTGGCTCTGGGCGCGAACCGTCACTTGCTCCAACCCCGCCTGCCAACACACAAGGCCGCTCGTGCATTCGTTCAATCTTTCGAC
>JAFXNB010000095.1 GCA_017529935.1 Selenomonadaceae bacterium
CCCCCGCCTCTTTAGGCGGGGGATGAATCGCCGTTGACTTTGGTGCCTTTACTAAATATAATCTAATTTGTGGATGACTACCACGTTAAAAAAGTGTACCTAAATCAACGGCTCGTGACTTGCCGACAATGCAGCCGTTTCGCAGTGGGCTTGACCCGTACACTCACCCGCACCGCAGCACGACACTTAGAGACTTTCGTCTCCGGACTAAGTGAATCGCGACGGGTGTAAAGAAGTGTTTTGACAAATCTTGCGGAAAGGACGGTACGAAAAAATTAAAAGTAAGCGGAGACCTTCGGGCGACCGTGTGTGGGCGACTTGGACTCGCCTTTGAGAATAAGGTAATCCTTCGGGAGGAAACTTAAAATACAAACTTCTCATGAATCCCCCGCCTCTTTAGGCGGTGGGAGGTTCAAATATTTGGTGGCAACTCTACGAAGAGGAAATCGTGCTGTTATATCGTCCTTGATTTGTAAATCAGACAAACTTGAGGCTTTTGAGTTGGGCTCAAGAGCTTTTTTTTGCGTTTGATTTGCTTTGAGATGTTAAGTTTTCCGCATTATCCATTGTAATTTTTGCGATTTGAAGCTCTCAAAGGAAACCGACTGCGCGTAGTTCGTCCGATTGAAAGACGAAATAACGATAAACGTCGTATTCGTGTCGCGTTGAAATTTCTTCAGCTTGCGAACGGAATCATCAATGCCGAGTTTGTTTGATTCGCGATTCTTACTTTTCTTTTTCTGCATTTCCTGAAAGATTGAAAGAATGTTCGGTGGCGTTCCCTGCGCGTATAACTCCAAGATGACGCGGAAAATGATTCGTGTTCGGGGCGATAAAAATCGTCGACTGAAACGATTGCCGCCACTGCAGGAATTTTTTCGCCATTTTTGACGAGCAACGCGGAAAGTAGTTCCTTTTCGGCGTCAACATCGTGCGGCAGTTCATAGTTTTGATTCATAACAGTTCACATCGTTTGTTTTCGGAAAGCCTTGCAAGATTTTCCACTTTACATTATACTACACCCATAATTAAAGGAAAAACTTCGTTTGGGTACAGTAAAACTCATCGATGCTTGTTCTAGCGAAAAAGATTTCAACGATTTCAGTGATTGACGGTCACTGAAGTTCGGACTCTCTGGTAGATGACGGTAATCATTCACCAGTTGGCTCTGTAGCGTTTGTCAGACGTTGCAGAGCTTTTCGCGTTTTTTAGGGTCGTTCTATAACTCGTCCTCCGTTTCGGTTTTGCATAAGACCCCGTATTCTTGATTATTTCTTTTAGGCGTCACGATTATTTTTGGCAAGTTGCTCAAGCCGATGAAGGGGCAAGTCGGTAAATTCGCGAACTTCGTCAAACGATTTGCCCTTGCGCAACATTTTCAGGGCAACAGATTCACGTTCTTCGTTACGACCGTCTTCGTAACCTTCGTCGAAACGAGCTTGAAGAGCGTCGTCCAAATTCCACTCAAGAGCTAACATGTCGAAGACCTCCTTTGAATTTTCGACGAGATAGTTGCCCATGATTCCCTTGTCGAGACAAAATTTGACGGCGCGGCTTATGGCGTCTCGTCGCGATAGTCTCAACCGAATCCCCTCTTTGACTTTGCCGACAAGGGCAGAGTATTCGGCAAGGTATCCGCACTTCTCCAGCAAGGGTTGGGGCACGCCGTAATTTATGTTAAACGCGGTAACGACAAGTTCTAGAGAGTCAGAATCGCCGTCAAATGCGTCAGACAAGCGCATAGTTCTTTGCAATGGTTCGCTTTTGTCCCCGTCGTAAAGCACGAAGAATTTCGGTCGCGGAAATTTGATCAGTCCCTTGTAGTAGAGCTTGTGTTTATTTTTGACTAAATTGTTCAAAAGTTCGGCAACGTAGGATAGGCACCTGAACGGCATATTTTCGTTGACTGTGCTTTGATGTTCGACAAGTACCAAAAAATGATTGTCAATGGTGCACGAGATGTCATTTTTCTGCTTGTCGAAGAATATGCCTTCGAGAGTGTTGATTTTGAGCTCATCGGGGTTGGTGTAGCCGGTACCGAGAACAGCGTTACACAGCGACAGTAGCCGCGCAGGGTCGTTGAAAAAAGAACGAAAAACGGAATCACGATACCGAGGATTGTAATTTGCCATAAGCTCACCTCGGCAAAAATTATAGCACGAAATCACAAGTTCAACCACGTCAGACGAAAGTTTTTCAAATCGAGTTGAGCAATTTGTTCGTCAAGCTCAAAAATGCCGGCTTTGACGAACTTGTCGTCGAAGAATTCACCGGAACTACGACCAAACGTCCTTGCCTCGATGCCTTGATTGAGCGACTGCAATCGGGAGATACACTTCTTGTCACAAAGCTCGACCGCTTCGCTCGTTCCACTGCAGAAGGTTCCGCACTCATCAACGAACTGCTCAATCGCGGCGTTTCTGTCCACATCCTCAACATGGGGCTGATAGACAACACGCCAACAGGCAAACTCATCACGCACATCATGCTTGCCTTCGCTGAATACGAGCGCGATTTGATTATCGAACGCACTCAAGCCGGCAAAGCAAAACAAATTCTTGCGGAAAATTCTCTGCGCGTTGTAATTTAATTGTCAAGTTCGTGTTATAATCGTGTCGAGGTGAGATTATGACGGACTACAATGCCAAATATCGAGATTCAGTGTTTCGGTCGTATTTTAATGAGCCGGAAAGGTTGTTGTCGCTTTGCAACGCAATTCTTGGAATTGATTATCAGGATGCCGGAAAACTCACTATCAATACTCTTGACGGAATTTTTTTCGACAAGCGGAAGAACGATATATCCTGCACGATTGGCGACTACTTCTTAATTCTTGTCGAGCATCAAACGACGGTCAACGATAACATGCCCTTCCGTTGCTTATCCTACGTTGCTGAACTTTTAAACAATTTGGTCAAGGAAAAGAACAGGCTCTATCACAGGACGTTGATTCGATTTCCTTCGCCAAAATTTTTCGTGCTCTATGACGGAGATAAAACACAGCCGTTGAAAAAAGAAATGAGGTTGTCGGAGGCGTTTGGCGGCGATAACTCTTCCCTTGAACTTGTTGTCACTGCCTACAATATAAATCATGACGTGCAACAGCCGTTGTTGACGAAGTGCGCTTATCTGTCGGATTACAGCGTACCGGTATGGAAAGTGAAAAAAGGAATTCGCGCCGAACTTTCTCATCGCGAAGCAATAAGTCGAGCGGTAAAATTTTGTCTCGACAATGGATTGATGAAGGGATACTTGAAAAAGAATTCGCAGGAGGTGTTCAACATGTTGGCTCTGGAATGGAATATGGATGACGCGTTGCAAGCTCGTTTTGAAGACGGATTCGATGAAGGACGCTCACAAGGTGAGATTCTTCGTGCTGAAAAAATCGCATGTAAAATGCTTCATCGAGGAAGTTCATTCGAAGAAGTCCATGAGCTTACAGATTTGCCATTGCAAAGAATTCAAGAACTGGATCAAGAAATTTTGGGCAACTGAACTGTTGATAAAAATCTAGACAAAGTTGCAAAAGATTGAACTGAAGTATAGATTTTCGACAGAATACCTTTGTATCGCGGAAGAGGTGCAAACTCAACGTTAATTGCTTTGAAATCCTAAAGTGCTGCTAAAGTCAATGCCAAGATAAAACATGACTTTGACAAAGCCCTTTACAAAAAAATGCAATGTCGTTGAGAGATTTTTCTGTCGCCTCAAAGATTACCTGCGCATCACGATTCGTCTTGATAAGTTATCTTCGAGCTTCTGCGCTTTTGTTTCACTTGCTATTTTTCTTCTTTCTTCGCGTATTCGTTATCAGGGTTTTTCAACAGACCTTAGGGGGAGTTGTTGGCAAACTCCGGCAAGTGACGGTTATTTTTCTACCTGACTTCGTTATTGCGCGCTAACGACTCGTCATTCGAAAAAATTCCGCGTCACCTTGCAAATCAAGGTTTACCAACACGCTCTAGAAATGGAAAAGGATTGGGAAATGATGAGCGAATTTGACAAAGATGAAATCATTCGTAAGAAAATTATCCGCGAATTGTGATTGCAACGGAGCTTATTCAATTTTGTCTACGAAGTGCATAAAAATTTCTTTGATGATAACGGATTGAGTTGGTGAGTCTTTCAGAAATTCTTTGCTATTCTCTTCTCCGAGAACTAAAATCGCCGTGCTTAAAATGTCGGCGATGGCTCCGCAACTTTTCACATTGCCCGAAACAATCACACTTACAGAAGCAATTCCGTTGTCTGTCGGTAAACAGGTCTTTGGATTGATTATGTGATGATAGCGGCGACCGTCCACAATAAAAAATTGTTCATAGTCGCCGGATGTGGATAGTGCGCAATTTTCAAGCTCAATGATTTGGGCAAGTTCATTATCATTGCGAGGATTTTTTATTCCGATTTTTTTCTTACCGAAGGCAAAAATGCTACTCGTGCCAAAATCAATAAGTCCGTCGGTTATGCCGTGTTCGCTGAAAATTTTTCGCACAATGTCGACGCCGTAACCTTTGCCGACGCCGCCTAAATTTATTTTCACGCCCGCTAGGTCAATCATCGCGCTTTGCTCCATTTCTTTCAAGTGCAAATGTTGATAGCCGACAAGATTTTTCACGGCGTCAATATCTTCGGGCGCGGGTAAGACTTTATTTTTGCGAGCGGTGCGCCATAAGTCGACAGCCGCTCCGCAAGTTACGTCGAACGCGCCGCCGGTCAGCTCCGAATATTTCTGCGACAACTTGAGCATGTCAAAAACTTCAGGACTAACTTTGACGAATTCGCCACTGCCCGCGCTATCGTTCAGATTTTTTACGTCGACTTTGACATTCTCGACCAGCTTAAAAAGTTCGTCGAAGCTTTTATCGACTGCCGCTTTAGAATTGCCGCCCGACGCTTTAAGCGTGACGAGAGTGCCCATCATTTTTTCACTGCGCTCGTAATTTTCTTCGCCGCAACCGGTTAAAAGGGACAAGGGACAAAGGACAAGGGACAAGAGAATTGCCGCAAAAAATTTTTTCATTTCGTCGCTTCGTCCACTGCGCGTTTAGTCGTCTCTACGAATTGCCCGTAAGAAATGCTCGCGCCCGAAATTGCATCGACTTTGCTTAAGTCTTGCGTTTCGACAAGTTGCGCGGGATAAGTCTTTATTGCTTTGACGGCAGTTTGAGCCTTCTTGTAGTCGGCGGAGTCTTTACCGGTCAATGAGCCGTAGTCTTCGCCTTTGACGTTGCCAAAAAGGTCGTAGCCTTCAAAATCGGCGGCGACAATTTTTTTGTCTTTAATCGTCAACGTCAAAATACTTTTACCGAGTTTTTCGTCAAGAGAGCTTTCAACAGTGTAAGTTCCGTCTTTTGCATTGGAGAGGTCGATTTTATTTTGCGCGGGCTTGGGCGCAGGATTTTTCTTTGCTTCGTCGCCGCAACCGGTTAAAAGGGACAAGGGACAAAGGACAAGGGACAAGAGAATTGCCGCTAAATATTTTTTCATTGCTTAATCCTCCCGTGTTCCAAGACAATGCAACGTTGAGCCTCTCGACCTACGTCGGGCGAGTGCGTGACAGTTATAATCGTGTGTCCTTCGGCGTGCAGTTCGTGAAAAATTTTCATGACGAGATTTTGATTTGCCTCGTCCAAATTCCCCGTCGGTTCATCGGCAAGAATCAGCACGGGATAATTTATCAAAGCCCGCGCAATGCAGACGCGCTGTTGTTCGCCGCCGGAAAGTTGGCTGGGTAAGTGATTCGCTCTATCCTCCAACCCAACGCGCTTAAGCTCCGTCATAGCGTCGTTTAAATCGGGCAAGCCGTGATAGTATTGCGCAACCATGATATTTTCAACGGCGGTCAAATATGGTATAAGGTGAAACTGCTGAAAAACCATGCCGATTTTCTCGCGACGAATCTCGGTTAATTTTTGTCCATCAACATCGCCCAAGTCAATGCCGTCCAAGATGACGGAGCCGCTTGTCGCCTTGTCCATGCAGCCGATAATATTCATGAGCGTGGTTTTGCCGGAGCCGCTCGGTCCCATAATGGCAACCCATTCGCCTTTTTCGACATTGAAATTTATTTCGTCAAGGGCGCGAACTTTCCCATTGTATACCATAGAAACATCTTTAATTTCAAGCAGAGCCAAAATTATTCACCCCTTAGAACTATCGCAGGATCAACGGCGGTTGCAATTCTTACAGATATCAAACTTGCCACGCCCGTCACGATTATTGACAACACGATTGACAGCAACGCTATTGATACGGAAAAATAAATTCCGCGCCCGAAAACTTGCACGCTGACACTTTCAGCGAACAAATAGCCCAGCCCGCTCCCGAACAAGCCGCCGAACGCTCCAAGCAAACAGCCTTCGCCTAAAAATTCTCGAACAATATTTTGATTCGCCGCGCCCAAAGCTTTTTTCAACCCGATTTCTTTGCGTCGTTCCGTCACGACTGCCATCATTGTCGTCGTCACACAAATTAACGTTAAAATCAGCACGACCACCGACACCAACAGAACGAGCACTTGCAACTTGCTGAGCACGTTGAATTCAGAGTTGGCGATTTGCTGAACGAGTTGCGGCTGAATGCCTTCGACGCTCGACGAAATTTTTTCTTCGATTAGGTTGAGGCTGTCGCCTTCCGCCACGACGCTAAATTGTGCAACGGAAATTTGCGCGGGCTTTTCGACAATCTCTTGAAGGTTATCAAGATTCATGAAGGCGAAGTCCTCTTCCTTGCCGCCGGTCGAAACAATGCCGCTGACGATGTATTTTTTCATGGCTCTGCCTTCGCCCGCGCTGATTGTGACTTCTTGCCCGATAATTTCGCTCGGCTCGTAAGGCGAAAAGACTTTGGCAAGCTGTGCTCCGATTAAAACTTCCCGTTCGCCTGCATTGGGGTAAGCTCCTTCAATTTGCCAATACGGGCTGACCTTCTGCAACTCGGCAAAATCCGTGCCGCCCGTCAAAATGTATTGCTTGTTAATCTCCAGTCGCTCATATAAGAACGGAGCCGCGCCGATTATTTCATTCCCCGATAAAACTTCGCGGACTTCGGAAATTTTTTCCAAATTGAAAGTCGCCGCCTCGTTCGCGGGAATTATAAGCAGATTTGCGCCGTATGCTCTGAACTCGCGGCCAAGTTGTTGCGGCACTTCGCGATAAACAGTCACCATGCCTGAAATAATCGTTGCGCCGACTGCCACCGCGATTAACGCAATTAACATTCGCATTCGGCGGCGCAGGAGTGAATAAAAAATCATTCGCAAAAAAAATTTTAGTCTCATCTTCCGTGTAGAACCTCCGCAGGTTGCAAAGATAAAAGCATTCTAATCGCGGGCAAGCTTCCGACTAACAGCACGACGACCATAAGCACGCTGACTATTGGCAAGACTGCCGCGTTGTTGACAATAGCCGAGCCGAAAACTGTTGTGCCGATAATTTGCGCCAACCCCAAGCTCACGACGTAGCCTAAAATGCCGCCGCCAAGTCCTGCGATAAATATTTCCGTCAAGATTAGGAGTATCACGCCAAGATTTGTTGCGCCGATTGCTTTCAAAAGTCCGAGTTCGCGACTGCGCTCCATAATGTTCGCGCTGACTAAATTTGAAACGCCCAACGCGGTTGACAGCAAACTTAACGCCGTGATTAAAAGCATGAGCAGTTGAGTTTTCTCCAAAATTTTCCCTTCCGACTCGGCAATTTGTCTGACGGGTCGTGCCGAAGAATGTGCGATGACTTCCTCAATCTGATAGGCGATTGCGCTGACGTAAGCCGTGCAATACCAAATTTCTTTTTCCTGCTGGCTGAGCAAATCGGGATTCGCCGCCGCTTTTCGGGCTAAATCATTTTCGGGCGTGGTTATCGCGCTGACTTCAATGCTGCCGATTTTGCCGGGCACGTTTAAAATTTTTTGCATCGTCGCCAAGTCGATAAGGAGTTGATTATCTTCGTCGCCGCCGCCGGAAACTATTCCGCTGATTTTAAATTCGCCGCCGTCATACTTTAAAACGTCTCCGACTTTGATATTTTTTTCCGCCGCAAGCTTTTTACCAATCAAAGCCTCATCAAGGTGCGCGGGCGCGGAGCCTTCGATTTGCCACCACGACTTCATTTCAAGAACGCCTGTTGAAAAACTTTCGCCTGTCGGCAAATTCATTTCGTGATTAAACCAAGTGCCCGTCGCAGAAATTTTTTCGCCGCCGTCAAGCGTCAATGTCCCGTCGAGTTTGGGTGCGAACACCACGATATTATTTGTCCAGAAAATAGTTTTTATCTTGCCCAAATCCGACTCGTTAAGATATTCCTGCGCGTCGAGACCGTAAACCTCTTTGAG
Source organism: Selenomonadaceae bacterium (assembly GCA_017529935.1). Taxonomy (GTDB): domain Bacteria; phylum Bacillota; class Negativicutes; order Selenomonadales; family Selenomonadaceae; genus Quinella. The sequence continues at coordinate 8,329 of JAFXNB010000095.1, forward strand.
CACGGCGGAATTCTTCGGCGTGACTGTAATATTTGCTCCGTAAGCTTTAAGTTCCTGATTAACTTTGTCGCCAACGTCGAACATGACATTTAGCATTGCCGCCGCCAAAGAAACACCCAGTGCAACCGTCAACGCTATCAGCGCGAATCGATTTTTTTGCCGAATCAACGCGCCCTTGACCATCTGCCAAAACATTTCAGCCACCTCCGAAAATTCGCGCGTTCTTTTCAAGTTCAGCTTGCGGGACTTTCAATTTGCCGCCCTCAATGCTGTAGCTGATCGGAATGGGATTGCAACCGCCGCGCGTGCCAATCGTCGCCTTGTTCATTTGAACATCGCATAGCTTGCAGATAACTTGATTGTCGCGCTCGTAGTAGCCGGTTGCGCCGCAAATTTCGCAAGCATCAAGCCCGACGCCATAAGCCGAGCCGCCTTTCAGAATCACTATATATCGAACCATTTCGCCGCCCGACGCCCGATAAACAAAGTGGTGTAAGTGCCCGTCCTTGACGATTTCCAAATCAACATCAACAGAGCCGTTATTAGCCGTCACTTCGACCGCCGGAACAATTTGAGCTTGCCGGTTGGCTATCATTGAACCCGCGCTTGAAGAAGTCGTCATCAAAGCCAATGCGATTATCACGCCCGTGCCCCAACGTCGTTTGTGAATTGCTTGCGCCAAAACTTTTCGATATTCAGCGGGATTGTATTCGGGTAGCCTCGCAGGTTTCGGTTGCGAGAACAATGTTATCGGCAAGACCAAAATCGCCGCGAAGATTACGAATATCAGCAGGTCGGAGCTGTTGATAATCGGAGCCATTAAATCCATCCAGATTTCACTCGATAAAAAATTTCGCGCCATTAAAACTTGAATCAGGAAAATTATTTGGCGAATAATGCACGCCGCAAAAATTATCACGAAGACAAATTTCAAGCGTGTGTCGTTGAGAGCGTCCGCCGCCTTGTAAATCATGAACGAGCTGACGAATGCGAACAATGCGCCGCTCACAAATCCCAGAATTTTCGTTAAGAACTCAACCGTAAAATAATCGCCCAATGCCGCAATGACCGAGCCGACCGGAATCAACCATAACTCGAAGCCGTGATACAAAAAAAGCGTCATCACTGCGGCGGCTAAGGAAATTTTCAACGGCTTGCTGAAATCCTTGTCCGGCTTGAGCAATTTGAACAAAATCACCGCCTCGCCCGCCAATGTTATAAATGTCGCGGCTCCCTCCAAAAGTTCGCGGCTGACTGCGTTGCGTGTGCCCACTCTGACGGCGACTAAAAATATTGACAGCCAGAATCCCCATTTAAGCGCGGATCGGAAAGCGCGTCGATATTCTTCGTGCTGCAGACGACGAATCAGCACAAATAGAATTCCGAGCGGCACGCCGAGCATTAAACCTTCTTCCATTGCCGGAATAAACTGCTGTAAAAAAGTTTGGAGCAAAAATTTTCACCTCTGAAAAAATCCCCGTCGAAATGCTATCGACAGGGAAAAATTTTTGTGTATAATTTTAATCGGACAAAATTTTTCAGCGTTTTAGTGACGCTATTTTTTTACCATTTGCGGGGCGTGTAGTTGAAAGTCCACTTCATAACGACCGGTTTAGTCCAGAAACGGCCGGGAACGCCGGTATCGGGGTCGGTGTGGAGCGCGTAGCCTTCGGGCGCATAGAATTTGAATTCACAGTCGTAAGTGCCCGCGCCGTGCATTTTAACGTTCGCGCCGTAATGGGGACCGTCGTCCGCGCTCATCGGCATGAAAGTTCCGGTAATCGGACCTTCGGGGTCGCCGCCGCGTTTGGTGAATTTGTACTCGACGCGCATGTAAGGAATCCACTCGCCGACGCCGAATCCGCATTCGTTGCCTTCTGTGGCGTGAATGTCAGTTTCAATGTGAATGTCGGCTTTGTCAGGCGAAAGCATCATGCCCTGCGGTTCCATCGGCACGGGTTGAAAGTAAACCAGCGCAACTTTGAAGTGATTCTCCGTGTCCTCAATCTCGTCGCCGATTGGGTATTCTTGGAAAGCCAGCGCATTGGGGCTGAACGCGAACAGGCTCAACGCCGTTGCTCCTGCCGCAAGCAGGCTCTTAACTTTTTTAGGGATAAACATAAAGTTCACCGCTCCTTAAATTTTTTCTATGTCAACGAAGTTTGCACCTCGTAAACAGCTATTCAACTGCCGCTTGACGTTTTCTATACAGGAAGGCTCCGACGCCCAAAACTAACAGCGCGACTTGTGCGCCGAAAGTTTCTGCCGTCGGATAAATTCCCAGCACGTCGATTGTCGGCAAGAATTCAAGCGGAGTTTGTCCGAAGACGCCGCCTTCTTGCAACTCGCGAATGCCGCCGCCCGCAAATGTTATCGCAAGCAAGTACATCAGCACGCTTGTGAACAGGAAGAACGGTTTCAGCGGAATTCTCAAAACGCCCGTCTGCAACGCGAAGAATAAGATTGCCACGACGACACAGCCCGCGACGAATCCCGCCCAAATCATTTCGACATCGCTTGACGAATTGTTGAACAAGGCTTGATAGAACAGAATGACTTCCGCTCCCTCGCGATAGACGGCCAAGAATGCCGCTAAAGCAAGAGCCTTCGCATTGCCGCTCGTCATCGACTTATCGACCATGCCTTGAATATATTTCTTCCAAACTTCAGCGTCTGCCTTGCCGCCGAGCCAAGCACTTGTCCCGATTAGCACGACGACTGCGAACAATGCCGTTGCGCCCTCTAAAATTTCGCGACCTGCGCCCGCCGTCGTCGACTCAATCATTGTCGAGAAAAGATACGCTGTGGCAAAGCTTGCAATTATCGCGGCTATCATCGCGTTATAAACCGTGTCCAAATGTTTTTCGTTTCCGCTTTTCTTCAGGTAAGCGATTATCGCGACGAGAACTAAGATAGCCTCCAGTCCTTCGCGAATCAGAATCAGAAACGCCGGCAGGAATGACGCCCAACCTCCGCTGACGCCATGAGCGTTTTGGAGTGCGTCGACATTTTCGTAAACCATTTGAATCAGGGTCTCGGCTTCCTGCTCAACTTTTTCGAGCGGGTCACCGGCAAGCATCGCTTTCTTGACTTTATAGAATTGATATTCCGTCAAGCCGACCGACTTACTCGACACGCTGACACGCAGGGTTGATTCAAGCCCTTCCTTTTCGTAAATGCCGTAGTAGGCGTCATTGATTTTTTCTTTGGCAGCGCGACCTTCGCCCGTTTTGTAAATCTCAACAGCTTCGCGAACGGTAGCTTCAATCTGCACGGCGAGTTCGTTCCATTTCGGAGCCGCTTCAACCTGCGCGGAAAAAATCAGCAGTCCCGCAATCAATAACAGTAAAAATTTTTTCATCGTCAGGCCTCAGCAAATTTTTTGAAGTCAAAGGTAATAATTTTGTCGCATTCCATGGGCTTGCCGTCTTGGTCAAGCGCGGGTTTGAATGTCCATTGCATGGCGGCTTTGCGAGCAATTTCGTCAACGAAATATCTGCCGGACGTGCGCATAACTTTTGTAGCTTTAACTTTGCCGTCCTTGCCGATAGTCGCCGCGATTGACACGTAACCTTTATAGCCAAGCCCGCTACCCTTTTCGGGATAAAATTCGGTTATCGTAACCGGCGGCTGTCCGAGTTGTTGCTTGCCTTGCACGACGACAACTTCTTTTTCCGGCTCCGCTTCCACTTGCTGTTTAGCCTCTTGTTCATTGCGAACGACTTGCGGCGGCGGTTGAGGTTTTGGCGGCTCGACGATTTTTATTTCGGGTGGCTTTGGTGGCGGAGTTTCCTCAACAAAAACAGGTTCGGGGATTGTCAAGTCGGGGACAAATAAATCTTGCGCGTTGAAAGTCGGCAAAGTTTCTTGGACAGTCTCCGCCGGAATAGCTTCAGCCTCAATTACTACGACGTCAGGCGGCAACAAGTCCACGTCCACCCATTCAAATTCCGCAACGTCCTCGATTGTCGGTTCGGGGATTAAATGCGGCAGGACGTAGGAAAATCCCAGTGCCATTAGGAAATGAAAAGCAATCGACGCAAAAATTGTCGTCCGCCAATAAGTTGAATAGCCGCTCATTGTTTCAATTCCGTTGCGATTGACACGCGATTTGCTCCCGATTTTTTCAGCAAGTCAAGCACTGCCACAACGCTTTCATACCGCGCAGATTTATCGCCGCGCAAAACGAAGATTGTATCCTTATCTTGTTCTAAAGCTTTATGAACTTTTTCGCCTAATTCAAGATTGGGTACGGTGTCCTTGTCAAAGAGAACGTCGCCTGTTTCAAGCACGGTTATTGGCACGACGTTTGGGCGCGTCTCCTGCTTTGCTGTCGACGACTGCGGCAAGCTAACGGGCAATGTATTCGTCTGCACCATGTAAATCGTACTGATCATGAAGAACACCAACAAAAAAAGCATTATGTCAATCATGGGGATAATCATGACGAGCGGTTCTTTTTTCTCGCGGAAATCACGACGTCTCATTGGAAACTTCCTTCCGATTCATCCGATTGTTGTTGCGATTCGTCATAAGACACATTAACACCGGCTAACACGATATTTACGGCTTTATCCAGCGCGGTTAAATTTTCGTCAAGCTTTTGCGAAAAGTAAGTGTGGACAATCAACGCAAAGATTGAAACGCAAAGACCCGTTGCCGTCGCGATAAGAGCTTCACCAATACCGCCGGTTATTGCTAACGGTTGACCCGCCTGTATGCTAAAAATATTGAACGATTCAATCATGCCGGAAATAGTGCCCAAAAGTCCGAGCAAAGGCGCAAGCGTCACGATCATAGAAAGATAATTCAAGCGAGCGCGAAGTCTCATTGCCTCTTCGGCGTAGGCGACATTTAAAGCCAATTCAACGCTTTCACCTGCAACCGCCGCTTTAACTCCTGCCGACGCAACTAATCCGACGCTTGAGCTTTCCTGATTACAAAGATTTAAAATTTCTTCCGGTTGACGTCTCGTGAACCAATCTTTTAGCGTAGACAAAAATTTTTCACTCTCGTGAGAAGCGTAACTGTAAAATCTGAAACGCTCGATACCAATGGCGGCAACTGCGATTGAGCTGATTAAAAGCAGATACATCACCGGTCCGCCTTTAGTAAAAAATTCTGTGACCTCCAAAGACAATCGCTCCTATCTTTAAAGAAAATCAATATCATTTGCGGATTATAACACGTCATATTTAAAAAGACAAGCATATAAAAGAACACTAAATACTGCCGCACGAAAATGTCATCACGAGCAAACGTATTAGAGTTTGAGAAGTCTTTCAAATGACTTGAAGATTTTTTCGCACCCTCCAAGTACACGATGTAACGGTTGCTGCTAATCTTATTGCCGACTTAAAACCCGATATAATTATGGCGGATGCCGTTTATGATTCCGACAAACTCCGAGAGCAAATCGCCTCTCTTGGCTCGATTGCTTACATTAACCCCCCGTCGCAATCGCAAAGTTCTCCTTCTCTTTTGTAAAGAACAATATAAGGAACGTCATCTCGTGGAATGTTTCTTTCAAAAGCTCAAGCGTTACCGCAGAATTGCTACTCGTTACGATAAACTTGCCAAAAGTTTTCTTGCCTTTGTTCATCTTGCTTGCCTTCTTATTTGGTTTCTCTGATTTATTCAACACCCCCAACCTAGGAAAGTGATATCTTTTTGAAGTTTTTATACTTGGTTTCTGAACTGCCATATTTCTTTCATATCCGCGTACGTGGTTGCGATCTTAAAAATTTATCAGCCGCTGACAAAATATTTTCCGAGTCAAAAGGATTTCCGGCGAGCATTGCGAATACAACCAAAAACATTTGAAATCAATGGAGGGCGAATTATAGAACGACCCTAATAAATGCGAAAAGCCCTGTGGTGCCTTAGAAACACCGCAGAGCCAGCTGGTGAATGCCGCCAAACATTCCCAGAGAGTCCGAATTTCGGTGAATGCGACTTCACAGAAATCGTTGAAAACTTTTTCGCTTAGATAAACAATCGTTGAGCTTACCTACCCAAACGAAGTTTTTCTTACAAACGTAAGCTTAGTATAATCGAACGCGAAAAAAGTTGCAAGACTGTCTGGAAGAAATAGCAAGGCGACATTCACCAACATGGTGAGTGTCGTCTTTTTCGTTGCTCCGAAAATTTCGGAGGGGTGTATAATGGATCAAAATTACGAACTGCCGCACGCCATTGACATGGAAAGGGAACTATTGTCCGCCATGCTTATAAGACGCGGCGAAATTATCCCGAAGGTCAGCAATATCGTAACCGCCGAGGATTTTTATCGTCCGGAACATCAAATCATTTTCCGAGTCATCTTGGAATTATACGCGCAAGGGAATCCGTCAAATAGCTTGGGCATCTGGGAAGAAGTCAACAAAAGCAAGGACAGAGGCAAAATCGACTTTTCCTATTTGAAATATGTTGAGCTTTCAATTCACACGAACGCTTACGCGGTCGGGCACGCAAAAATCATCAAGGAAAAATCTGAGCTTCGCCGATTGATGCTCGCCGGAGAAGTGCTCACACAAACCGCGCAACTTGGATTGAAACCGCTTGCGGAAATCATCGCCGAGCACCAAATTGCCTTGGACGCAATTAATCAATCGTCAAAGCCGCTCAATAAATCTTCGTTCAAAGAGTATTTCGCCGACCTGTTTGATGGAGATGTTGATGAGATGAAAATTTATGCTGACCGCAAGACCGGATTCGTCAATCTCGACGAGCATCAATACTTTACGCCGGGGCTGTACGTGATAGGCGCGACGCCGGCAGCGGGAAAAACAACTTTTTGCTGGCAACTGCTCGAACAGCTTGCGCGACAGGGTGAAAATTGCGTATACTATACTTACGAGATGAGTCGTTTGGAACTTTACGCCAAATCGCTTGCGCGTGAATTGTTCAAACGAGACGAACAGACCACATTAACGGCTGCGCAGATTCGTCGCGGTGCGCATTCACAAGAACTCAGAGGCATTGTTAAGGAATTCGCCACGACCACGCTAAATCTCAATGTCTTTGAATTGCAGGACGAAACGGTTGACGACCTGCTGAAGTTGCTCAAGCCTCTGTGCACCGACAAGGCAAAAGCCCCTGTCGTCTGTCTGGATTATCTGCAAATCATGCCGACGGGACGCGAATCAACGAAACTGGGCATTGATGAGACAGTTCGCAAGCTGAAGAAATTTCAACGCGACACGAACACGACGTTTATCGTAATCAGCAGTTTCAATCGGACGAACTACGCGCAGACCGTTTCATTCGAGAGTTTCAAAGACAGCGGGAACATCGAATACACGGCGGACGTGGTCTGGGCGTTACAGCTCAATGTCATCAACGAAATTAAGGGCGGGGAACTCGTTTCCGAAACGCGGCGGAAAATCGACGAGGCGAAAAAGCAACAACCCCGTCAAATCCATCTCAAATGCTTGAAGAATCGACAAGGCACGAACTACGATTGCTATTTCGAGTACCATTCTGCGCACGATTACTTTGAGCCTTGCGAATCATTCGACGAAATTGACCTGCCGTCTCAGACAAACCAAAAAGACGATGCCGAATAAGGAGGATCATTATGGACAACATCCAGCTTCACCCTACGCGAAAAATAGTCGTCCCTAACGACCGTGGAACCAAATTAATCTTTAGGGCATCACCGGAACGCTATCACGATCGCATAACCGGTAGCGCAACACATAGTATCATCGAAATGAAAAAGAACTCTAAGTTTGGTGAAATCAAAACACCGATGGAATACAGCATCGACCCTGCCGTCGTAACCGAGGATCCGTCCGTCATGGAGGTCCTCACACGGTTTGACAATGACGTTGCCAATGTTTGCATTTCGGAATGGGAAGTCGGAAATCGTTACGTCACATACTCGACGATATATCGGACGCTGACGGGCAGAGTGGGGGAAAGCGACGCCAATCCCAGCAAAGTGCAACTCGCCGCGATTAAGCACAGCCTTAAAAAGCTCATGAATGTCAAACTCAAAATATATTTTCAAGACGCCGCCGTAAAGCTCGGCTACAACGATGGCAAGAAAATCAATGTTGAGGACAAGATCATCCCTGCGCGCTTCGTGGATTGCACAGTCAACGGGCAAAAAACGACGGTAATAGAGCTGACGGCGGAATCACCGCTTTTGACGGTCGCACGGATGAAAAACAATCAAATCATTTCGTACGATGTCGAACTGCTCAATGTGCCGGGACAGAAAAACACTCCGTTGAACATCGAGCTGAAACACTACGCGATTCGGCGAGTGATGGAGACGAAAGCGCATCCGAAGCAAATGACGCCGTCAATCACGTTCGCAGACGTGCTGGAGAAATGCCGAATTGCCGATGCCGACAATAAGAAGAAACACCGCGTGCGCGAGACATTAAAAGCGGTATTCGAGCATTTGACGGCGTGCGGCGAAATCGACTCGTACGAAGTGAACAAGAAAAAGGGAGTATTCTACTCAATCTCGTTCACCTTCAGCAAGGAGAAAAAAGCGAAACAAGAACCGGCGAAAGTTGTTGAGAGCAACCCGGCAAATAAAGCCCATTCAAAACGAAAAGAGGAACCGGAAAAGACAGAGAAGCCGAAAGAGCAGGGTGAGAAGTGGCAACCGAAGATGACACTGGGAATAACGCCGCAAGTACCATGGCAATATTGCCCTAATACCTTGGAAATAATGCCCTGGAACACTGGAATTAACGCCTTTTTGTCTTTGCTGAAACTTCGCCCGTTTTTGCTGTTCTGACGCCATTTATCGGGCATTTTAGCGGCGCAGATTTTCGCGTATATAGTCTCTAGACGACATAGCTAGGCGGACGCTACGCCTTCGCTAACGCTACGGCTACGCTTGTCGCCTTACGCCTACGGCGACGGCGCCACCGCCTACGCACCGAGTCGCTTACGAAAAGCTAAGAAAGCGGTAGCAGAGTCAGCTGACCAGGTACCACGAACGTACGAGCCAACCGAGCGACAAGCGTAGAGGTACCAGCCAGTCAGGCGTAGCGTCCGCCGTTGAAAAATAGTAAGAGAGTGAAGAAAAGAAATAAAAAAAAATAAAGGCGCGGCGAATTTTCTGAAAACAAAAACAATAAAGCTTAAAAGGTTGCGGCTCTGTCGCCTCAGCCCAGATTTCCTGTGACCTAAATTTAAAGTCGCTTGTTTGACGATATTTTTTTATTTCCGGCGACTAAAATTTTTGCCGAAAAGAAAAGTTGATACTCTCAGTGATAATTCCAAATCCTACGTAAAAACACGTTCCCGAAGATTGTGCGATAATATCCGCCAGCAAAGGACGTGAATAACAATGGCGGATCTCTTGGAAGAAAAACGTACTCTGATCGGCTTAAATATCGGTTATTACAGACGCGCTCGCAACATGACTCAAATCGAACTCGCCGAAGCTTTGAGTATCAGCAGTAACTACCTTTCGCAAGTCGAACGCGGCTGTAAAACTCTTTCTCTCGAGAAACTCTTACAACTTGCTGAGGTGTTGGGCGTCGACGAAAAAGAATTTCTCGACTTCAGCAAATTGACAATTCTCGTCTGACTCTTTCTTTCAAAATTTTGTCGCATGACTAGTGACATTTTGTCGAGTCGTAAGACTTATACTGCAGAAAAATTGACGATGAAGTTTCAGCCTTTCACACGTCGATAAAATTATTTTCTGCGGAGGATTTGTCATGAAGAAAATTTTTGAACGCGGCTTGTCTTTTGTCCGTGAAATTTCGGAGCGGCTTTGTCGCAAAATCAACGAACGACTCTTCTCGGACGAAAAAATCGCCGCATTAATTCTCAAAAGTCTCGACACGCACCTCAGTTCGGGCAACGAACTTGATTCGGGGGTCAATATCGAGTACAACATTATTGAAGACTTCTCTCAGGAAGATGTGGCTTTTGTCGAGAGCTCGGAAAAAGGTTCTACGGATAACGGTCTCCTTGCCACCACTTCGATATACGAACTGGATGACTACTACATTGTTTTTGCGCTCAAGTCTATTAAAAATTTCGCCTTCAAGTTCCCGCCGTGGCGTGTGAAGAAAGAAATTCAAGACATTGCCAAACACGAAGCCTTTCACGTCCGCCAATATCACTACATTTGCAAGGAAGGCGGCATGGAAGCTATCGACCGTTTGGCTCAGTACATGAGCAACGTCGATTATGGCGACAACATTTTTGAGCTCGGCGCTTATATGTATCAGTTTTTTGACGAAAAGCACGATTTTGCGGCGGACTTTGATTCGTTCATTCACCCCGAAAATTATCCGGAAGAAACCGAACAGACTGCCGCCTAAAAAAAATCCCGCCGATTGTTCGACGGGATTTTTTTTACGGATAACGCGGAAACTTACTTTCTTTTCTTGAAGTCTTCGTCAATCTTCTTGCGCCACGAGTCGTCGAAATTCATGAAACCTGCGGGCGCGGCGGCAAAAGCACTTGTAAAGTCGCTGATTGCTCCGAACAACTCATCGGTTCCTTGACTGTCGGCGTGGTAGTTGACTGCGCGGCGGGCGTCGATTCCGAGATGTCCCGCCACTTCTATCGCGTCAATATTCGCGCCGAGGAAAATGAATTCCCAGCCTTTTTCTTTTTGCTTGCCGACGAGCTCTTTAATGTCGCGGTAAGAAAATTTTTCGCTGGCATTTTCCATTCCGTCGGTTGTAACGACGAACAAAGTTTTTTCGGGGCGGTCTTCTTCGCGGGCGTACTTGTGAACATTCTTGATGTGCTTGACGGCGTCGCCTATCGCGTCCAAAAGTGCCGTCGTCCCGCGTGTTTCGTAATCTTTGTCGGTCAGCGGTTTGACTTCGGCAATCGGAATGCGATCGTGCAAAACAATCGATTCGTGGTCGAAAAGAATCGTCGAGACCAGCGCGTTACCTTCAAGCTCTTTTTGCTGTTTCTTAATCATGGAGTTGAAGCCGCCGATTGTGTCGCTCTCCAAACCTGACATTGAGCCGGAACGGTCGAGGATAAAAACGATTTCTGTCACGATAATCTGCCTCCTTTTTATAAGGCAATAATACGGCGAATTTCAACGGTGAAGGTCGCCCGTCAAGTGACAAAAATATTTTTCAGCCGCCCAGTAAAGGTTGTTCGTACTTGTGCAAAATTCTGTTGACCAAGTCCACGTCGTAGATTTTGTACTCGATGAAGAACGAAACTATCACGTCGGCAATATTTGACTTTGTCAACGTGAAACCCGCCACCGCCAGCAAATCTTTCGTGTGTTCAAAGTCAAGCTTGAGCGCGATTGCGAAGGCAAGAACCGTTTGCTTGCTCGGCTTATAATCTTCGTGGGTTGCGATTTTGGAAAAGTGACGGCGGTCGATGTTGGCGCGGTTGTAAATCGTCGAATTTTTTTCGCCGCTCTCTTTAACGAGGCGCATGAGCATTTCGGAAAAAGTTTCGCCGCCGGTTTTCGCTTGCACGTACAATTTCAGGAAGTCGACGCGGTCAAGTTCAACGTCTTCAAATGCGCCTTGCATCGTCACTTTCTGCGGTTCGACTTCTTCGCGAAGATTTTTTTCAATGTATGAGCGGACAAGACTTTCGATAACTTTCGGGTCGGTCAATGCAGTTCGCCTCCGTGAAAAAAACGTCGCACATGTGCGACGTTGAAAAATTTCCGATTGACGGTAAATTGTTATCTGATGGGATGAATGGTGCCGCTTAAGCCGCCGATGTATCGCCAGTCATGGTAATGCCCGTCGCCGTAAAAATCCCGCTCCGGTAAACGAGAATTCGGCGTTGTCACCCGCATAATCAAGCCGCAATCGGCGCATTGATAAGTTCCCGTGCCGGCCGCTTCGCTTATGTGTTCGTGCGAAAAGGCGAAGACGACCAACAGCGCGGCGACAATTCCACCGACCAAACAAAGAACTTTTTTCATGTTGACAACCTCCTTAACTTTTTTGAGCATTGTAGCAAGTTCGTTAAGGAGACAGGTCGCCCGTCATGCGACAAAATCATCATGATAGAAACTTTTTCTTCAGTGACGTGACCATCTCGACGTAAAGCCGCTTGCAAGACAAATTGTCGCCACTCTCAATGAAGGCGAGGCACGGCGCAAGATATTCCCGCAAAAGGTTTTTGTAGACTTGCGCGGCGTTCGGAAGGCGATTAATTTTATCGACGATTTTCGGAGCAACGGCGTAATATTCGGCGATTAAACTTTTGCCGTCGGGTTGAGCTGCAAGCCACATGTCGCGGAAATTTCTGAACGTCGTCAGCTCGTGGCAATCGTCGGGCTTCCCGAAATTTTCACAAACCGCCGTTGTTATGAAGCAAGGACCTTTGTCGACTTGAGGAGTATAGCCCATGGCTCTGGCTCGGTTCGCCAATTCTTCCGCAACATTCAAGTCTTGCTCAACGCCTTCTCCAAATTCGTGCATTTGACTTAAGCGGTACATTGCCTCGCCGTCGCCCAATTCTGCCGCTCGTCTGTAAAGCTCGTAAGCTTTGGAATAGTTTTCGCGGACACCGTCGCCGTACTTGTAACAAAAGGCCAATTCTTTCAAAGCGCGACAATTTCTCCCGTCAAGTTCGAGAGCTTTTTCATGGAGTTCAACCGCCTTGGAATAACTTTGAGAGACGTGACAGCCACTGTAATACATGGTGCCCAGTCCGCTAAAGCCGTAAGAATCGCCGCGATCGGCTGCTATTTTGTACATCCTGAAAGCTTCGGCGTGATCTCTCACTTCTTCGTTGTAGAGATACAAATCGCCCAATCTGACGGGAGCGAAAGAATCGCCGAGATTCGCCGCCGCAATGTAACAATCAACGGCTTGCGACAAATTCTCTTCGACGCCCACGCCGTCACGGAACATGTCGCCCAATTCGATAAAAGCAATCGCGTTGTCGTTGCGACTTGATTGTTCAAACCAATGCAAAGCTTCGCGGAAATTTTGCTTGACGCCTGTGCCGTCACGATACATTCGCGCCAAATTCAATGACGCCCAGTTGTTTCCTCCGTCGGAAGATTTTTTTAACCACTCAACTGCATTTTGGATATTTTGAACGACGCCTTCGCCGTCACGATAGAATTCGCCTACCCAATTCATTGCGTTGACTTGTCCGTTTTCGGCGGCTTTCTTGCACCACGCAAAAGATTGCGTCGTATCTTGTTCTGTTCCTTCACCACGATAGTAACGAATGCCCGTAGCGAACATTGCTTCGACATTGCCGAGTTCCGCCGCCTTTTTGAACAGCTCAAAAGCTTTTTGCGGGTCTTCGTCTTCGCAAGCAACAGCAAGATTAAATAATTTTTCGGCTTCCTCTTCGGCGTCTGTCTCATCAACAATTTTGCTGTCGTTTGTTTGTTGCATGTTTTGAGTAAGTTGCCTCATTGCTTCCAGATTCATAAAATCGACCTCCTAGTTCACGTCTTTGAGTAAGGCAACATTTTTCTGCCCGATTCGGATTGAGTTGTCGAGCGCAGGATTTATCGACCAATCGTTTTGAACGACGGGAGTTTCGATTATTATTTTCACGGTGTTTGTGATTTGATAAGCGTAATACATGCCGAGATATTCTCGTTCGGGATAATCGTCCAATCCGTAACCGAGTCTTGAAACAATTTCGCTCATGTTGTTGACTGCGGGCGTAAGGTAGGAATTGAGATCGTTGAGCAAATTGTTGAGCATTCTACCGCGAGTGTTGATGGCGTCAAAAAGCGCACAGAGATTCAAGCATCTTTGTTCGTAAAGATATGCTTCGTCAAGGCGAGTTTTCGCCTCGTAAAAAGCCGCGGATGCTTCGTCGGATTTCATCATGGTGTACAAAAGCATTGCCGGCGCAGCGATTACTTCGAAACCGATTGACAAAGCTCCCGCGCCCAACAGTCCGACTGCCCCGAAAGAAGCATTACCGATTTCTTTTATTTCGGGTGCCGAGCCAAGTTCAACGGCTTTGGTTGTCATGGCCTGCAATTCTTCAATGACTTTTCGTCTGAAGCCCATTTGTTCGAGTTTTTCCAGTCCCGATAAATTCCGCCGAAATTCAAAGTCTTCATAAATGCTACTCATGAGAGAGACAAATTTTTCGACGTTGTTCGACATGATTTCGAGTTCGATTTTGCCAAGCCTTTCGAGAGTTTTATTCATGTTGTTGTTGACTGCTTCAACGTCATTTTTGGATTTTTCCGCGATGGCTGCGGCTTGCGCATTAAATGAATTGGCACGGTTGATTTTTTCGTTGGTGTCCAAGCCCCAAAGAACGGCACCGCCGATGAGCAAAGGTATCATAAAAATTCCTCCGGTCTACATGACCAATTTTTTTCGATTTTTTATGCGGTCGCGAAAGTCGTCGAAAGATTTGACTTCCAGTTCTTGTCCGCCGATACCTATGGCAATATTATTCAAAGCCACAGTCGCTTCTTGATGGTTGTTTAAACTCAACGCAGCGTCCAATTTGTCAAGTGATTCGGCGATTAATTGTTCCTGGTGCTCGAAAATCGCGGAGACCGCTTCGATAAATTTTTGTCGTTGAATTTTGGCTTGAGCGATTGCCTCTTCGTAGAGTCCGTGCAGTTGTTCGTATTTTTCGCGAGCCATTTGAGCACGGCGTGCCGCATTGATGAAAGGCGCAACTGCCTCGCGGAATAAAGTACCGGCAATATGTCCTGCCAATTTCCCGATAACAGGAGCCAGATTACCGAATTCGGCAGCGGCACCGGTAGCCATTTTTTCGACGACTTCCGAAATATAAATCTCGGCTTGTTTCGCCATTGATTCCATTAAATCAGCGCGTGTCAATTTCCCGCCGATGAATTTTTCGATGTCGCGTCCGATTTCGCCGCAAGTTTGATGAAGTAAACCCGAATTGCCTTGAATTGAATTGAAGGCACCGATAAGACCGTCAACGCTTGAAAGTTTTTTCAAAGTTCCACTCGCGGCTTGTTTCAAGGCTTCGTCTTCAATTTGGTTGATAAATTTCTCTTGAACTTTCTTGCTGACATTTTGAATTGCTTTGTCCGCAATGGTTTTGCCATGATTTTTGAGTTCTATGACAGCGGCATCTGTCCACTCTTCGATTGCCGAATCTAACTGTTCGTTTAATTTATTTTTCGCCATGATTAATACCTCCAAATTTTTTCACCGTAAATATAACACAAAGTTGAAAAGCATGTTTTTACGAAGGATGAAAATTTATCACTGAAAGTATCAACTTGCCGGCGTGTGAAAAATTCATCCGAATGTTCAACCGGATAATCGCTCATGATTCCGTTGTCGAGGCAGAATTTGGCGGCACGAATAATCGCGTTGCGAAGCGGCAGTCCTTCGGCAAGCCCGTCTTTCACTTTCCCGACCAATGTGCTGTAATCCCGAAGATACGGACATTTGCCCAACAACGGCGCATTAACTCCGCGATTGATGTTGTACGCCGTGACTATCAATTCCAACGACGAAGAATCACCGCCGAACGCGTCCGACAGGCGTATTATTTTCTCAACCGGCTCAAATTCGTTCCCATTGTACAGCACGAAGAATTTCGGCGCGGGAAATCTTATCAGCTGTTCTTTATACAGTTTGCGCTTGTCCGTGACGAGTTTATTAAGCAATTCGGTCACGTACGCAAGGAACCGAAACGGCATTATACAACGACAGCAACCGCGTCGGCTCGTTAAAGAAAGATCGGAAAACTGAATCCCGATACTGTGCGTTGGCGTCTGACATAATCTCACCTCGGCAAGATTATAACACTCAGATGAGCTTTGAATGCGCTGTTTACAGAATTGTCACTACCAATTCTTTTGCAAATAAAAACCCCTTCGACATTAGCCAAAGGGTTTTCTTTTCAATTCAATTAATTTTTAACTGCCCAGACGATCATCTCGTAGGGTGCCCAGGTTTTGTTGGGATTTTTGTTTTGCTGCCAATATGCAACTGCCCAGTTCGCTTGATTGTAAGTGATTTGGTATTCCTGTCCGTCTTTGGCAATCGCGTAGAATTCATCTCTCGCGAAAAAGTTGGTGCTGATTCTGATTCCTGCATCGCGGTATTCTTTTTTCGAGTGTTTATTCGAGGTGAAAGTTCCGCCCGTGACGATATCGAGTTGTTCGTCGTTGAGAATTTCGGTCGTGATAATCATTTCGTTTTTCATTTTAGTTCGCTCCTTTTCGTTTGTGTTTTACTCTCTGCAACCTTTGACGATGACTTCGTAACGGGGTTGAGTGTTGTGTTTCATCCAATATTCAACCGCCCAGTTCGCTTGTGAGTAGGAGATTGGCCGGTTTTCGTCGTCCTTGTTAAGGGCGTAGAATTTGTCTTGCGCGAAAAAATTGTACGTCGTTGAGATTCCGGCTTGGTTATAAATAAGTTCCTTGTATTTATTCGAGGTGAAAGTTCCGCCCGTGACGATATCGAGTTGTTCGTCGTTGAGAATTTCGGTCGTGATCATCATTTCGTTTTTCATTTTAGTTCGCTCCTTTTCGTTTGTGAGATTAGATTTTCGGCATAAAGTCGGGTTCAATGAGCTGAAAGTTCGGCGCGGCATTGTACGGAATTGTTTTATCGGTAAATTCGTTCACTGCTGTTTCAGCGATTTTTCCGACAGCGTATTGAGCAATCGCTTCTCCGACAATCGCCAGGAATTGGATATAACCGCCGTTGATCTTGTCGAGTTGTTCGTCGTTGAGGATTTCATCGCTCAGGGTAATTTTCATCATCATTTCTTTTTTCATGTTCGTTCTCTCCTTTTTTGTTTTAGGGCTGTGTTTTTTCTTTCTGCTACTTATACGTTCGTAAATCGATTTCGTTACACAATTTTTAAGGGCTGTTGGTAAATTAAAAGTGAATAACAAAACCGCTCAACGATATTACGATGCTTGTAAAGTTCAGCGTCAAAAGTGTGTTTCGTCCTGAAGTTGGATTTATCCAACCTTTAGAAGGTGTTCGCGAAGGTGACGAGCTTTTCGTCACCAGTCTTTATCGGCTCGATCGCGATAAAGACACCATCAAGGACGAGTTACGCTTTTTCAAGAAAAAAAGTGTTATGGAACTCGTAAATCATCTGCTTATCGAAGTTTTCAGCTTCATTGCGCAGGAAGAGCGGGAGAATATTCGTCGTCGACAAGCGGAAGGTATCGCTCTTTGGCGCAAAACGGAGAAAACGAAAACGGGACGACCTTACGGTCGCCCCAAAATAAAACTCCCCTCGAACTGGAAGAAAATTTACTCGCTCCGGAAAGAAAAGAAACTCAAGACGAAAGAAGCTTGGTTTCTGCTCAAAATTTCCAAAAACGTATTCAACGCCATTATGTGGATGCTTAAAAGCGGAGTGCGTTGGCGTGATTTGCCCTCTCGTTACGGTAATTGGAACAGTATTTATCCAAATTTGGCGAGAATCCCCCCGCCTCTTTAGGCGGGGGATGAATCGCCGTTGACTTTGGTGCCTTTACTAAATATAATCTAATTTGTGGATGACTACCACGTTAAAAAAGTGTACCTAAATCAACGGCTCGTGACTTGCCGACAATGCAGCCGTTTC
>JAFXNB010000096.1 GCA_017529935.1 Selenomonadaceae bacterium
AAGCGTGCGAATCGCGCGGTTAGCCAGTTCGTCAATCTTTGCGTTAATCGCGTCGGTCGAAGAAAGTTTTTGCTTTGTGCCGTCCGCGTCGTAGTAGTAGCTGCACTTGTCAAGGAGCCGTTCGGGCGCGCCCTTAATCAGCCATAAATTGAAATCGCCGCTGACTTTCGCCATGGAATATTTTTTCGCGCTGTCGAAAGGAACGGTATCAACGACGCTGACTGAGGGCGGGCTGTCCTTGCCGATTAAAAATCCGAGGAGCGCGCGGTCGGTCATGTTGCCGCCGACGATTTTATCGCCCGTGATAACTGCGCCGTTGTTGAATCGAACGCTTAACGATATGAGCGTCTGAATTTTTTTGCTGAGCTTGTCGAAAGTCTCCGTGAAAGTCGCCGTGCCGTCAAGGAACGTGACGACCTCCAGCAAGCCCTTAGTAATCGTGCCGGTTTTGTCGCTGAAAAGCAAGTTCAAACTGCCCGCCGTCTCGATGCCGGAAATTTTGCGGACGAGGACGTTATCCTTTAACATCTTGCCCATATTCTGCGCGGAGACGATTGCAATCATCAGCGGCAAACCTTCGGGCACCGCCATGACGATAATTATCACGGCGAGCATAACGGCTTCAACCAGGCTGTTTAAAATGTTCATCCAATCGGAGCAGAACGCGGACATTTGCGCCCAGTCGAAGTTGTGCTGAATGGCAATTCTTTCAAACATGAACGCAATCGCAATCGCCACGCCGCCGATATAGCCGAACTTTGAAATTTGCCCGGCAAGGTCGGTGAGTTTTATTTTAAGCGGAGTGTCGTGGTCTTCGTCGATTTGGAGTTCGCCGGCAATTTTTCCGTAGACTGTGTTGTCGCCGAGCGTGACTGTCCTCATCACGGCAGAACCGCCCGCAACGACAGCTGCGCGGAAAACTTTGTGCGGATTTAAAAAGTCGGTGCTCTCTGCGGCGGCGGAATCGGCAGCTTCGTCGGGCGCGGGAGTTTTTTCCTCCTCCTTAGCTTCGCCGTTCAAAATAGATTGGTCGACGTTGATTGAGCCGTCGATAATCACGCCGTCCGCCGGAATTTTATCGCCCGTCTGCAAAAGGACGCAATCGCCCATGGTTATTTCGTTAATCGGAATTTCCGTGACGACGCCATTGCGATAGACTTTGCACTTTATCAACGACGCCTCGCCCTGCAACTTTTGGAACGCGCTTTCGTTTTTGTATTCGGAGAAAGTCGAAACCAGCGTCGCCAGCAGAACCGCCATAGCGATGCCAACGGATTCATACCATTCCGCCTTGCCCATGAACGCAAAAAACACGTTGAGCACCAGCGCGAAGATTAAAATTTTAATTATCGGGTCGTCGAAATTGCCCTTGAGCTTGTCCCAGAAGCCCTCGCGCGCCTGTTCGGTTATGCTGTTGTCGCCGAACTTCGTTTTTGCCTCTTGAACTTGCGCGTCGGTTAAACCTGTAATTTTCAATTTTCAACCTCCTAAATCGTTCTTGTTAAGTTTGGAAAGACTCGCCGCAATGAACAGATACGCCGTCAACGCGACGTTGTCTTGAGGATTTCGCGAAAAAATTTCTTCGTACAAAAAGCGGTATATCTCGCCGATAGGGTAATTGCCGCGAAGAAAACTTTTCGAGAAAATTTCCAGCCGCTTCTGTATGAAAAAATCTATGAGCATGTACTTGTATTGCGGGTTGTCGGCGAAAAATTTTTTCCCGTTCATGAAATCGTTCAGGCTCTTTACGACTTTAATCAAAATTTCCATGAATACCGAACCATCAGCAATTTTGTGGGAAAGCGAATCGCCGCGCACTCGATAGCAGTAGCCAACGAACGGCACGCGCACATAATTTTTTGCGGCAACGAGACACTCTAACGTAAAGATAAAATCTTCAAAGGTTTTTATCGCGGGAAAAGTTATTTTGTTTTCGGCAAGAAATTTGCGGCGGATAAGTTTGTTGCACGCCCACCAAACGTATCTTTTCCGAGTAAAATCCGTCACGCGCTGACCGAAGTCGAAAGTTTCAAGCGTCGGCTCGGTGACGAATTCGCCCGTCTGAAAACTTTTCGGCGTGGCGTCAATCTTTTTAGCTCCGTCCGGAAAAGTAAAGCAACTTTCCGCGTGAACAACATCAGCATTGAAATTTTCTGCGGCGTTGTAAAGTTTTTCCAAAGCCGTATCAATCAAAAGGTCGTCGCTGTCGAGGAAGTAAACGTATTTACCACGCGCCACCTCCAGCGCAAAATTTCTCGGCAATCCGGGATAGCCGCTGTTCCTTGAAAGTTTTCCAAGCTTTAATCTGTCGCCGAAGACGCCCAAAAATTTTTGAACGACCGCGCAGGAGTTATCCGTCGAGCAATCATCAGAAACGATTATCTCAAAATCTTGGAACGTCTGATTGGCGAGGCTACTCAAACATTCGCCGATATATTTCTCCGCGTTGTACATGGGGACAATCACACTGATAGCAGGTTCCATTTTCCCTTACCTTTTCAGCACGTCGCGGATATAATCTTCAACGACGAGCAAAACAAAATCCTGACAAGTTTTCGCCATCGTCGGGACGTATCCGCGGGTGTTGGTCACGTTGTCGGAAAGGACGCGAATGCCGATAAACGGGACGCCCGCATTTTGACAAATCTGCGCGGCGACGTTGGTCTCCATTTCCTCGCAACTTGAGCCGTATTTTTTGTGCAGGAAGTTTATGTAATCAACGCACTCAAGCCAACAATTTCCCGTGGCAATGACGCCGCTCACGGCATTAAAATTTTTGTTCGCGTTGGCAACTTTAAAGGCGATATTAAACAGCGTCGGGTCGGCGGAATATTCCGTGTAGGCTTGAAATTTTTTCGTCGCCGCGTCGTAAGCGTAGGTGCCGATATTTTCCTGCTTAGTCAAATCGATTCCCGCGCCCGCCGCCGAGTAAGCACTCCGGAAGGCGGTGTAGTCGAAGCTGCGTTCGCCGATGACAATGTCGCCGATTTTCAACGCGCTGTCGTGACCGCCCGCCGTGCCCTGATTGATGACGGCAACGGGATTAAATTTTTTTATCGCCAAAGCCGTGGACGCCGCCGCATTCGCCATGCCAATTTCCGTGCGCACAATCACGACGGGATAATTTTTGTACGTGCCCGCCACGAACAGATAATTCAGCTCGCGATAGACCACGGGATTTTTCAGCGCACGAATTAAAATTTCGGTCTCGGTGTTCATTGCGCCTTCAATCAAAATCGGACGAACGCGGCTTTTGTATTCGCCCTTAGCTTGGGGCAACGTGGCGTAAAATTTTTCGATGTGAACATTATATTTTTCTGCGGAGATGTCCTCAAGCCCGACGCCCAAATCTTCTGCCTGCGCGGGAGCCATCACTAAAAACAGAGCCGCAATTATCAGCGCGAAAAATTTTTTCATCCTCTAAACCTCTTCGCCAAATCGGTAAGGCTTGCGTCCGTCGTGCCGGTGCCCACCGCGTTAAATTTCCATTCGTCGCCGCGCTTGTAAACTTCGCCGGCAATCATCGACAGCATATTGGTATAATCGTCGCTGAGGTTGAAGCGGCAAAGTTCTTCGTGGCTATCGGCGTCGATTATGCGAATGTAGGCGTTCTTAATCATGCCGAAATGCTGGTTGCGGTCGACAGCGTGATAAATGTTGACGACGAAAATTAATTTATCGTAATGCGCGGGCATTTTATCCAAGTCAACAAAAATTTGTTCGTCGTCGCCTTCGCCCTCGCCCGTCAAGTTATCGCCCATGTGTTTGATACAATCGCTCTCGTGGTGAAGTTTGCCGAAGTAAATTAAATCCTCCTTGTCGACGAACTTGCCGCCCCTGCACATGAAAACCGAGGCGTCGCAGTCAATGCTGTCCGTGTTGCCGAAAAGCCTGCTGAAGAAGCCGCCGCTTTTTTTGTCCGCCGCGTCCCAGCCGAGTCCGACCATGAGCCGCGTGAGTTTCTTGCCGTCGGATTTTTTGAGTGAAACTTTTTGTCCCTTTTGAAGGTTGACTGACATTTTAAATTCTCCTTTCAAGGCAAAAGTGGTTAGCGATTAGTTTTGACTAACCACTAACCACCAACCACTAATCACTTATTAAACGTTGACGCCGTAGTTTTTGCCCA
Organism: Selenomonadaceae bacterium; assembly: GCA_017529935.1. Lineage (GTDB taxonomy): Bacteria > Bacillota > Negativicutes > Selenomonadales > Selenomonadaceae > Quinella. Next base: position 4,127 of record JAFXNB010000096.1, read on the forward strand.
GCGAGGCAAGCCCGCCGCTGAAGCCCGAACCGATAGCGTTAAATTTCCATTCGCCCTTGTTGCGATAAAGTTCGCCGATAACGACCGCCGTCTCGATTGAAAAATCTTCGCCGAGATCGTAGCGGATAAGTTCTTCGCCGGTCGCCGAATTCACGACGCGGATAAAAGCGTTCTCGACTTGCCCGAAGTTTTGCTTGCGTTCTTCCGCTTCGTAGATTGTGACGGTGAAGTCAATTTTCTCGACGTTTTCGGGAACTTTGCTGAGGTCGATTTTAATTTCCTCGTCGTCGCCTTCGCCCTCGCCCGTCAAGTTGTCGCCGAGGTGTTCGACGGAGCCGCTGACGTGTTTAAGATTGCCGTAGAAAACAAAATCGTCGTCGCTGTTGACTTTGCCGCTGGCATTGAGCAGGAAAACAGAAGCGTCCAAGTCGAAGTCCTTGCCGCCGTCATATTTGTTTACGTCCCAGCCCAG
>JAFXNB010000097.1 GCA_017529935.1 Selenomonadaceae bacterium
AACCAACATTCTCGACCCGCGCAACACCTACGCCGACCCGACCGAATGGGATAGAAGAGCTGAAGACCTCGCAAGCCGCTTTATCAAGAACTTCAAGAAGTACGAATACAACGCGGCGGGCAAAGCTCTCGTTGCGGCTGGTCCTCACCTCGACAAATAATTTTTCGACACGTTGACTTAAAATAAAAGCACCCTCCAAAGCGGAAGGTGCTTTTTGTTTCCGGAAAAAATTTTACTTGAACAGGTTGGAGAATTTTTTTACGATGTCGTCTTTGTTTTCGAGAACTTCGGCGTAGTTGATTTTAATGCCGTTGTTGAGGGCGTCTTCGGGCGCGGGCAAGTTGTAGCGTTCGGGCATTTGAATATCGCGGCGCACGGGCACGGTACCTGCTTCAGCGACTTTCTGCTGGGCTTCCTGCGTCATAAGGTAATCAACAAATTTTTTGGCGTTGTCCTTGTGTTCGGCGTCCTTGAAAATGGCAACGGGGCTAGGCACCATCAAAAGTTCCTTGGGATAAACCATTTTGAGCGGCGAGCCTTTGTCGATTTTTCCAGCCGTGATGTAGTCGACGCCGAGGCAAGCATTGAGTGCGCCGTCGGCGGTGTCGTCGATGACGCGTCCGGAGCCTTTGCTCTTAGTTGCGCCGTTGTCGTGCAGGCGAACGATATAATCCCAGCCGAATTGCTTTTCGAGGAGCGCGATACTCATAAACGCCGTGCCCGAAAGCGCAGGGTCAGCTATGCCGAACGAATTTTTATAAAGCGGGTCAGTGGCAATCGTCTCCCAACCTGCAGGGTCGGTTTGAATTTTGTTGACGTTGATGACGATACCCAACGTGCCGAGCCGCGCAGCAGTGAAGGAGCCGTCGTAGTCGTCAAAGGGATTCAACAGTTCGTCGAAACCTGCGGGCTGATATTTTTCCAGCAAGCCTTCGTCCTTCATTTGGTAGAAGTCGGGCACTTCGCTCGTCCAAATTATATCCGCCATAAGGTGACCGCTCTGGCGTTCGGCTTCGAGTTTAGCCATAATCTTGCCCGCGCCCGCCGATTGCCAATCAACTTCAATGTCGGGATTTTTGGCTTTGAAGCCTTCGACGATGCCGCCGATAAGCGATTCCTTCATGGAAGTGTAGATGACGAGCTTATTGGCGGAATTTTTATCGCCCTTGCCGTTCGTGTCAGCAGGTTTATCGCCGCCGCCACAGCCCGTCAAGACCAGTGCCATTAAGAGCAATACCGCCATGAAAAATTTTTTGAACATAAACTCAATCCTCCGTTAAAATGATTAGAAATTTTAATTGACATTTTGGAAGGTTCGGACGGTAGTTTGAAATTCAGTGTCAGCAGGTATTCGTTAGCGGGATTGTAAAATCCTTCAACCAGCGGCAATATCTTATCAGCTATCGGTATCACGCGATTGGTGCCCGCCGCCGCGCCCGCCGAATTCGGCATGGAAGCTACAGGGCATCACTGGTTGCCACTTTACGCTCACTTGCGTCAAGATGGGCAGACTGTTCACGTGATAAAATCTCTGCAGTCAGATGCCTTGCGCAACATGAACGACACCATTGACGCGCTAATCGTCGCTTTGCGTGAACTTTGCCGTCAACGTTTCTTCGTCGTTGACATGGCTTCCGACTTGAGACTATTACGGGCGTTGGCACTACCCTTGCTACTTTTCTCTGAAATTGGCGGTGACATTAGAAAATTTTCTTCTGTGGCAAAACTCGTTGCTTACGCTGGGCTTTATCCTAAATCTCGTCAGTCGGGTGATAGTAAAACTGATGGGCGAATGTCCAAACGCGGGTCGCCTTATCTTAGACGAGCTGTTTGGCTTGCCGCCGCTTTGCTGTCTGCCTTTTTTACAAAAAGAAACGCTTTGAAGGAAAAGACCATTTGACTGCCATTTTGCATGTCTGGCATAAAATCCTTTCCATTATTAAATCTTATATTACGGCTTCAGCTTCTTGACTTTTCATAGCCGGTCTTTTGACTGATTATAGCAAAAATAACGCCCCGAATTAAGTTCGAGGCATTATTTTTATTTATACAGCTAATTTTTACACGGCGTCGAATCCCAGCTGCAATGCCGTCATATTTTGTTCGACGGTATGCGGAGGCACGCGCGTCGCCACGGATTTTTTTATTGTCTCGAAGTCGACGAGCTTTGTAACCTTGACAATCACGCCGAGCGCAACGATGTTTGCAAAAAGAGCTTTGTCGAGTTTTTCGACGGCGAGCTTGGTTATCGGCACGCGGATAATATTTTTAAAGTCGGGCGAAGTCGGAACTAAATCGTCGTCCAAAATCAAAGTGCCGTCGGGATTCAAATCGTGGAAATATTTATCGGCTGCCTTTTGCGTCATGGCGAGCACAAAGTCGGGCGTCTTAACGTGCGGGTGATAAATTTTTTCGTCGTCGATGATGACTTCGGACTTGGACGCGCCGCCGCGAGCTTCGGGACCGTAGCTTTGCGATTGAACGGCGTTTTTGCCCTCGGAGACCGCCGCCTCCGCCAAAATAATCGCCGCCGTGATGACGCCCTGTCCGCCGCTACCGGATAATCTTAATTGTTTCCTCATTGCTTGCCACCTCCCGCCGCATTAATGACTTGTTGATAAGCCGTGTCGTAGTCGACGCCCTCCGCCTGATAGAAAAGTCCAATCGGGAACTTGTCGCCGATTTTTTTATCGTCGGGCAATTTATCCCACGCATTTTTCATGACGGCGTTGTCGCGCATCCACGCCATCATTTTTGCGGGGTCGCCCATTTTATTTCTGCGCCCGTAAGCTGTCGGGCATTGAACGAGAGCTTCGATAAACGAGAAGCCGCGATTTTTTAAACCGTCTTCAATCGTCTTGACGAGGTGTTGAACGTGAAAAGCCGTCGAACGCGCAACGTAAGTGGCACCCGCCGCCTCCGCCAACTTGCACGCGTCAAACGGTCTATCGACGGAGCCATAAGGCGCGGTCGTAGCTTTTTTGCCCAGCGGCGTCATCGGCGAGGCTTGCCCGCCCGTCATGCCGTAGATATTGTTGTTGAAAAGAATTACAGTCAAGTCGACGTTGCGGCGGCAGCCGTGGATAAAATGATTGCCGCCAATCGCCGTGCAGTCGCCGTCACCCGTGATGACGATAACATTTAATTCGGGACGCGCCAGCTTGACGCCCGTCGCAAAGGGAATTGCTCTGCCGTGCGCGGTGTGGAGCGTGTCAAAGTCCATGTAGCCGCTTGCCCGCGAACTGCAACCGATGCCGCTGACGATAACGGTGTTGTCCTGCGTGAAGTTCGGATTTTTTTCTATCGCTTGAACTATCGCCTTCATGACAATTCCGTTGCCGCAACCGGGGCACCACAAGTGCGGCAGGCGATTCCGTCTGAAAAATTTTTCGTAACTGCGCTCAATCATTGCCCGCTCACCTCCGCGATAAGTTCGTCAATCGACGCTTCAATTTCTTCCGGCTCAAAAATCGTCATGTCGTATTTCGCGCAAAGTTTCACGGGACAATTTCCAGCAACGGCGCGTTCGACTTCGTTGACTATTTGCCCGAAGTTTAATTCAGCGACGACCAGCCCGCGCAGATTTTTCGACAGCGCGTGAATAATTTTTTCGGCGAACGGGAAAATTGTAACCAGCCGCACAAAGCCAACTTTAATCCCGCGTTTGCGTGCGTTCAAAACTGCCTCGTAAGCCGTGCGCGCCGTGCCGCCGAAACTCACCACCGCAAATTCCGCGTCGTCCATGAACTCTTGATGAACTTCGATAATCTCGTCAGCCGCGCGGGAAATTTTATCGTGCATGCGTTTAATCGCTTCGCGCGTGACTTTGGGGCTGCCGCTCGGAAAGCCGGTGTCGTCGTGAATCAAGCCGGTAACGTGAATGTGATAGCCTTCGCCGAAATTGGCGACGTTCGGAACCAAATCTTCGTCGGGCGTGTAAGGCTCGTAACCTTCGGCGCGAGAAATTTTCGGCATGCGGCGCGGATAAATTTCAACCTGCGCGGGCAATTCGACGTTCTCCCTAAGGTGCCCGACGATTTCATCAGTCAACAAAATCACGGGCGTGCGGAATCTTTCAGCGTAGTTGACGGACTTAACCGCAATGTCAAAAGCCTCGCGAACGCTCCACGGACTCAAAACGATAATGGAATGGTCGCCGTGCGTGCCCCAACGCGCTTGCATGACGTCGCCTTGACTGGGCGCGGTGGGTTGTCCCGTCGAAGGACCCACGCGCTGGACGTTGACAATCACGGCGGGAATTTCGGCGGCGGAGGCGTAACCGATAAGCTCCTGCTTCAAACTTATGCCAGGACCGGACGACGCCGTTAAAACTTTTTTGCCGGCAAGCGACGCGCCCAATACAACGCCCATGCTCGCGATTTCGTCTTCCATTTGGACAAAAGTGCCGCCGACTTTGGGCAAAAGTTTAGCCAAACTCTCGGCGATTTCGGTTGACGGCGTGATAGGATAGCCGCCAAAAAATCTGACGCCCGCCGCGAGTGCGCCCTCAGCGATTGCCTCGTTGCCCTGCATCAATCTTGCGCTCATTTCGCCGCCTCCTTTTTAACTTTGTCCATGAAAATCGCGTAGTCGGGGCAGCGCAGCTCACATTGCCCGCAAGCTATGCAATTCTCGTGATTAGCCACGTAAACTTTGCCCAGCGTGTCCAGTGCCAAAACTTTTTTAGGACAAAACGCCACGCAAATTCCGCAGCCTTTGCACCGCTCAAGCTTGAGGGTGAATTCAGACTTCATTTAAGCTCTCTCCTTTGTAAAATTTTTATCATCGGGGTGATTGCGCATAAATTCTTGCAAACTGGCATGAAATTCTTCCGCCGTCATGCTGTCAAAATAATCGCGTTGCCATTCGGTGTAATCGGGAATTTGTTCCTGCGTAAACAATGCGATAAATTTTTCAGCTTCAATAATTCCCAAGTTATCAATCAAACATCTCATGCCGCGTTGCAACAATTCTTTGTCGGTCATAATAAACAAGTCTCCGTTGAAAAATTTTTACTTGTATGGGTAACGCCTCAAAAACTCTTTGGCGAAATTTTCTTCGGGAGTGCCGCGTTTGACTTCAACCGCCCGCTCCAAAAATTTCACGGCGGTTGCGTCGTCAAAATATCTGAACAATCCGCTCCAGCGCGTAGAGCCATCTTTATTTTGATAGAAATCCCAGAAATTTATCTGTTCAGCTTCATGCGGACGAAACTCCAATCGCCAATAATCGTCGGCGACAACGTAACCCGCGTCCTCGTCGTCGCCTTCAAAAATTTCGTGAATGATAAACATCGCGAAGACGAGCCTCGAAGATTTGGGCTTGATTGGATATTTCGCCGTCAAAACACACAGATGATTTTCTTCGCCGCCGCGAATTGGTCGAGGTTTGCCGTCGTCCAAATCGGCTCCCGCTTCGACAAACCAATCGCGGAGCAAGGCACTTTCGTA
>JAFXNB010000098.1 GCA_017529935.1 Selenomonadaceae bacterium
CCGCCGCCTTCGTGACGACCTCACCAATTTGCGCCGCGTCTTTGCCATAAATATTTTTCCGCATGACTGATAAAATTTTCTCGGCAGATTCAGCGGGCACGACCGCGATAATTCCGCATGGAAATTTTTTGCCACGTCAGCAAATGCGCGGGACAAGCTCGCCCGTCGGCATGTCAACAATCCTTATGCCGCCGACCGCCGTCCTCAAGCCGACTTTGCCCGCCGCCTTCGTGACGACCTCACCAATTTGCGCCGCGTCTTTGCCATAAATATTTTTCCGCATGACTGATAAAATTTTTTCGGCGGATTCGGCGGGCACGACCGCGATAATTTTTCCCTCGTTGGCAAGTTCCAAAACGTCGAAGCCCAAAATATCGCAGACGCCGCGCACTTCCTCGCGAATGGGAATTTTTTCTTCGTCAAGCAAAATTCCGACATTCGCCGCCGCCGCAATTTCATTTAGCACCGCCGCAAGCCCGCCGCGTGTCGCGTCACGGAGCATGGCGATTTTCGGTTCGACGGTCAGCATTTCGCGAATCATTTTATTCAGCGGCGCACAGTCCGATTTAATATTTTCCGGCAACTCCAAGCCGTGCCGCCCCGCAAGTATCGCCGTCGCGTGGTCGCCGATTGTCCCCGACACCAAAACTTTCATGCCCGCGCAGATTTTTATTAGCCGAAATGTCCACGCCGTCAATCAGCTCGCCGACGCCCGCAGTGTTGATAAAAATTCCGTCCGCTTGCCCGCGCCCGACGACTTTTGTGTCGCCCGTGACGATTTTAACTTCAGCTTCACGCGCCGCCGCCGCCATCGACGCAACAATTTTTTTCAAGTCGCCAAAGTCAAAGCCTTCCTCCAAAATCACGCCGGCGGAAATGTATTTGGGCACCGCGCCCGTGACTGCCAAATCATTCACCGTGCCGCATATCGCCAGCTTGCCAATATCGCCGCCGCGAAAAAAAATAGGACGAACAACGTAACTGTCAGTCGTCATCGCCAGCTTGCCAATTTTCGCGCCGTCGTGTAGCTCGTGTAAAATTTCGTTGTCGAAGGCGGGCAAAATTATTTCGTGCAGAAGTTCCGCGCTCAACTTGCCGCCAGCACCGTGCGCCATTAAAATTTTTTTGTCCATAAAATTTTCTCCCGTAAATTTTGCCTTTAATTATACACCACTTGCCAAACCTTTGCAAAATCTGCGCGGGCGTTCGATTACAAACATTTTGCATTCAAGCACCGAAATGATAAAATCCGCATTGGAGGTTGATAGAAATGGAGACAGCGCGAAAATTATTGGGAAGTGGCAAGCCGCAGGAGGCACTTGAACGGCTGAAAAAAATTTTGCCGACGGCACAGGACGAATGGCGCGTTCATGAATTAATCGGGGCGGCGTTCCACGATTTGTGCGACGCAGAAGGAGCCGCGCAGGCTTACTTCAACGCGGCGTGCACGGATAAATTTTTACGGAGTCAACGCGGGCATTTCTCGAATTATCTGTTCGCGTTGCACTATCTGCCGCAACTCGACGCGCCGACTTTGATTCACGAGCTTGCCGTTTACAATTCGCTCTATCGTGACGTGGAGATTTTCCCGCCGATAAAGCGCGTTGCAGAAAAAATTTCCGTGGCGTTCCTGTCGCCGAATTTTTGCGATTCATCAGCGGCGAGGTTTTATGAGGCGTTGTTGACGGATTACGACCGCGAAAAATTTTTTGTGACGGCGTGGAGTTTGTCGGCGGAAGAAGACGCCTTCACGGAAAAAATTCGCCGCAATGTCGACGGCTATTTTGAAATTGAGGAGACAAGTTTTTTTGAGGCGGCGGAGAAAATTCGCGACGTTGGCGCGGAAATTTTGATAGATTTGGGCGGACACACCGAGGGCGGCGCGACGTTGCAAATCGCGGCGTACAGACCTGCGCGGGTGCAACTTTGCGGCATCGGCTATTTCGATTCGACGGGGCTTGACGCGATTGATTATTTTATCGGCGACGATTTTTTGACGGCGCACGACGAAACTTTTACGGAGAAAATTTTCACGTTGGAAAACGCCTTTGCCTTCCGCCCGAACGCCCGCATGATTCGCGAAAAAAATTCCCGCCGCGCTCTTCCGCACAAAAATTTCACGTTCGGGAGCTTGAATAATTTCATGAAACTCAGCGACGATTATCTTGCCGCCGTAAAAAAAATTTTAGACGCCGTACCCGACGCGAAAATTATTTTCCGAGACACGACGCCGCTTGAAAGCCGACAAAAAATTTTGATTGAGCGGCTGAAAACTTTTGGGATTGAGCGGGCGGAAGTTCGGCGCGGCGCAGATGATTTTTTCACGGATTACGGCGCGATTGATTTGATTTTGGACACGTTCCCCTACGCCGGCGGCATGATGACGGCTCTGGCGTTGTATATGGGCGTACCGGTGCTGAATTTGTGCGGAGAACTTGCCGCCAATCGCACGGGCGCGGACATTTTGCGAATTGCCGGGCTTGACGAGCTGATTGTCACGGACGCGGACGCTTACATAAAAATTGCCGTCGATTTGGCTAAAAATCGGGCGCAACTTGCCGCGTTGACAGAAAAAATTTTTGTTGATAAACTAACTGACACGAAAACTTTTGTCGACGATTTTTACGGACGATTGGAGGCGATTTAAATGCCGATTCAAATGCTCAATGACGCACCGTTTTATCAATATTATGAAATTATCGGAGGAAAAAAATTTATGTCACCCTCAGCAAATCTTGACCACAGCGGGATTATCGCACGGCTCTTTTTTGCATTTTCCAATTACTTCGTGACGCACAAAAGCGGCTATGTTTATCTCGATAACGTCGATGTTCACCTTTCCGACGAGGATACTTTTATTCCTGACTTGAGTATTGTCTTGAAGGATCGTGAACAAATTCTCGCCGGACGCAAAGCTATTTACGGCGCACCCGATATGGTCGTTGAAGTTTTGTCGCATTCGACGCGCAAAAAAGATTTGACGATTAAGAAGGACACTTACGAGGCGCAAGGCGTGCGCGAATATTGGATTATCGACCCGCGAGCCAAAAGCGTCACGGTTTATCTTTTAAAAGACGGCAAATATTTTTTGGACGAAGTTTACACGCTGATGACAGAGGAAGATTTGAATTTGCTGGACGAGGACGAAAAAGCTGACGTCAAGTATAAAGTGCCCGTTTCGATTGTGGAGGGGCTGGAGGTTCCGATTGAATTTATTTTTAGCTGGGGATATTAAAATGTTAAACGATTTGGAGCGGCGCGAGATTTTAAATTTCGTGCCGCCTAATTTTTTGCCCGTGCCCGTCCTCGTGATTGAAGCGGCGGAGCTATTGGAGGGCTTGCGAGAAATTTTGCCCGCCGCGCAGATTGCCTTCATGACGGCAGAACTTTCGCCCGCAATAAAAAATTTATGCGACAAATGCCGCGCAGATTTAGTTGACGAATTGCCATTTGCGCCGAAAGTTTTTGAGCTGATAATCGACCGGCAAGTTTTGACGACGGGCGAAAATTTTTATACGACGCTACGCAAATTCAACTACCTGCTAAAGGATTCGGGCTTTTTGTTGACGCAATTTTATAACGTGCGCTTCATTGGAATTTTGGAGAGGTTACGGCGTGGAAAATTTTTCAACAACGAGCAAAGACTTTGGGCTAAAGCTGACGTGGTGAAACTTTTGGACGACGCGCTTTATAAAGAGATACGCTTCCTGCCCGGCGAACGCGGGAATTTTTCTGCGGAGGAGTGGGAAAGTTTCGGCTTCGACAACTTCAACGACGACTTGATGACGAAAATTTGGTTGGTTAAGGCTTGCAAGTGCACGGCCGAAGTTGCCGCGCTGAAAGAAATTTTCACGCCCGAAGTCCGCGCCGATTTATCGCGGCTTTTGCACAGAATTGAATATGACATTGACGCCGAAAAAAATTTTTTGCGATTGATGGCGTTATGCGACCGCGCGGGGATTTTCGACGACTACTTGAGCGATTTTATAAATCAAGTCATCGTGCACGCGGCGGCTAAAGATTTTATCAAAGCACGCGCTGAAATTTTTGGGCGAACGCTTGACTTAGACAGCGGAGACTGAAATAAAAAAAGCGTCGGGAGAAATCTCGACGCTTAAATTTTTTTACCGTTCAAGCCAATCGCTCATGCCTAAATGAACAACGTATTCTTTGGCGCACTCGTAGTAGTGCATGGCGGAAGTCCTCAGCGCAACAATTTCGTCGTCGCGAAGAGCGCGCATAATCTTGGCGGGATTGCCGAAGACCAGCGAATTGTTCGGGATTTTTTTGTATTGCGTGATGACCGTACCCGCGCCGATAATGCAGTTGTTGCCGATTTCCGAATAGCCCAGAATAATCGAACCCATGCCGATTAAGCAGTCGTTGCCAATGGAGCGGCAGTGGATAATCGCATTGTGCCCGACTGTGACATAGTTGCCGATTTCGGTTGGCATGTCGCCCATGACGTGCACGGTGCAGTTGTCTTGAATGTTCGTGTAGTTGCCAATTCTCACGGGCTGAAAATCGCCGCGAACTGTGACACCGAACCATATGCTTGAACCTGCGCCAATCTCCACGTCCCCGACGACCGACGCACTCGGCGCAACGAAAACATCTTTTGCTATCTTTGGCTGCATTCCCTTATATGGCAGAATGACAGGCTCCATTTTATCAGTCCTTTCTAAATATCCTGCTCAACCTCGAAGGCGTTTTCAATGTGGTTAATTTCTTCAACGCAATCGCCACGCAGATAAACCTCCACAATGTCGAAGCGGCAAGCGCACTCGGAAAAATTTTCGTCTTGTAAGAAAACGCCCGCCGCCTCGATAATCTTTTTTTGTTTGCGGAAAGTGACTGCCTCGCTCGGCAAGCCGTGACGAATATCCGACCGAGCTTTGACTTCGACAAAAACAAGCACGTCGTCACGTCGCGCGATTATGTCAATCTCCGCCGAACGTATCCGAAAATTTCTCGCGACGATTGTGTAGCCTTGCGCTTCAAGAAATTTCGCCGCGCTGTCTTCGCCAAATTTGCCAAAAGTTTTCTGCTTGCTCAAAGTTCCTAATCCTTTTTTGCTTGCGGAGAGTGACTGCCTCGTTCGGCAAGCCGTGACGTTGCGCGATTATGTCAATCTCCGCCGACCGTATCCGAAAATTTCTCGCGACGATTGTGTAGCCTTGCGCCTCAAGAAATTTCGCCGCGCAATCTTCGCCGAGTCTGCCAAAAATTTTTTGCTTGCTCACAGTTCGACGACGACTTCTTCAAGCGGGCGGCGTTCAGCGTGACGGGAGGCAGGTTTTGCACTTTCAGCGGGATAGCCAATCGGGAATACGGCAATTAGTTCATAGTCTTGCATTTCGGGGAAAAGCACCTGCATTTTTGGCGCGTCGAACCAGCCGACCCAAGTTGTGCCTAAGCCCTCGTCCTGAACGGCAAGCATTAAATGTGTTGCGACAATCGCCGCGTCAATCTCCGCGAAATTTTTGTTGTCAAACGGGCGGTCAAATGCTCCGTCCTTTTTCGCGCCGACGACGATTGCCAATGCCGAGCCGAACGTGTAGGGCGTCGCCTGCTTGAGCTTGTCGAAAGCTTCGGGCGATTGAATTTTCCAGAGCGTGTAGCGTTGAAGATTTTTCGCCGTGGGTGCCGCTATCGCCGCCTGCAAAATGCGTTCGATTTTTTCCGGCTCAATCGGCTTGTCCGTCAACTTCCTGCACGAATAACGCGCCTTTGCCAATTCCAAGAAACTCATGATTAAATCCTCCTAAAATTTATTTAAGATACTCGCCGCGAATATCCTCAGTGGGCGGCGGTATCGGGTAATCGCCGCTGAAGCATGCCGTGCAAATCGGTCGCCCGCCAACCATTTCATCAAGGCAACCAATCGGCAAGTAGCCTAAAGAATCCGCGCCGATAATTTTACAAATCTCCTCGACGCTGCGATTGTGCGCGATGAGTTGTTCGCGGCTCGGAATGTCTATGCCGAAATAGCACGGGTGGCAGAAGGGCGGACTTGAAACGCGCATGTGAACTTGAGCCGCGCCCGCCTCCTTGAGCATGGTGACAATTTTATTGCTCGTCGTGCCGCGAACAATCGAATCGTCAATCATGACAATACGCTTGCCGTTGACGACCTCGCGCAAGACGTTGAGCTTGACTTTAACGCTTTGCATGCGGCTTGACTGTTGCGGCTTGATAAAAGTTCTACCGACGTAAGTATTTTTAGTAAAGGCGATGCCGTAGGGAATGCCCGACGCCATGGAGTAGCCGACCGCCGCCATGTTGCCCGATTCGGGGACGCCGACGACTAAATCGGCTTCGACGGGGTGTACACGCGCCAAAAGTTTCCCCGCGATGATTCTAGAATGCGTGACGCTCATGCCGTCGAAAGTCGTATCGGGGCGGCAGAAATAAATATACTCGAAGACGCACCGCGCAGATTTTTCTTTGGGCAGGGCGAGTTCCATGTTGGATTCGATTCTGCCGTTGTGAAAAATCGTGACGACTTCGCCCGGCTCCACGTCGCGAATAAATTCCGCGTCGATAGTTTCCAGGGCGCAGGTCTCCGAGGTAATTATATAAGCATTGCCGAGCTTGCCTAAAACGAGCGGACGAAAACCCCACGGGTCGCGGGCACCGATTAATTTTCGCGGGCTGGCAACTACCAATGAATACGAACCTTGAACTTTTTTTAGGGCGCGGACAGTCGCCTCTTGCACGGAACGACTTTTGACACGTTCGCGGGCAATGTGATAGGCGATTGTCTCCGTGTCGATAGTCGTCTGGAAAATCGCGCCGCCCGCCGCAAGTTCCCGCCTCAAGCGCGGCGCGTTGACTAAGTTGCCGTTGTGCGCAAGCATGAGCGTGCCCTTGATATAAGCTAAGACGAGCGGCTGGGAATTTTCGGGAGTGGACGCGCCCGCTGTCGAATAGCGCACGTGCCCCACGCCCAAGTTACCGTCGAGCGCGGCGATATTTTCCGCGTTGAAAACTTCATTGACGCGCCCAAGAGCCTTGTGGCAGAAAACTTTGTCGCGCCTAATTGCCGTGTCCGTTACCGCTATGCCCGCGCTTTCTTGCCCGCGATGTTGCAAGGCGTAAAGCCCGTAGTAAATCGTCGTAGCCACGTCGCCGCCGTCGAGGTCGTACATGCCGAACACCCCGCACGATTCTCCCGCTGAAGTCATTCCGAAATCCATTGCCGCCACCCCTTTGCAAAGTTGTTAGGTCTAAGTGCTGAAAATTGTTTGCGCGTCAATTATATTCAAGCCGCTTGCCTTTGTCAAAATTTATGGCGCGTTATCTAGGACTTAACAGCTCTGTTTTGCCGTCCCGTTAATGCTGAAACCGTTTCTGCCTTGCGCTTTAACCACATAAACCGATTTATCCGCCGCCGCAAAAATTTCCGAGTAATTTTTTTCTGCGCCGTCGAAAATAGCAACGCCCACGCTCGCTGTAATCTCCGAAGATTTTAACTCCCGCGCCATTTTCACTATAGAACGCGCAATTTCTAACACAGTTTCCCTATCCACAACATTTTTCAGCAGTGCTACGAATTCATCGCCGCCAAATCGCCCCGTTATTCCATTTGATTTAAAAATTTCTCGAAAATTCTCCGCGAATTCCTTTAAAATTAAATCGCCGAACTGATGACCATGCGTATCATTTGCTTTTTTGAAATTATCAAGGTCTATCACGAAAAACGCCCGCAAATTTTCCCTCGTTTCATTAAGGTATTCAGAAACTTTATTCTCAAAAGTTATTTTGTTTAAAAGCCCGGTAAGATTATCCGTTTCGGAATTTCTTTTGTAAAAGTCGCGCGAAGTGCTTAATTGCCGATTGATTTCCTTAATTTTTTGCAAGTCAAGTACCACGCCGCGCAGTCTCATCAATTCCGTTACGTCGTCCATTAAAATTATTATGCCCGTTGATTCGGAATTAATTTTTAAAGACGACGTGCGAATATGCAGATGTTTAATCTCCGTTCCCGTAAAATATTGAACCATCTGTTCGTATTTGTGGCTCGAATCGTAAATAACTTCCAAAATCGTTTGATTAAAGTCGTCGTTCTCGCTGTATTCAAAAAAACATTCCGCAAAAGTTTTTCCGATTAACTCCGATTCTTTTTTGCCGAGAATTTCCAATGCAGCAGGATTGACGTATAAAATATTGCCATTGCTGACATAAATCACGCCGACCGAAATATCACGCAAAATTTCTCTGTGAATTAAAAATGTTTTATCCGGCATTGCTATATTCTTTCTGAAAAATCGCATCGATTGTAACGTCGCATGACCTTAGCAAGAGACGTGACGCCGTCAACCGCGCCGACCGCCTCGACTGAACAGCTCGCCGCCGCGCAGGCAAATTTCCCGCACGCTTCAAGTTGCCAGCCTTCCGACAACGCCCATAAAAAGCCCGCCGCAAAACTATCGCCCGCACCCGTCGTGTCCAAAACTTTTTCGACGTGGTAAGCGGGAATTTCAATTTGCGCTCCCTTCGTGGCGATAATGCAGCCGTTGCCGCCGCGCTTGACGACCGCGCATTTCAGCCCGTTATTGAGCAACGCCGAAATATTTTTTTGAACGTCAGTCGCGCCCGTCAACGTCGCAAGTTCTGCCTCGTTCGGGAAAAAATAATCCGCGCAGTTTAACAGCGGAGCCAAATCGTCCAAAGTTTCTCCGCGCTTAGCTCGTGTCGCGTCGAATGCCAAAATTCGCGGCGTGGATTTTATCAGCTTGAAAATTTTTTCCGTCGCGGCAATGTCTAACAGCGGTGAAACGAACATGCTCGCCAGGCAAACAATTTCGCCCATGCCGTCGACGTGCGGGATAATATCTTCCGCCGCCAACTTCCGCAGACTGCTGCGCGGATTCGTCAAAAAATGTCGTTCGCCGCGCTCGTCAACCAAAACAACATTGACGCCCGTCTCCAAGTCCGCTTCAACTTTCACGCGGGAAATATCCACGCCGTTTTCCTTAGCGTAATTTAAAATTCTGCGTCCCGCGTCGTCGTCGCCGACTTTGCTAATCCATTGAACTTTTTTTCCCAGCCGCGAAAGTGCCACAGCCTCGTTAAGTGCGTCGCCGCCGAAAGAAATTTTAATAAAATCCGTGGGCGTCGAACTGCGCGAAAAAATTTTCTCGTCGACCGCGCCCGCCAATACATCGACGACGCCCGCCCCGATAATCGTAATCTGTTTCAAAATTTTTCCCTCCTCCATGTTTGCAGTTTAGTCAATGCCGCCGAAAATTTCAAGCAGACGTTGTGACATTTATAACAGTGTGATAAAATTCGCGGTGATATAATCGGAAAAATTTTTATAGGGAGGTGAGCGGCGTTGACCGGTGAAGAATTGCGCGGCGTCCCGCTCTTTAAAGATTTGTTGCCGGAGGAGATTGAACAGTTTATGAAATTCACGGGGACGACCGTCAAAAGTTATCCGCGCGGAGAAAGAGTTCTGGAGGCGTTCGCGCCCAACGCAAATATCGGCGTGATTGTCAGCGGCGAGGCTCAACTCCTTGCGCTAGACCGGCTCGGCAATGAATCGGTTGGGCACTCACTCGAAAGCGGCGCGATGTTCGGGACAGTATCGGCTATCCTCGGCGAAGATTTAGTCGCAACGAGCGTTCAGCTCACAACCGACGCAACGATTATGTGGCTACCCTATCGCGCGCTTTTAGTCGCGGGTCCCAAACTCGGACGCATGCACGGAATCGTTATGAAAAATTTGCTGGAGACTTTCAGCCGCAAAAATGTTTTGATGATGCAAAAAGTCGAACTGCTCAGCCAAAAAACTCTACGCGAACGAATGATTTTATATCTGCTTCAACGCGAACGCCGCCAAAATTCGGAGAAAGTGCGCGTGCCGGGACGCGTTCAGCTCGCCAAAGAATTGGAGTGCAACCGTTCGGCTTTGACGCGGGAAATTTCGCAAATGCAGGCGGACGGGCTTGTCGAATGCGGCGAACGGTGGATGCGGCTCAACAAGGATATGCTTCAGTGATTGTCTTCGACGACGTGAGCTTGAGTTTCGGGCGGCAAGAGCTGTTTAAAAATATTTCGCTGAATATGCGCGGCGGCAAAGTTATCGGCGTGACGGGTGCGAACGGCGCGGGCAAGTCAACCTTCCTCAAGCTCGCGGGGAAAATTATTCGTCCTGACAGCGGCGCAGTGAATTTTCCTGCCGATAAAAAAATCGCCGCCGTTGCTCCCGAAATGAAAATTTACGACAACTTGACGGCGCAAGAGAATTTATTTTTTTTCGCGAAACTCAGAGGCAAAACTTTATCCGCCGAAAAAATTTACGAACTCGGCGAACGTGTCGGCTTAGATTTAAAAACTTTTGGCAACGTCCGCGCAGAAAATTTTTCCACGGGCATGCGGCAACGGCTGAAGTTCGCGATTCTTTTGAGCGTCGATGCGGATATTTGGCTCCTCGACGAACCGACCGCCAACCTTGACGACGACGGGCGCGAAAAATTTTTCCGTGAAATTCAAGCCGCCAAGCCCGATAAAATTATTTTACTTGCCACGAACGACCGCGCGGAGGAAAATATTTGCGATGAAATTATCAAACTCCCGCTTTGAACAAATCGCGGCGATCGTCCAAAAAGATTTTGTAATCGGCATGCGGCGGCGGGCAACTTTCGCGGCGATGATGATGTTCGCGCTGACAGCTGTGGCGAGCTTAAGCTTATCGACGGGCGGCATTTTTGTTGAAGCAAAATTTTTAGCGGCGTTGCTGTGGGTCGTGATATTTTTCGCGGCAAGTGCGGGCATATCCGGAACTTTCGACGACGAAGCGCAAGCCGGCACGCTCCCGACGCTGAAACTTTACGCCGACGCGCAGGCAATTCTATTCGGGAAAATGATTTACGTCCTGCTGTCGCTGGTCGCGCTGACGATTTTTATCCTGCCGATATTTTTAATCCTGTTCGATGTCACCGCCGAAAATTTTTTCCTGCTACTCGCGACGATTTTGCTGGGGCTGATTGGAATTGCAGCGGCGGGCACGTTGACGGCGGCTCTAACGACTTCGGCGACGGTCAAGGGCGGCTTATTCCCGATTTTGCTTTTCCCGATAACGTTGCCGATTTTCTTGCCCGCGATAAGTTTAACGGAATTATCATTCACGGGCGGCGCGTTCGATTCAAGTTCACTCGTCGTCATGGCGGCGTTCAATTTGATTTTGATAACTGCGGCTTCAATTCTTTACGATTACTTGTGAGGATTTTTCATGAATAAAATTTTAATCTTGCTGACGCTGGCGATTTGCGCGGCGATAATTTTTTTTGTGCCGCCGATAAAAGGGCTGGGCGATTTGGCGAAAATAATTTTCTTTCACGTGCCGACGGCGTGGGTTGCGGTCATTGCGTTCTTTGCCAGCGCATTTTTCGCCGCGAAATTTTTACGGACGTTTAATTTTTCGTTCGATAAATTAAGTGCGCGAGCGGCGCGCTTGGGATTTATCTTCGTGTTGCTGTCGACAATAAGCGGCGCGATTTTCAGCAAACTGACATGGGGGGCGTATTGGAATTGGGATCCGCGGCAGACGACAATTTTTGTGCTGATTCTTATTTACGGCGCGTATCTGACATTGCGGGCTGCGGTCTCCGATGAAAAAGTTCGTGCAAAAGTTTCGGCGGTCTATTCGCTGTTGAGCGTCTTGACTGTGCCGTTCCTGGTCTTCATAATTCCGCGCATGTACTTTTCCCTGCACCCGTCGCCCGTGCTGAATTCGGCGGGCAAAATCGAAATGGATTCAATCGTGCTGATAGTTTTAATCGCGGCGGTCGTCGACGCAACTTTAATATTCGTTCAGTTAATGAGGAGGGAACTTTCATGAGAACACTAAAAATTTTGGGGCTTGCGTTGCTGATGATTTTTATCGCACAAGGAAAAACTTTTGCCGCCATGCCGGAGATTTCTGCGGGCGAAACTTACTTTGACATTTTTAGAGGCGTCTACGTTTTGAAGGGCAATGTTCACGTCGCGGCGGACAATCACGGCTTCAAGGCGATTGTCACGGCGGACGAGGCTATTGTCAGCGTCGTCAAGCAAAAGTGTTGGGCGGAGGGCAACGTCAAGCTCAAGCAGGAAAATATAACTTTCAGCTGCGAACGCGCCTATCTGCAGTGGCAAACGAAAACCGCCGAAGTCACGGGCGATGTTAAATTTGAAAATAAAAAAAGTGTCGCGATAAATTCGGACACGGCTGTTTTTAATTGGGGCGATAAAATCGTGGACTTCTACGGCAACATCACGCTCAAGGCGGAGAAAAAAGTTAAGTTCGCCGACGGCGTGGAACTCGACGGCAAAGAATATCAGCACGTTCAATATAACGTCGTCGAAAATAAAATTCTCGCGCTGGATAAAACTTTCGACGCACCCGAAATTAATATTCCGTCTGCGGAGGAGGAGTGACAGCCTCCAAAGATTTTATCGCAACTTCTATCATTGAATCATCGGGCTCGCGTGTCGTCAAATATTGCAACCACAGCCCCGGCAACGTCGCCAGCTTTACGAACGAATTTTGCGAGCGGGCGGAGAAGCGGATTATTTCATACGACAGCCCTGCCACCACCGGCAACAAAATTATTCGCGACAAAATTCTCTCCCACAAATCCGGCCAGCCGAGGAACGCGAATACAAAAATACTCACAAGCATGACGATTAACAGAAAAGCAGTTCCGCACCTGGGATGTAGGCGCGGAAATTTTTTTACGTTCTCGACGGTCAGCGGCAAGTCCGCTTCATAGCAGAAAATTGTTTTGTGCTCCGCGCCGTGATATTGGAAGACGCGCTGAATATCTTTCATGCGCGAGATTGCGAATAGATACGCCAGAAAAATTATCAGCCGCAAAAATCCTTCCGCCAAATTTAAAATTATCGGGTCGTCTGTCAGCGTGCGGAAAAATTTCGCAGCAAAGGTCGGTATCGCCAAGAACAGCACGCACGCCAGCGCGATTGCCAAAATTATCGTGCCGATTAATTCTCGGTCGGAAAGTTGCTCGTCCTCCTCGCCGGCCGCCTGCGCCGAAAATGATAATGACTTCATGCCTAAAATCAGCGATTCAAACAAACTCACCGCGCCGCGCAGGAGTGGCAACTTTAAAATCGGGTAGCGGTCGGCTATCGAACTGACGGGCTTGACTTGCACGTTGATATTGCCGTCGGGTTCGCGCACCGCCGTCGCCACCTTGCCGAAGCCGCGCATCATCACGCCTTCGATAACCGCTTGTCCACCGACGATTGGTTTTTCCATAAAATTTCTCCTTCAAAACAAAACAGCAGGGCGACGTTCACCCTGCCTGAAAAATTTTCGCTCAAGATTTTTTGTAGCGTCTGTTGAACTTTTCAATGCGACCGCCCGCTTTAACATCGCGCTGACGCCCCGTGAAAAACGGATGGCATTTCGAGCAAACGTCCACGCGCAATTCTTTTTTCGTGGAGCCGGTTTTAAAAGTATTGCCGCAACCGCAAGTAACCGTCGCTTCAAAGTACTGCGGATGAATTTTTTCTTTCATGCTTGACACCCCCTAAATACAGTTGACGCAAAAACCGCGCAGGGTGTATTATACGCGCTGTGAATTTTTATTGCAAGTTTTTTTATTGACAGAGAACAAAGGAGAATTTCCCATATGGCAATCGAAAGTTATCATTGCAGTATGTGCGGGCGGCGCGTCAAAATTCAGAGCCGCTCCGATATGCCCGTCCTCGACCCCAATACGGGCTTCGGCATTTGCAAAAGTTGTATCAAAAATATTTACGAATTCATACAGGAAGACGAGAACCGCAACGCCCGCTCCAACAAAAGAAGTTTTAACAATGTGCTCGGCGAACTTTTGGCGAAGAACAAGCCGCACGTCATCAAAGAATATCTCGACGAATTTATAGTTTTGCAAGAGCGCGCGAAAAAAATTCTCTCCGTGGCGGCGTATAATCACTACAAGCGCATGAAGTACGATTTGGACAATCGCGGCGGCGACGAGGAAATTGACAAATCGAACGTGATAATCATGGGTCCGACTGGTTGCGGCAAGACCGCCATGCTCAATCACCTGTCGAAACTTTTGGATATTCCCTTCGCCGTGACGGACGCCTCAAGCTTGACGGAGGCGGGCTTCGTCGGCGCGGACGTGGAAGTTGCCGTGCGCAATCTTTACTACGCGGCGGGCAGGAACATTGAAAAGACCGAGCACGGAATTATTTATCTGGACGAATTCGACAAGATAGCGCGCAAATCCGGCGCGAATAATTCGATAACCGCCGACCCTGGGCACGAGGGCGTTCAGCAGGGTTTATTGAAAATGTTAGAGGGTAGCGTCGTTGAATTCACGGAGCGCGGACAACGCAAGCACCCCGAAGCTCCCACGATTAAAGTTGACACGAAAAATATTTTGTTTATCGTCGGCGGCGCGTTCGTCGGCATAGTAAAAATTATCGAGAAGCGCGTTCGCAAAGGCGACAGCAATATCGGCTTCGGCTCCGAAATTCCTTCCAAAGAGGACACCGATAAAAAATTCAATGAGCTGATTCATCAGGTGCGACCGGAAGATTTGATGAAGTACGGAATTATTCCGGAGATTATCGGACGGCTGCCGGTTATCTGCACGCTGGAAACGCTCGACGAAGACGCCTTGCTCCGAATTTTAACCGAGCCGAAAAACGCGCCCGTCAAGCAATACGAAAAACTTTTGGCGATGGACAATGTCAAGCTGGAGTTTGAGGAAGCGGCACTGCGGCAAGTCGCCAAAATGGCAATCGAACGCAAGACCGGCGCACGTTCGCTCAAGGGGATTATCGAAGACGTGATGCTCGACGTGATGTTTGAAATTCCCAAGACCGAAGAGCCGCGCCGCGTCTTGATAACCGAGGCTTGCATAAAGGGCGAGGAGCGTCCGCAAATTTTCCCGCTCGAAGAAAATCTTTCCGCTTAGGAGGCTTTGTTTTGAAAAATTTCGTCAGACTCATTCAGCAGGTTTACGAGGAAAAATTTTCCGTCGTCATGAATAAATTCGTCGAGAAAAAATTTCCCGTCGCGTTTCTTTCCATGGAACCGATTGCTCAAGCCGTCGAGACCGTGAAAAATTTTCGTGTGCAAGGATTGAACATCACTAATCTTGTCGTCGTTGATTCTACCCCCCCAGTCAACCTTGACTTTGAAGTCGTTCACGTGAGCCAAGCCGCGAAAATTTTTCCCAAGCCCGAATGTGTTTTCACCTTTGACCCGCTGGGATTTAAGTTTGCAAAAAAATTTCTCGGCGACGCCAAAATTTTTGCGCAAGCTTACATAAGAGGAATGTCCTGCGATAAAGTTTTTGAAATTTTTATGCGGCACCTGCCCGAATTGCAAGCGGTCTACGAGTCGCTGATTGACGAAGAATCTAAGAAAACTTTTTGCGGCTATTGGCTCGGTTGCATTACGAATCAGCAAAGCTTAGTCAACTACGCGAACACGCCGCAATACATTTGCCACGGCTTTTTACCGAAAACAGGTGACATTGTCATTGATTGCGGAGCTTTTGACGGCGCAACGTCTTTGCGCTTCGTGAACATGGGCTGCAAAGTTTACGGTTTCGAGATGGACAAGAAAAACTATGAACGCGCAACAAAGCTCGCCGCTGAAAAAAATTTTACTGTCGAAAATCTCGCTCTCGGCTCCCGCAGATGTGAAATGAATTACAACGCTAAAGGCGATGCTGCAAGTCGCTTGGATAGAAACGGGACGGAAACGGCGTTCGTTACGACAATCGACAGCTACGTCGCCGAAAAAAATCTGCCGCGTGTCGATTTCATTAAAATGGACGTGGAAGGCGCGGAGCTTGACATTTTGAAAGGCGCGGCGATTACCATTGCGCAATTCAAGCCGATTCTCGCGCTCAGTGCCTATCACAAGCTCGACGACTTTTGGACGTTGACAAATTTTATAAAGTCGATTCGCCCCGATTATGAATTCGCCCTGCGGCAATACGCCACGACACCAGAAGATATTGCGGATTGGTTCTCGAAAAATACAGTTGACATGCTGAATTATTTTGAACTGGCAGTTGATATGCCAAATTATGAAGAATGCGTTTTATTCGCCCGCTAAAAAAATCATTGACAAATCCTTTCGCCTTGACTTATCGTTAGGGCGAAATTTTTTTGTGGGAGGTATGGCTGTGAGAAATATTTTGACGATAGACATCGGCGGCACGTTCACGAAATACGCCTTAGTGAGCTGAGTATATAGATTCAAGATAAAGGAGCGGAATAAAATTCCGACGCCAAAAAAGAATCACAAGGAGTTTATAAAATGTATCGTCGACATTTTTAACGCGCATGATAATTTGGAAGGTATCGCCGTCTCGATGCCGGGGCTTATCGATTCCGAGCGCGGCATTTGTCTGGCTAGCGAACTTCTCAGCTTCAATAACGGGCATTGCATAGCCGAAGAACTCCAACGCGCGTGCGGCGTCCGCGTCACGATTGAAAACGACGCCAACTGCGCGGCTCTTGCCGAAACTCGAACGGGCAATCTCGCCGATGTGCGCGATTCTTTTGTCTTGGTCTTCGGGAGCATGGTCGGCGGCGCGTTCATTCACAACAGGGAAATTTATCGCGGGATTCACAACTGCGCGGGCGAAGTCTCCTTCACACTCAACGGCATAGGCACCGATAAAAATTTTTACGCCAACGACATAAGTGCGCGAGCCTTCCAAAAGAATTGCGCTAAAATTTTGGGCATGGAACCCGACGAAGTTACGGGCGAAATGATTTTTGATTTAATCAACGAAAACGATGACGACATGCTCGACGCGCTGTATCAATATGCCCACGGCATCGCGGTAAAAATTTTCAATCTGCAAATGCTCTTCGACCCCGAACGTTTTGCCCTCGGCGGCGGTATCAGCAAGCAAAAAAGTTTTATCGACGCCGTTCAAGATAAAATTGACGAACTCTATAAAAGTATGCCGCCCTATTTGCCACGCCCCGAAATCGTCGCCTGCAAATATCACAACGACGCAAATTTATTGGGCGCGCTGTATCGCTATCTGAAACGATAAAGGGGTGTAACGCTTGATAAAACTTTCTGGCATAGAAAAAATTTACGACAGCCCGTCGGGAAAAGTGCACGCGCTCAAGGGCATTGACTTGGAAATTGCTCGCGGGGAAATTTATGGGATAATCGGGCTTAGCGGCGCGGGCAAGTCCACGCTCGTGCGCTGTATCAACATGTTGGAGCGACCGACGGCAGGAAAAGTTTTCGTCGACGGGCAAGACATGACGGCTTTGACGGAAAGTGAACTGCGCGCCGCCCGAAAAAATATCGGAATGATTTTCCAACATTTCAACTTGCTAAGCTCGGCGACCGTCTACGATAACATTGCCTTCCCGCTGAAACTTTCCGGCACGAGCGCGGCGGAGATTGATAAAAAAGTTCGTCCGCTCCTTGAACTCGTAGGCTTAAGCGACAAAGCTAATCAATATCCCTCGCAACTTTCCGGCGGGCAGAAACAGCGCGTCGGAATTGCTCGTGCACTCGCCAACGATCCAAAAGTGCTCCTTTGTGACGAAGCAACTTCCGCCCTCGACCCGCAGACGACAAAATCTATTCTCGCGCTGATTAAAGACATTAATCAAAAACTCGCACTGACCGTCGTCGTCATTACTCACGAAATGCAGGTTATAAAAGACATTTGCGACAAAGTTGCGGTTATCAGCGACGGCGTCATTGCCGAGCGCGGCTCCGTGCTCGACGTGTTCACCAATCCGCAACACAAAATCACTAAGGAATTTATCAGCGTCCTTTTGTCGAACGACTTGCCCGCCGCCTTCCGCGGCAACGAAATTTCTCCAGACAGGACGCCCGACAGTTTTTTACTCCTGCGCTTGATTTTCTTGGGCGACAGAGCCGACGACCCCGTCCTTGCAAAAATGATTCGCGCTTGCAAGGGCGTGGAGTGCACGATGCTTTTCGGCAACTTGGACGAAATTCACGGCGTGCCCTTCGGACGGTTTATTATCGGCTTGAGCGGCGCGGACGACGCGATTAACAGTGCTCTAAATTTTTTGGGCGGCGAAGATGTGCGGGTGGAGGTGATTGGCTATGTTCGCAGAAATATTTCCGTTGCTCAGTAAAGCCCTCGGCGAAACAATTTATATGGTCGTCGTGTCAATGGCAATAGCCTCGGCAATCGGCGTGCCGCTGGGAGTTTTACTTCACACGACGGCTAAGGGACAAATCCTAGAAAATATTTTTATCAATCAAACGGTCGGTTCGGTCGTCAACGCCGTGCGCTCAATCCCGTTTATAATTTTAATGGTGGCGATAATTCCGCTGACAAGATTTATCGTCGGCTCGGCAATCGGAACGACGGCGGCAATCGTCCCGCTAGTCATCGCGTCGATACCGTTCATCGGGCGGCAAGTCGAAACGTCGCTTAAAGAAGTTCCG